>JAKAFS010000108.1 GCA_021817825.1 Deltaproteobacteria bacterium | reverse complement strand
CGGCGATCGCCTACCCGGAAATGCGGCGCCACGGCTATTCGGAACAACTGGCCGCCGGCCCCGTGGGCATCGGCGCCACGCTGGACATCCTGATTCCGCCGAGCGTCGGCATGGTCGTCTACGGGATCACCACCCAGACCTCGATCGGCAAACTGCTGATTGCGGGCATCGTTCCTGCCGGCATCGTCGGTTTCTTCCTGGTCCTGGCCATCTTGACCTGGGTGCGCATCCGGCCTCAGGATGCCCCGGCGACCCTTTCCGTTTCCTGGAAGGAGCGGTGGGCCAGCGCCCGGGCCATCTGGCCCAGCCTTTTATTGATCTTCGTCATCATCATTCTCCTCTATACGGGCATCGTCACGCCTACCGAAACAGGCGCCATCGGCGCCTTCATGGCCGGCGTGATCGGGGCGCTCTTCGGCCGTTTGACCTGGGCCGGCACCCTGGAGGCGCTCAAGAAGACGCTGCGCACCTCCACCATGATCTTCATGATCCTGATCGGCGCGACCATCTTCGGCTACTTCATGGCCATGAGCCGGGTGCCTCAGCAGTTGGTCGTCGTCATCGCCGAGATGCACCTCAACCGCTGGGTCGTGATGGCCGGCATCGTCATCGGCTACTTCATCATCAGCATGTTCATGGACGAGATCCCGCTTTTGCTGCTCACCCTGCAACTGACCTTTCCGCTCATCACCAGCCTGGGGTTCGATCCCGTCTGGTTCGGCGTCGTTTCCATGCTGATGGTGTCCATGGGACTGGTCTTCCCGCCCGTGGGGATGACCGCCTTTATCGTCAGCGCCACGGCGAAGGTGGAACTGGTCAAGGTCTTTACCGGGACAAGCGTCCTGATGATCGCCACGATCATCACGATCATCATCACCATGGTTTTCCCCGAAGTCGTCACCTGGCTGCCGGCGACGATGAAATGATCGCCTCTGTCCGGGGGCCTGTCGCCAGGCCCCCGGACAGAGCTTAATCTGCCGGCCCTGGCGGGCGTGCGGGCGGAAACAAGGAGAAAAACATGACAAAACCGATGGGCCTCCTGATCGCAGGGTTCAACTATCGCAGCGTTCCGGAGGATGAATTCAACGACTGGTATGACTACGAGCATATTCCTCAGCGGCAGGCGATTCCCGGATTTCTCGATATCGTGCGCTGGCTCGGCGCCGACGATCCGAAGGTCTCGGTGGTCACCTTTGAACTTGAGAGCGCCGCTGTCCTTTCGAGCCCGCCCTACCTGGCCGTGGTCGGAAATAACATGTCCCCCTGGTCGCGGCGCGTCATCGGCCTCTGCGAGAACCTGGGGCGGTTCGCCGCCGAGCAGCTCCTGCCCGGGCATGAGGCGGGACCTCAGGATGCAGAAGGGTTGCTGATCGCGGCGACGAATGTCCTGCCCGAGGCGGAATCCGAATTCAACGCCTGGTACAATGAAGAACATATTCCCCGGCTGAGGGCCGTTCCGGGGGTGCTCTGCGCCCGGCGCTTCCGGACCCTCTCCGGGCCCCGCCAGTACGTCGCGACCTATCACCTGAGCCATCCGGAGGTCCCGGCGTCCGCGGCCTGGCAGGAGGCGATCGCCACGCCCCGGCAGCGCAAGATGGACACCCTGACGAGCGATCGAATGCAGTTCGTCCTGAGGCGCTACCAGCGCAAGGGATAAGTTCCAAAGTGAATTTTTGACTCTTTGCCTTCCCCGGACCATGGAGAGACAGATGGAAATCCTGAAACTGAGCGAAGTTCCCAAGAAAGCCCATGTGACCCCGCTGTTCACGAGTCCCGATGTCACCGATCAATCATTCTTCGGCGAAGGCAAAGACCTGAGGATCGGCATCGTCAATTTCGGCCGCGGGGTGAGAAACAAGTGGCACACCCATTCCGGGGATCAGATTCTGATCGTGACCGAAGGAAAGGGCCTCGTCATGACCGATGGCGAAAAACGGGAAGTCACGGTGGGAGACGCGATTTTCATCCCGGCCGGCGAGAAACACTGGCATGGGGCGACCCCGGATTCGACCTTCTCCCATATCACCGTTCAGATCGCGGCCAACCAGATGACGCAGCTGGAGGCGTGACGGTTACGACCGATGCAGCGTCGTGAATCCGTCCGAGCGAGAGCAGTCGCCTTGCGGCGGCGATCGTCCGGGCGTTCGGCGGTAAACATAATCCATGCCGGGAGTCATTGAATGAAAAAGCAAGGCCAATGGAGAGTCTTAAGGATCGATTTGACCCACCGGAAAATCGCCAGCGAAGAGATCGGGCAGGAAGACCTGAGTCTCTATATGGGCGGCAGCGGGATCGCGGCAAAAATCCTCTGCGATGAGACGTCGGCCGCGACCGATCCCCTGGGCGCGGAAAATCGTCTGATCTTCATGGCCGGGACCTTTACCGGCTCGCCGGTTCCCCTGTCGGGCCGCCATGCCGTGGTTGCCAAGTCACCGTTGACCGGGATTTACGGCGAATGCGACGTCGGCGGGTCCTGGGGAACGGCGTTCAAAAGAACCGGCTATGAGGGGATCATCGTCACCGGTCAGTCCCCGGCGCCGGTCTATCTCCTGCTGACGCCCGAGAAGCTGGAGATCCGGGATGCCGGCCACCTCTGGGGAAAGGACTGTTTTGAAACCGACCGCCTGATCAAAGGCGAGACCGATCCCCGGACCGTGGTCAGCTGTATCGGGCCCGCGGGCGAAAGGCTCGCGAGAATCGCCGCGATCATGTCCGATGCCGAACACGGCCGGGCCGCCGGGAGGGGCGGGCTCGGGGCGGTCATGGGGTCGAAGCGGCTGAAGGCGATCGCCGTGACGGCCGGCAAAAAGGAGTCGCTGCCCGCCGATGACCCTTTCCGGAAATCGGTCAAGGAGATCCTGCCGCAGATCCTGGAAAAGGGAAAATTCTTAAGGGAATTCGGCACTGCCGGTCACGTGGTCCAGACCGAAGCGATCGGCGATTTGCCGATCAAGAACTGGCGGCTCGGGAGCTGGGCAGAGGGGGCGGCGAAGATCAACGGCCAGGTCTTGGCGGCGTCGATGCTTTCCGGGCGGTTTGCCTGCAGCAATTGCGTCATCGGCTGCGGCCGGGTCGTCGATGCGGCCGGCAGCCCCTATGGGCCCACAGCCGGCGGCGGACCGGAGTACGAAACCCTGGCGGCCTTGGGGTCGCTGTGCCTCGTCGATGATCTTCACGCCGTCGTCAAGGCCAATGAACTTTGCAATCGGTACGGCCTGGACACGATCTCCACCGGAGGCGTGATCGCCTTTGCCATGGAGGCTTATGAAAACGGCGCCTTGACGCGGGCGGATCTGGACGGCATCGACCTGAAATGGGGGGACGGCGGCGCCCTGATCCAGCTCCTCCACAAGCTGGGCAAAAGGGAAGGGATCGGCGCACTGCTTTCCGAGGGGTCCCGGATCGCCGCCGACAGGATCGGAAAGGGGACCGCGGCCTATGCCATCCACGTCAAGGGGATGGAACCGCCCATGCACGATCCGCGGGCCTTTACCAGCCTGGCCGTGGGTTATGCCACATCGAGGATCGGCGCTTCCCATTGGGCCGTGAGCCATCTGCTCGAAAAAGGAATGACGATGCCCGCTCTGGGGTATGACGCCGTTCAGGATCGCTTCGCATCCCGAGGAAAGGGGATCATGACCGCGAAGATGCAGGATTACATGGAGATGGTGGAAGCCCTCAAGATCTGCAAATTCATCGCCTGGATGCCGCTGGCCAAGATCCTGGAGTGGGTCTCTTTCGTGACGGGTGCCTCGCTGACTCCCCGGGAGTACATGGCGAAGGGGGAGCGGATCTCCAACCTCAAGCGGATGTACAATGTTCGTTGCGGGATCACCGGGAAGGACGACGTTCTCCCGGCGCGGTTTTTGACCCTGAAGCGAGGCACGGGAGGCGCCGCCGACCATCTTCCGGATCTGCCGGCGATGCTGGCCGAGTACTACGAGTATCGTGGTTGGGACGAAAACGGCCTTCCCCGGCAGGAGAAGCTCAAGACGCTGGGACTCCTCTGGATGGCCGATGGTTGCGGAATGAGTGAATGACCTGCCTTCCAGGTTTTCGATCGGCATGGGTGCAAGGGCTTTGAGGGGGAGGCGTTCGCCGGCCGGGGACAAAAAGAGGCGGCGAATTTTGGACGGAAGGAGAGGTGTTTGATGGAGAAAACAGCGGCCCACAAGCCCGCCGATACGGACGAGGCCCGGAAGGCGGAATTGGTCATCGCCTCGCATCTGCTCGTCGACCGGGAGGTTCTCGACAGTTTCGGCCACATCAGCGTCCGGTCGGCCTCTAATCCTAAGACCTTCTTCATGCCCCGGGCCATGCCGCCGGCCCTGGTGCAGTTGGAGGACATCATCGCCATCAGCGTGGAGACCGGCGAAAGGATCGATCCCCATGCCCCGCGGCCCAACGGCGAGCGCTACATCCACAGCGAGACCTACAAGGCCAGGCCCGATGTCGAATGCGTGATTCACAGCCATGCGATGGCGGTGCTTCCCTTCGGCGTCGCCGGCGTCCCCTTGCAGCCGGTGATCGCTCAGGCGGGCTTCCTGCCGCCCCAAACCCCGGTCTTCGAGATCCGCGACGCCTGGGGACCGGCTGCCGAGAAGCGCGGGGTCCAGGTGCGGAGCCGGGAACATGCGGCCGCGCTGGCGAAGGTCCTGGGCGCTGCCCCGGCCGTGATCCTGCGGGGCCATGGCCACGACATCGTCGGCGATTCGATCCGCCGGGCGGTGGTCCGGGCCGTCTACATCAATATCAATGCCACAGTGCAGATGGACGCGCTGCGGCTCGGCGCCGGGAAGATCATCCCTCTCGACCAGAAGGAGATCGACTACAACGAGATCGAAAACTTCGATGTCGATCGCCCTTGGGACAACTTTGTGCGGATCATGAAGGAAAAAGACGCAGGCAGGCGTTGAGGTCCGGGTTTTTTCGGAAATAAGCGGGCGGGAAAGCACGGGAAAAGGGTGACCGCTGCCCTTGTCGCCGAGGCATGAACGGCCTGATTCACACCGACCGATCAAGGAAGGAGGTCGCAAATGAAGCAGTCAGGAACGCCTTCCCCCTCTCCTCCTGCCGACCTGCAACCGGCGGCCGAGGCGCCGGAGAATTCCCGGCTCCCTCTGGAAGGGCGTCTGTCCCGATACGCCGCCGACATCCGTTACCGTGATCTGCCCAGGGAGGTGGTCGCGGCCTGCAAAAGGCTGCTTCTCGACACGCTGGCCTGCGGTTTCGGCGCCGTCGGCACCGCGGCGGCGACGATCGCCGAAGAAACCTTTCGCAAGTCCTTCGGCTCCGGCGACGCCGCGACCCTCATCGGCGGCAAGCGGCCGATCGCCGCCGAAGGGGCCGCTCTGGTCAACGGCATCCTGATCCGCGAACTCGACCTCAACGACACCTACTTCGGCTACGACCCGTCGCACCCCAGCGAAGTTCTCCCGGCGGCCCTGGCCTGTTGCGAAGAGACGCGGCGCAGCGGCCGGGACCTGATCGAGGCGATGGTCGTCGGCTACGAGGTGGACTTGCGGCTCAACGACGCCTTCTCCTGGGCCGCACGGGGCTTCCATTCCCTGAGCCACGGCGCCTTTGCGATCCCGCTTGCGGCAGGCAAGGCCTGGCGGCTGACGCCCGAACAGATGGCCCATGCCGTGGGGATCTCGGGCAGTCATCAGCTCACGTCGCTGGCCATGAACAGCGGCACGATCAGTATGATGAAGGCGCTCGCCCCGGCCCGCACGGCCATGGACAGCCTCTTCGACACCCGGCTCGCCGCCGGAGGCCTCACCGGACCCAGCTCCACCCTCGAATGGCTGATCGGCCACATCCAGCCGATCCAGACGGACGTCGCTGTCGACCTCGATCCCACGCGCTACCGGCTTACCGAGGTCGGCCTGAAGCGGTTTCCCCTGCAAGGCAACCTCCAGAGCTCGACCGAGGCTGCCGTCAATCTCGCCCCCCAGGTCAAGGGGCGGATTGATGCCATTCGGGAAATCGTTGTCGAGACCACCCCCACAGTGCTCAAACGCGGCTTGGCCGACCGGGAGAAGTATCGCCCGCAAAGCCGCGGAACGGCGGACCACAGCCTGCCGGTCTGCACGGCCATGGCCCTGCTCGACGGCGACGTCACGGCGGCGCAGTTTCACGGCAACCGCTGGCAGGACCCCGAGGTGCTGGCCCTGGCGGGCAAGGTGCAGGTTGTGGTTGCCGAGGCGCTGGTGGCCAAGGCTCCCCAGGGCCAGGGGGCGACCGTCGAGATTCGCTTCGCCGACGGCAGCGTTTTTAAGGAAACGGTCGAGGTCCCCGAGGGCGACGCCTTGCGGCCGCTCTCCCGACCCGCTCTGGAGGGAAAATTCCGCCAGTTTGCCGATCCGGTGCTCGGCCAAAGAGGGGCAAAGAGGCTCATGGACCTGGTCGACGGGCTGGAGCAGATCGAGGATGTCCGCCTGCTGACCCGGGCGATGCAGCGGCAGGATCCTTAATGTAATGGAGGTGGGAAGATGCAGAAGAACCGCAGTGCAGCAGGGGATGTGATCACCGAGGTGAGCGCCTATATTGCCGGGGCGACCGAGACGGCGCTGCCCGCCGGGGTGACGAAGAGAGCGAAGTGTCATATTCTGGATGCCCTGGCGGCGATGGTCTCCGGTTCCCACCTGAAGGCCGGCCAATTGGCAACCGAGTACGTCCGGCAGCAGGGGGGGAAGAAGGAATCCCAGGTCGCCTCTGCAAACCTGGTCACCTCGGCGATCCAGGCCGCCTTTGCCAATGGGATGATGGCCCATGCCGATGAAACCGATGATTCCCACACCAAGACCCTGGTCCACCCCGGAAGCGCCGTCGTGCCGGCGGCGCTCGCGATGGCGGAACGGGAGGGGGCGGACGGCGCCCGTTTCCTCAAGAGCGTCGTTACGGGCTACGATGTCGGGTGTCGCATCCCCCTGGCGCTCGGCGGCCTCGGTCATCTGCTGAAGGGGGCCGGTGCCACGCCCGGCATTGGCGGCACCTTTGGCGCCGCCGCTGCCGCCGCCGCCCTGGCGGGACTCAACGAGGAGGCGGTTCGCTACGTGTTGGCCTATGCCGCCCAGCAGGCCTCGGGGGTGAACTGCTGGAAGCGGGATGAGGAGCATGTTCTGAAGGCCTTTGTCTTCGGAGGAATGCCGGCGCGGAACGGCGTGACGGCCGCGATCATGGTGCAGGCAGGGTTCAGCGGCGTCCGGGATTCCTTCAGCGGAGAGGACAATTTTATCGACGCTTTCTCCACGCAGCCGGACCCCCGGCTTTGGATTGCCGGGCAGGGACAGGACTATGAAATCCTGCACACGGACTTGAAGAAATTTTCCGTCGGTTATCCGATCCAGGCGGCTCTGGACGGACTCTTGAAACTCATGAACCGGCACGGGCTTCGGGCCAAAGACGTGAAAAGCGTGATCGCCCGGCTGCCGCAGCCGGGCGTCCAGACGATCAACAACCGCAGCATGCCCGATATCAACCTTCAACACATCCTGGCCGTTACCCTGCTCGATGGGCGACTGACTTTCGAGACGGCCCATGCCTTTGAACGGATGAGCGATCCGGACGTGGTCGAGGTGAAAAAACGGATTCAGTTGGTGGAGGAGCCGGATCTCACGGCGACGAAAAA
The DNA here is from genome assembly GCA_021817825.1 of Deltaproteobacteria bacterium. GTDB lineage: Bacteria > Desulfobacterota > Syntrophia > Syntrophales > UBA5619 > JAKAFS01. Next base: position 712 of record JAKAFS010000108.1, on the reverse strand, counting down.
AACCCGTCAGGCCGTAATCGAGATCGTCACGAAGGATGGGGCCTCCTTGCGGGAATTGGGGATCAGCAGGGGGACCGCTGAGAACCCCATGACGGCGGAGGAAGTGGAAGAAAAAAGCCGGGAACTGATGACGCCCGTGCTGGGAAAGGAACGTTCGGAGAAACTGATCGAGACCGTTTGGAATCTGGAAGGGGTCAAAAATATGCGCAAACTGCGGCCGTTGCTCTTTTCAGATCCTATACAATAAACGAATAGGCCCTGCGATACAAATAATTTGACAACCATGCCGTTCATTGATGATGATCTGGCACGTTTGGAAAAGCTCGGAATGGATACAAATTTCGGTTGGGGAATCTAATTTCATAAGAACAGTGGCTTTTAGAAAGAGCCGTGATTTTCAGTATGAGGACGACCAAGGGCAGGAAGCCCAGCACGATCATGAAGAACTGGAGCACCTCGTTGTAGATCGCCGAGGTCAGTCCGCCGAGGAAGATGTACACAAGGACAATGATCGCGGCGAACCAGAGGCTGAAATGGAAGTCCCACCGGAGGGTCAGCCCGAACAGCGTCCCCAGGGCATACATCGAGATCCCTGAGTTGAAGATCGTCATCGTGGCGAACGAGACGGCGTTGACCGCCCGGGTCTTCTCGTCGAAGCGGAGCTTGAGGTATTCGGGCACCGACCGGGCCCGGGAGCCGTAGTAGAAGGGCA
>JAKAFS010000107.1 GCA_021817825.1 Deltaproteobacteria bacterium | reverse complement strand
GGTGACGTAGGCCTCCAGGGCGGCGATGCGGCCCTGGAAGTCCCGTATTCGCCGGGCGTGCTCCCGGCAGGCAAGCTCCTCGACGATGTCGCTGATTCGCCGGACCTGGGCGAGGAGATCGGCCATCACCTGGCGGTCGGCCTGGAGGCTCGCCTCGTAGGCCTGTTTGAGGAGACAGATCGACTTATCGAGGGCACCGTAGCGCCGACTGAGCTCCTCCGTCTGGGTGGAAAGTTTCGCGATACTCTCCAGGAGAAGTTCCGTGTAACGATCGGGGTTGCGGTCACTGCCGCTTTCGGATTTGTCCGTCATGTTTTAATCACCTCCTTCTTGGGTGCGCCGCCGTCTGCTGAAGGATCATCGCTGCGGGCGGCGGTTAAGCCAGATACCTCTCCAGAAACGCGAGCCACCGGCAGTCCCCGCAAAAGTCGAGGGTCCGGTAGGCAGGATTGAGCCGATCCGCGGGGAAGTAGATCGACAGGCCGCAGGTGCCGTTTACCTCCGGACCGATCTTCCCCTGACTGAGAATCAGGAGACCCTTGCCCGGCTTGAGCGCAGCGATGAGTGCATCTGCCTTGGCCTGGATGTCGGCACCTGCCTTCTTCCTGAGGTTCTTGGCAAAGCAGATCAGGTCGATGTAGTTGTCGTCGTAGAAGCGGGGGCTCTGACGCCAGGCTTTCGTGATAAAAGCGGCGGCGGGCGATACTGTGGTGAGCAGAACGCCCGCGAGGGCATCGATCTTCGCCACCGCATCGCCGATTCGGGCAAGGTCAAGGACCGACTGAGTGACGGTCTCGCCCTTCCCCTTGTAGGAGAGGAGGTAGCTTTTGACAATCCAGCGGGCAAAGGTGGCGACATCCTGGCGGGGTCGGCTGGCGAGTCGGTTCAGGATCTCGGCGTAGGGCCAGCCGTCGAAGGGCTCCTCGATCTCAGAGCCGACAATGACGTTCACGGAATCCCGGAGCTGCCAAGCCACTTCGACCATGTTCATGAGGCAGGCATCCATCCCCAGAAGATCGATCTTCCGGCCGATGAGCGTGCAGATCCCGGCAAGGACGACCTTTAGTTCGCGGTTGTCCAGGGCGTCGCCGTCAGAGGTGTCGTCGTAGCAGATGCTGCGGTGGGCCTGGGGAGCGGGATGGCGGAAGAGATGGCGACGGGGTGTCTGGTCGGCGGGACCGGCGGCCCTGCTCTTGGCGTCCTCCCACCAGCCGCTGCCGTGGTTCCAGAGAATGAGGGCGTAACGCGCGGCCGGGTAGTTGTCCACCGCCCATTTGACGAAGCTGTAAAGGATTTGCGGATCGCCAGTGTTGGTCTCGCTGAAGGTCTCGATGCAGTCTTTTTTAAACCCGCCGCCCGGGGTGATCCGGAAGCGCCGGGTCTTCTGGTCCTCGATCCGGTCGAGCTGGACGAGGATGTGGACGTCCTTGGTGGAACCCGCCCGTGCCATCTCGGCGATGTCCCGGAGGGCCGCGCCGTCAAGGTTGTTGTCCCCGGCCATGTAGACCATAAAGGTCCATTTTGCCTGGCCGGTGGTTCGGTTTCCTGCCCTGTCTTCCTTTTGCTCTCCAACCCTTTCCATGTGCGCCTCCTTTTTTGAAGGCATGGTAAAGGTTGATAAAAACAAAAGTCTAAGAACAGGGCGTCTATAGACGCTATAGACACGATAGTCAGACTATATTTATCTCTGGCGCCACCCCCATGAACATCGGGAGGTCAAGACGAAGGCGCTGATTTACAGATGTTTTTAAATTGACAGCTGGATAAGGGGACAAGCGGAAACGGCGGTCGGATGATGTAACTAAAATGTAACCGTCCTATCCGAAGGCAAACCCATAAAACCAAACCTGATCCAAAATGCTCTTTCTAACTGTCTGATACATAAGCGATTAATTTATGATGGGGAATCGCCTATTTTAAATTTTCGTCTTCAAATCCGGAGTGGGGGGCTAGACCCCTCCCAGGTGGGTTCGATTCCCATGCACTTCCGCCATTTATTCTTAGCGTGAATGATATGCATTCACGGTCAATAGGCTAATCTGACGACGCGGGGTGAATGGCCAGGGCATAACTCGTGCTTCGCCCTCCGCCCGGCTCCTTCACCAGCACCCCGCGTTTCACCAGATCGTCAATATCCCGGGAAGCCGTATCCTGTGAACATTTGGCGAGCTTCGCCCATTTGGAAGAGGTCAGTTTGCCTTCGAAGCCGTCAAAGAGCCGATTGAGGACCAGCCGCTGCCGCTCGTTGAAGGGCTTCTGGGCTTGCGACTCCCAGAAGCGGGCCTTCTCGAAGATGCCGGCCAGAATCCCTTCCGCGCCTTCGATGGCGCGATCCAGACAGCCCAGGAACCATTCCAGCCAAGGCGTGATGTCCAGGCCGCCCTGCTGCGTCCTTTCCAGCACCTCGTAATAGGCATTTCGCTCCAGGCGAATCTGCGCCGACATGCTGTAAAAACGCTGGGCGCTGTTCTCCGAACGGGCCAGGGCCATATCGGCGATCGCCCGGGCGATCCGGCCATTGCCGTCCTCGAAGGGATGGATCGTCACGAACCAAAGATGCGCCAGGCCTGCCGCCATGACCGGGTCAATCGCCAGGGGCGCGTTAAACCACTTCAAGAAAGCAGCCATCTCCCCAGGGACCCGCTGGGCCTCCGGGGCCTGGTAATGCACCTTCTCCCTGCCGATCGGCCCGGACACCACCTGCATGGGATCGGATTGAACCTCACGCCAGCGGCCGACCGAGATCTTGAGCATCCCGCTGCGGCCGGTGGGAAAGAGGGCCGCATGCCATCCAAAGAGCCGCTCTTCGGTCAGGGGGTCGGCATAATGGACCGTGGCATCGAGCATCATCTCCACCACCCCCTCGACATGCCGGTCCACTGCCACCAGGCCTCCGACGTCGAGCCCCAGTCGCCGGGCGATGGAGGAGCGCACCTGGTCCCGGTCCAGCTTTTCGCCTTCGATCTCGTTGGACTTGAGCACATCCTCGGTCAGCGTCTGGAGCACCGCCTCGTTGCGGAGCGAAAAGCCCAAGCCCTCCATCCTCCCGATCAGACGACCCTGCCGATGTCGGACGCTGGCCAGGGGCCCGGCCAGCCGCTCGGCATCCCAGGTCATCTTGGGCCATGCTTTTCTCTGGTAGATGTAGTCCATGATTTTCAACACCCCTGGAGGGCATTATGCCGCATATTCTCCGCAGAGGCAAGCATAATCTCCGCATGTTTTGCGGACAATAAGGGCATTATTCTCCGCACCGGGCGACCTCTATGAGTGAGTGGGGGGGCTAGTACCCTCCCAGGTGGGTTCGATTTCCATGCACTTACGACAATTATTTAAATAAATACAACTACTTACAAATTTCACTCCCAGACACATAGCAGGCACACGCTTAAATTCATATTCAATTCAGATAGCGTCAGAAGTCGCTTAGCAGGCACATGTCAGACCCCAAAATAGACTCCCTGGTATCTTCGTTACCCCGAGAGCCTGCTTTTTTCACTGGGGTTTGCAGGCCCAACTCGGAAGCCTTCGACTTCCGAGTCGCTTCCGAGTTCTTGCCCTTTGAGGGTTGGGGAAAAAGAAGTGGCCCAGGTTAAGGAAAAGCCTCTGATTTTCGGTGATTTTCAAATTGACAGATCGGATGTTCTCATCTATTCTGGGAACGAAATCGAGTCGTTTCCTTGAGATATTCGGTGCGCAGCGAAGGGAACGGTTGTTAGAAGAGAGAAGGTGCCCTATGTCGCTGACAGCCAGAAAACTGGATTACCCCTATATCACGTCGGATCCCGGCATCGCGGGCGGACGGCCGGTGATTGAGGGGACGAGGATCACCGTCAACTGCATCGCCGGATATTACCAGCTCGGCATGAGCATCGACGAGATCCTGGAAAGCCTCCGCCACCTGACCCCCTCCCAGGTCCACTCGGCCCTGGCCTACTACTTCGACCACCAGGACGAAATCAACGCCGATCTGGAAGAGGCGGGAAACGTCGAGTACTGGAAGAGCCAGGTCCAAGCCCATCCCGCACGACACTGAAGCGACCCAAAACGATGAAACTGAGATTGTTCCTGGACGAGGATATCCACACGGGGTTGTCGCATGCCCTGCAGCAGCGGGGATATGATGTCGTCCACGCCCAGGACCTGATATTCTCCGCCGAGACAGGCATAATCTCCGCATATTTTGCGGACAATTCGGTCGTTTTTCTCCGTATCGGTGGCCTTGGTAACGCAGGCTCATCATACAAGATCGCTGTCAATGGCTGAAGACCTGTAACCAATGCCATTCGAGGAATTTCGCGATAGGTGAGTTACAGAAGGGCGACGAGATGATCCGGGAAGCGGATGCTCTCATGGCAGAGGCGATCAGGATCATCGCCGATCTCTACCATGATGGAATCCTCCGAGAACCGAATGGTTATCCCTCTTCCTATCCCGATCTGCTGAGGTTCCACGATGCCCCCACCGTCATTGAGCAGAAGCTTTTCGTGATCTTCCTCGAACACAGGATGCGGGCGTTCCAGGGCGTATTCCATGCAAACCCGGATTACGCGACCTGGTATGGATGGAGCGAGATGCGAAGGGCTCTCAAGGAGCTAAAAGAAAAAGCAGCAGAATTGAGAGAAAAAGCAAAAAACCGGAAACAAGCCGGTGACGTTAAGGGAAGATCGGCGAAATGACAAATGAAGAACTCGTTCGGAAGCACAATAGTCTTAAGGAAGGAGCGGACCACTGACTGATGGTCTTTCTTCTCCATATTAATGTTCATTAAGGTTCACGGTTTCTGGGCGTTTTTTGTAACCCAGGCCGCAAAAGCATTCATGAACTTTATGAAAAATTCACGAGTGGCTTCGTTGGTGATGGCACCGTTGCTGTCGAACAGTTGCGCGGCACTGCCGATATAGGCTTCCGGTTGCTGCATGGCGGGGATATCCAAAAAGACAAGCGATTGCCGGAGATGATGATTGGCGCCGAAACCGCCTATTGCGCCGGGCGAGACGCTGATGACGGCACCGGGCTTTCCTCCCCAGACACTCTTGCCATAGGGGCGCGATCCCACGTCGAGCGCGTTCTTCAGCACGCCGGGAACGGAGCGGTTGTATTCAGGCGTCACAAACAGCAGACCGGCGAATGCCTTCACCTGTTCCCGAAAAGCGGTCCACTCTGCCGGTGGCATTCCTTCATCATCAAAGTCCTGGTTATAGAGGGGAAGATTCCCGATTTTGACGATTTCCAGCCTTAACGGCTTCGGGGCAAGTGTCAACAGCGCCTTCGCCGTTTTCAGATTGTAGGATTCCTTGCGCAGGCTTCCCACAAAAACAGCAATCTTCACAGTCATTTTCCATCTCCCTGCTGACCGGCATTTGAATGTCAGCCCATAAAAGTTGTCGTCGAAACGATCCCGACCAGATGATTCGATCAGATTTTGGCCCATTCGATACTGGTTTTGTCAGAGGGCAGCGGGATAATAAAAACCGGTTTTCGTGTCCGCTCCAAAACCGAACTGGCCACGCTCCCTAAAAAAGTATGTTTCAAAAACCCTTTACTGTGAGTCCCGAGAACGATCGCATCACAGCTTTCCTCATCCACGGCTTTGAGTATCTCTTCGACAGGATGACCGATGGGAACCAGGATTTCGGTTACGCGATGAGCGCAGGAAGAGCCCATCTGCGCCTCTGTTTTCTGACAAAACGCTTGAATATTCTTTTTAAGTTCCACGATATCCGCTTTTCGTTCCCGTTTTTGCACCTCCATGATGTCCTCGAACATAAAGCCTTCGCCGCTATACTCACTGGGATAAATCGGTTTGATGGCATGGAGAAGGACGATGCTCGCCTGATGTCTTTGCGCCATATCCATCGCATAAAAGAAGGCGTAAGCAGAATTTTTGCTAAGATCGGTGGCATAAAGAATTTTTTTGATTTGCGGAATCATGTTCTTCTCCTTTTTTGTACTTGTGAATTGTTTTTTTGCCGCCATCCTGTACCATCCATCGGGACGCCACGACGAGATTCAATATTTTTATAAACTTATGGCATAGCAGCGATAGGGACAATAGGAACCGGCTCCGGGGTTATTGGTAGTCAAAACCTATCCCATGGGAAGATACTCTTTTTCGCGGAAGCAGCTAGATAGGGTTGCTGCTTGCTGCTTCAGGATCTTCGAGTCGAGATGGTATCTTGGATGAGCCGCTCGGAAATCAGGAAGAGCGCAGGGCGGGGACGATTATAATCCTTGTCAAAGACCCTCGCCTGTTGTATCTCTTTTCTCCAAATGAAGCACAGAGATTCATCGGCCGACCATCGCGAATGAGGCGCCCTTCGAACTCTGATTATGGTTATAATGAAGGAGTTGATATGATTTTAAAAACCGCCCGCTTACTGGTTATTTTCGTCGTCCTTGTCTTTGCCGCCGCCTTACCGGCAGCTGCCCAAAATGTAGCTGTCGTCAATGGCAAAGCCATCACCGCTTCCGCCGTCGATCTCTTTGTCAAGCAGGCGGTAGCCCAGGGTCAGGTGGATACGCCTGAGCTACGGGAAATGGCCAAAGAGCAATTGATCATTCAGGCCCTTCTGTTTCAGGAAGCGGACAAACAAGGCTATGGCAAACATTCGGATATCAAACGGCAAGTCGAGCAAAACCGGCAGATGCTCATGATTCGGGCAATGCTCACGGATTATTTCAAAAAAAACCCTGTCAAAGACGCCCTTGTTCAGGCGGAATATGAAAAATTCAAAGCCCAGGCCGCCACCATAAAGGAATACAATTCAAGCCATATTCTGGTAGAAACGGAAGATGCCGCGAAAGCCATCATCGCCAAATTGAAGGCCGGCGGCAAGTTTGAAGAATTGGCCAAGGAATCAAAAGACGAGGCCTCAGCCGCTAAAGGCGGCAACCTGGATTGGGCGCCGGCGACAAACTATGTGAAGCCCTTTGGCGACGCATTAGCGGCATTGAAAAAAGGTGAATTTACCGATGCACCCGTCCAGACCCAGTTCGGCTATCATGTGATCAAGCTCGAAGATGTGCGAACCGCGGAAGTGCCTACCCTGGAAGAGGTAAAACCGCAAATCGTTGAAGCGCTGGAACAAAAACAATTCATGACGTTCCAGGACAATCTGCGCAAGAAAGCAAAAATCAAATAGGATTTTGACCCGCAGCCCCCGGCATCGCCGGGGACTGCGGAGGATGATTTCTCCGGCAGGTCAGCGGCCCGTTCCGAACCAGCACAGGGGATGGCGGCAGACCTTGCAGCCCAGACACAGCCCGCCCTCGCCGTAGCCGGCGATTTCCTCTTCGGTAATCTCGATTCCGGCAAAGACCCGGGGCAGGAATACCTCGAGACTCGTGGTGGGAGCGCGCATGGAGGCACCGGGAACACCGATCAGCATGGTCTTGTCCAGATAGGCCATGGTCAGCATGTTGCCGCCCTGCATGGGGACGCCCTGGGTCACGAGTCGCGCTCCGCTCGTCCGGATCGCCGTCGGCGTGAGGTCGTCCGGATCCACCGACATGCCGCCCGTCAGGAGAATCAGCTCCGCGCCGGAGGAGAGGAAGGCCTTGATCGCCGCCAGGATCATCTCCAGGTCGTCGGGGCATTTCCTAAAGCCGAGAATCTCGGCGCCGTAGCCGGCCAGCTTCGCCCTGAGGATGGGCTCGAAGGCGTCCTTGATGCGGCCGTGATAGATCTCGCTCCCGGTGATGACGATGCCGGTTTTGAGCGGTTTAAACGGAAGTACCGCCAGAACGGGATCGTTGGCCTTCGCAATCCGCACGGCCTCGTCCACATTCCTGCGCTTCGTGACCAGGGGAATGATCCGGGCGCCCGCCAGCAGATCGCCTTTCGCGACCCGGGTATATCCCGGGCGGCAGGCGATGGTGTAGTCGCCCACCCGGTTCATTTGTTTGAGCGCTTCACGGTTCAGACAGAACAGACCGTCGCTGGCTGCGCGGATCTCCATCTTCCCTTCCGTCGGTCCGGAAGAGGTCACGTTTTTTCCGCACATGGCTTCGGTGACCGCCATGGCGGCATCGTCCTCGTGCACCTCGTCGGCTTCCGGTTCCCAGACAAAGACTTGGAATTTTCCCATGTCCAGCATAGCCGGGATGTCCTCGGCGCTGATGACATGGCCGCGCTTGAACCGGACGCCCTTGAAGCCGCTTTCGAGTATGGCCGTCATGTCGTGGCAGAGCGTTTCGCCGATAGCGTCCTGGACCCTTATCTTTCTCATTCCACAACCTCTGTCTTCATCGATTGAAGTCTGCTTTGCAGTTGAACCTAATTTCAGAAAGCCGTGGTGGATGTCAAGGGGATTTTCTAACCGCTTTCCCTTCCCTCGCGCAGCGGGCCAGTAAAATCAAATGTATCTT
>JAKAFS010000106.1 GCA_021817825.1 Deltaproteobacteria bacterium | reverse complement strand
GCAAGAAGGTCCGGGGGCTCCTGGAGATCCTGAACGAGGGGATTGCCGGCGGTCAGACGTCGTCCGCCGCCCAGGGGCCGGCCGCGGGCGAGGGTAGCGGGCAGGGCGAAAAACTGAACTGGGACGGAACGCTATCGTTATGATCGTCGGGATCATCTTGGCCGCCGGGGAGTCGAGACGGATGGGGACGCCCAAGCAGCTCCTCCCCTGGGGGGATTCCATCGTCCTGCAGCGGGTCATCGACGTCGCCGCGGCATCGGCGCTGGCCAGGGTCGAGGTGGTCCTGGGCCATCGGGCCGACGAGATCGCGGGCCAAATCGTGCTGCCGGAGAAGGCCGTGCTCCTGATCAACGAGGCGTACAAAGAGGGGATGCATTCTTCGGTGATCTGCGGGGTCAAAAATGCCCCGGCCGGAGCGGAAGGTTTCATGCTCCTTTTGGGCGACCAGCCGCTCATCGAGGCGCCGGTGATCGACCGGCTGATCGCCGCCCACCGGGCCGCAGGAGTCCCGGGGATCACCATGCCGGTCTATAACGGCCGGCGGGGCCATCCGGTGATCTTCGCGGGCCCTCTGCGGGAAGAGCTGACGGCCCTGGGCGATCAGGGGGCCAGGGCGGTGGTCAACCGGCATGCCGCCGAGATTCGGGAAGTGCCTCTCGATGCGTCCCAGGTCCTGACCGACATGGATACGCCCGAAGCCTATCGGGCCGCCCGGGCGCAGGCCGAAAAGGACCTCGGGCAGGAATCGGAAGCGCCGCGACCGGAGCGGATCTGATATCGGCCGCCGGGCGGGTCCGGCGGCGCAAAGCGAATTTTCAAAGGCAGGTAACGACAACCATGGATGATGTTTTCGAGACGATTGTGGATCTCCGGCGTCGGGGAGAAAAGGCGGTCCTGGCGACGGTGGTCGGCACCCGCGGTTCGGCGCCCCGGAAAGAGGGGGCCAAAATGGTGGTGCGGAGCGACGGCCGGATCGTCGGTACGATCGGCGGCGGCGCCCTGGAGCATCGGGTCTGTCAGGAGGCGCTGAAAATGATGGGCGGAAACGAATCGCAACTGGCCCATTTTGAGTTGACCAACGAAGATGCCTCCCGGGAAGGGCAGGTCTGCGGGGGCGTCGTAGATGTCTTCATCGAGCCTCTCCTGGCCTCACCGACGCTGTTTGTCTTCGGCGGCGGCCATATCTCGCTCCCCCTGGCAAGGATCGCCAAACTGGTCGATTTCCGGATCGTCGTCATCGACGACCGCCCCGAGTTCGCCAACGCCGAACGTTTTCCCGAAGCGGCCGAGACGATCTCCGGCGATCTGGCCGCGGCCATGGAGCGCCTTGCGGTCAACGGCTCTTCCTATATCGTCATCGTCACCCGGGGCCATCAGCACGACGCTCAGGCCCTGGAATGGGCCGCCCAGACCGACGCGGCCTATGTGGGCATGATCGGGAGCCGGAAAAAGATCCGGACCATCTTCGATTACCTGCTTACCCGGGGCGTCACCCAGGCGCAGCTGGACCGGGTCCATTCGCCGATCGGATTGCCCATCGGCGGCGAGACCCCCGAAGAGATTGCCGTCAGCATCGTCGCGGAGCTGATCCAGGTCCGCCATCAAGGCCAGGGTGGGAAACCGAAAATAACGGGCGGCTGCTGAACCTGCCGCCCACCGCTCCTCTACTGAAAAAAGTTGCGAAATCGCCCCCAGCCGTTTATAGCATGGGCGACGAAATCAGGAGAGGAGCGCGCGATGGCGGACGGAAAGACCGGTACGGAGGGGTTCATCCCCTTTCGGGAGTGGCGGATCGGGTATCGCATTGTCGGACGGCAGGAAGACCCGCGGCATCTGCCGCTGTTATGCCTTCACGGCGGGCCCGGCTCGACCTTCGATTATCTGGAGCCCCTGGAGGCCCTGGCCGCCGCGGGCAGGCAGGTCATCTTCTACGACCAGCTGGGCAACGGCCGCTCCGGCCGGCCTGCCGACCCCTCTCTTTGGACCGTGGACCTCTTTCTCGAAGAGCTGGCCACGGTGCGGCGCGCCTTGGGGCTTACGCAGGTCCATCTGCTGGGACAATCCTGGGGCGGCATGCTGGCCATGGAATACGCCGTGACGCGCCCCCGCGGTCTCGCCTCCCTGGTCCTTGCCGACGCCCCGGCCAGCACGGCCCAGTGGGTCGCCGAGATCAACCGCCTGCGCGCCGAACTGCCCAAGGAGGTCCAGGCCGTCCTTCTGCGCCACGAAGCGGCAGGGACCACCGCCGATCCCGCCTATCAGGAGGCGATGCTGGTCTTCTACCGCCGTCATGTCTGCCGCCTCGATCCCTGGCCCGACTGCCTGATGCGGACCTTCAGGCAGCTCACCGAGTCGCCGGAGGTCTATCTCACCCTGTGGGGACCCAGTGAGTTCCATGTGACCGGGACCCTGAAGGAATGGCAAGTCCTGGACCGGCTGGGCAGGATCACGACCCCGACCCTCGTCGTGGGCGGCCGTCACGACGAGGCCACGCCAATCGTGACCGGCGCGGTCCACCGGGCCATTGCCGGTTCGGAGTGGGTGCTCTTCGAAGAGAGCTCCCACATGCCGCACCTGGAAGAGACGCCCCGCTTCCTCAAGATTGTGGGCGATTTTCTGGCCAGCGGCGAAGCGGCTTTGCCTGCCTGAGATACCGGAACAGAAACCCAAGAGGAGATTGCCCATGAACCCCATCACGAGCCCCTTGCTCACCGACCTCTATCAGCTCACGATGTTCGAGGCCTATCTCCGCGAGGGGATGGACCGGGAGGCGGTCTTCGAATTCGCTGTCCGGAACCTTCCGCCCGGCCGGGAATTCCTCCTCGCCGCCGGCCTGGAATCGGCGCTCTCCTTTCTGGAAGACCTGCGCTTTTCCGAAGCGGAGATCGATGTTCTTGCCCGGACCGGCCGCTTTTCCAAGGGACTCCTGGCCGAACTCGGCCGGCTGCGTTTTACCGGCGACCTCTACGCCCTGCCCGAAGGGACGCCCTTTTTTGCCGGCGAGCCGCTGCTGCGGGTCGTGGCCCCTTTGCCCCTGGCGCAGCTCGTCGAAACCCGGGTCATGAACCTTGTCCACTGCGAAACCATCCTGGCCAGCAAGGCGGCCCGCTGTCGGCTTGCGGCCGGCGAGAAGACCCTGCTGGTCGATTTTGGGCTGCGGCGCGCCCACGGCGCCGAGGCGGGGCTCTTCGCGGCAAGGGCCAGCTACATCGCGGGTTTTGCGGGCACGGCCACGGTGCTGGCCGGAGCGCTCTACGGGATTCCCCTTTTCGGCACCATGGCCCACTCCTACATCGAGGCCTTTCCGGACGAGCTTTCGGCCTTTGTCGCCTACGCCCGGGCCAACCGGGAAAACGTCACCTTCCTCATCGATACCTACGACACCCTACAGGGGGCCCGCCAGGCGATCCGGGCGGCCAGAATACTTGCGCCCGAGGGGATCCGCGTCAAGGCCCTGCGTCTGGACAGCGGCGATTTTCTTTCCCTCTCCCGGGAGGTCCGCGCCCTCCTCAACCAGGAAGGGCTGCCCGAGGTGCAGGTCTTTGTCAGCGGCAACATGGATGAATACGCGATCCGGGATCTCCTTGCCGCCGGGGCCCCGATCGGAGGCTTCGGCGGCGGAACCAAGCTCGACACCTCGGCGGACGCCCCCTACCTGGAATGCGCCTATAAACTGGTGGAATATGCGGGGCGGCCGCGGCTGAAGGCATCGGCCGGAAAGGCGACGCTGCCGGGCCGCAAGCAGGTCTTTCGCCGCATCGACGAGGGGCGGCTGGCCGGCGATACGGTCGCCCTGGAAGGAGAAGCGGGGGTCCCAGGGGAACCCCTGCTGATGAAGGTGATGGAGAAGGGTCGGCGGCTCTTCCCGGCGCTGGAACTGACCGCGATCGCTCGCCATGCCCAGGCGCAGCTGGAGAGCCTGCCTGAAGGGTTGCGCCGTCTCGATGGCCGGTCTCCCTATGAGGTGCAGATTTCACCGGGACTGCGCCGGCTGCAGGAAGAGACCCTCCGGTCCCTCGGGATAGCCTGTTAGGGCAGGACCGGGTCGGCGGTTCCCTCGATGAGCCGTATCCCTCTGGCCTGCATGTCCGCCAGGGCCCGGTCGATGTTCCCGGCCGGCACATCCACCCCCCGGCAGGCGGAAAGCAGGACGGCGACCTTGAATCCCATCCGCAGGGCGTCCAGGGCGCTGTAGTGGACGCAATAGTCGGTGGCGAGCCCGCAGAAACAGAGACTCTCGATTCCCAATCCCCGCAGATAGTAGTGCAGCCCCGTTTCGGTCTTGCGGTCGTTCTCCAGAAAGGTGGAATAGGAGTCGATGCCGGGATGGATGCCCTTGCGAATGATCAGGCTGACGGCCCGCAGGTCGAGGTCGCGGTGAAAATCGGCGCCGGCCGTCCCTTGGACGCAATGGTCCGGCCACAATTCCTGCTCGCCGCTGGCGATTCGAATCCGTTCGTAGGGGCGCCGCCCGTGGCGGCCGGCAAAAGAGACATGGCCGGCCGGGTGCCAGTCCTGGGTGGCCACCACCCGGTCGAATTTTTGGGACAGGGCGTTGATCGACGCGATGATCTCGTCGCCCCCGGCCACCGCCAGCGCCCCGCCGGGGCAAAAATCGTTCTGCACGTCCGTAATGATCAGCGCTTTTTTCATCGGCAGTCCTACTCCTTTTGGGGCATGGTCCGAGACCCCGGGGCTGAAGGCAGCGGCGGGAAAATAGAATCCCTTTCCGCCGAACCCTATTTGCCTGTAAAGACCGGCCTCCGTTTTTCCAGGAAGGCCAGGCGGCCTTCCTGGTAGTCGTCACTCTCGAAACATTGACGCACGAGGGCGTCGCAGGCCGCAAGATCCCGTTCGGCCGGATCTTTCATGGCCTCCCGGACGATGCATTTCGCAGCCCGGATGGTGAGCGGCGCGTTTGCCGCGATGGTTGCGGTCAGGTCGCGCAGGCAAGACTCGATTTCGGCATCGGGAACGACCCGATTCACCAGTCCCATGCGGAGCGCCTCCTCGGCGTCGAACTGGCGCGCCGTAAAGAGGATCTCCTGTGCAAATTGAGGACCGACGAGAGCGAGCAACCGGCGCATGGGGGCGTAGCCGTAGCCGAGCCCGAGTTTCGCGGCCGGGATGCCGAAACGGGCGGTCTCGTTTGCAATGCGCAGGTCGCAGCCGGCCGCGAGGTTCAATCCTCCGCCCAGGCAATAACCGCGGATCATGGCAATCAAGGGCTTGCCGAAATTGAGCTGCGCTAAATGGACGCGGTCCATGGCGGCGTTATAGGCGGCAATGGCTTCGAATTTTCCGCGTTCGCTCTCGAATTCGGAGATATCGGCGCCGGAGACGAAAGCCCTGTCGCCGGCGCCGGTGAGGACGACGACGCGCACCGCCGGATCGGCGGCCAACTTTTCCAGCGCCTCGGCGGTGGCCAGCCACATCGCGAGGGACATGGCGTTGCGGCGCTCGGGATTGTTGAAGATGACGGTCGCGACAGCGCCGTCGGTGCGGGTGCAAACTTTTTGGGCAGCGTTCATTTCTACTCCTTGGCGGTGGGTGCTCAGCGCTTGCCGGTTCTCCGGCGAAGCTCTGTCGGAGGGTCCTTTGGGCGCGGCTCTGTCCGGTCGCGCTCCTTTTTTCGGTCATCCTTTATCACAACGCAAAAAGAGACGCACTGCCAATTCCCAAACCGCAGCATTTTTTTCCGTCTGCGGCTCATGGGTTGACGTCGATTCCATCCCTGCCGGGCGGTGCAGGATATTTTACAAATCCTTGACAAACCGGCTCTCCTGGCATAGGGTCGATGCGCTCGTTAGGGGGGTCCCGTTGGGGACTGAGAGACCGGATGACCGGTGACCCTTTATCGACCTGATCAGGGTAATGCCTGCGTAGGGAAATGAGCTGTTGCCTGTCGCTTTTCTGCATGCAGCCAGGGGCCGCTTTCCTATCCGGGAGGCGGCCCCTTTTGTTTTCCTGCGCCCGGGCAGGACAGCCTTTGCAGAGGAGATAAAGATATGACGCAACTGGAAGCGGCCCGGGAGGGGAAAATCACAGCGGAGATGGAACAGGCGGCCGAATACGAAGGGATGAATCCCGAGGCGATCCGCGACAAGGTCGCCGCGGGGTCGGTCGTGATCCCGAAAAACCGGGGCCACCGGTTTTCGGCCCGGGCGATCGGCCGGGGGCTCTCGACGAAGATCAATGCCAATATCGGGACGTCGGCAAGCCATGCGAATCTGACCGAAGAACTCGAAAAACTACAGGTGGCCGTAGAGGCCGGGGCCGACGCCGTCATGGACCTCTCGACGGGCGGCGATATCGACGCCATCCTGGCCGGGATGGTGGCCCATTCGCCGGTCATGATCGGCACGGTGCCCATTTACCGCTCCATCAGCCGCTTGTTCGCCGCAGGGAAGGACTGCGGGGAGCTGGACGCCGAGTCCCTCTTCGTCGATATCGAACAGGAGGCCAAGGCCGGCGTCGACTTCATCACCGTCCACTGCGGGATCACCACCCAGACTCTCTCCATTCTCGAAGGATGCGGCCGGATCATGGGCGTCGTCTCCCGCGGCGGAAGCCTTATGGCCGAGTGGATTAAACGCCGCGGCGAGGAAAACCCCCTCTTTGCCCAGTACGACCGGCTGCTTTCGATCGCCCGGACCTATGACGTGACCCTGTCCTTGGGCGACGGGCTGCGTCCCGGCACGATCTGCGATGCCGAAGACCGGGCCCAGGTGGGGGAACTGATCGTCCTGGGACAGCTCGTGGAGCGGGCCCGGAAGGCCGGGGTCCAGGTGATGGTAGAAGGGCCGGGCCACGTGCCCCTGCGCCGCATCGCCGCAGACATGCAGCTCCAGAAGCGGCTCTGTAGCGACGCGCCTTACTATGTTTTGGGGCCGCTCCCCACGGACATTGCTCCGGGCTACGACCATATCGTCGGGGCGATCGGCGGGGCCATCGCCGCCGCCGCCGGAGCCGACTTCCTCTGCTATGTGACGCCGGCCGAACACCTGGGGCTGCCCACAGGGGAGGACGTTCGGGAAGGGGTGATGGCCTCGCGCGTCGCGGCCCATATCGGCGATCTGGAAAAGGGGGTCAAGGGGGCCTGGGAGCGAAATGTGGCGATGTCCGAAGCCCGGCGCCGCTTCGACTGGGAGGGGATGTTCGGCCTCTGCCTCGACCCGGTCAAGGCCCGCTCCGTACGCTCCCGGACCGAGGACAAGGACAAGGACGTCTGCACCATGTGCGGCGAGATGTGCGCCATCAAGACCTACAACCGCTTTCTGGAGAGCGGTTCCGGAAAAGAATGAGGGAGGGGTAACGGCTCAGAATTCGATGCCGGCGCGGTCCTTGACGCCGGCATTGTAGTGATGGCGGACCTCCCGCATCTCCGTGACCGTGTCGGCCAGGGCCAGGAGTTCCGGCGGGGCGTAGCGGCCGGTGAGGATCAAATCGACGCCGGCCGGCTTGTCCTTGATGAGGTTCACGATCTCGGCAAGGGGGATCAGTTGGAAGTCGGCGGCGACATTGAGTTCGTCGAGGATGACCATCTCGTAGTCGTTAGATGCGATCGCCCGGCGGGCCAGTTCGAAACCCTGACGGGCCAGTTCGACATCGAGGGGCGCCGGATTTTCGCGCATGACGAAGCTGTCGAGTCCCGTCAGGTGGACCGTGAGGCCGGGGAGGTGCTGCTCGGCGGCGAGGCACTCGCCGTACTTGCGTCCCTTCATGAACTGGATGACGCAGACCCGGTAGCCCTGCCCCAGGGCGCGCAGGGCCTGCCCGAAGGCGGCCGTCGTCTTGCCCTTGCCGTTGCCGGTGTAGATCTGGACCAGTCCCTTGCGGTACTTTTCCAGCAGGGCCTTGCTTGCCTCATCGGCAGACTCCATTTTATTCTTATTCTCCGGCAATCTCTATTTCAGAAAGCGGCGGGCCATCTCTTCGGCCAGCGTGTAGGGGTCCGTCTCCCTGCGGAGGATGCGGTCGGCGATGGCATCCATCTCGCCGCTTTCGGTCAGTTTCGTGAGGACCGGTTCCAGGATCGCTTCCCGGAGGGCCTCGTTGATCTCCACCATGGCCTTGCGCCGCATCCGGTCGCCCAGCAGGTTGTTCTCCACGAGGTGCCGGTAGTGCCGTTCGATCGTATCGGCCAGGCTGTTGACTCCTTCGGCGAAAACGGCCGGTTCGAAGGCATTCCCGGTCTGGACGATCGGGGGTTCCCAGCCGCCGGGAGCCCGGTTGGCCATGTTCAACATGGCGCCCAGCTCGCTGGCCAGTTGCCCGGCCCCGTCCCGGTTTGCCTTGTTAATGACGAAGATATCGGCAATCTCCATGATTCCGGCCTTGATCGCCTGGATCTCGTCGCCCATCCCGGGGACGAGAACGACGAGGACCGTATGGGAGTG
>JAKAFS010000036.1 GCA_021817825.1 Deltaproteobacteria bacterium | reverse complement strand
ATGTCCGACCCCGAGATGATCGCCGAGATCAAAAAGAGCGTCACCATTCCGGTCATGGCCAAGGCCCGGATCGGCCATTTCGTGGAGGCCCAGATCCTGGAGGCCCTGAAGATCGACTACATCGACGAAAGCGAGGTTCTCACCCCGGCCGACGAAGAATGCCATATCGACAAGACCCGCTTTGCGATTCCCTTTGTCTGCGGCGCCCGGAACCTGGGCGAGGCCCTGCGCAGGGTGGCCGAAGGGGCCGCCATGATCCGCACCAAGGGCGAGGCGGGGACGGGGAACGTGGTCGAGGCGGTGCGCCACATGCGGACCATGAACCGGGAGATCCGGCAGCTGGCGGCCATGCCCATCGAAGAGGTGACGAGCTTTGCCAAGAACAACGGGATTCCCTACGAGCTGGCCTTGAAGACCAAGGAACTGGGCAGGCTTCCGGTCGTGAACTTCGCCGCCGGCGGGATCGCGACGCCGGCCGATGCGGCGCTCATGATGCAGCTCGGCTGCGACGGGATCTTCGTGGGCTCCGGGATCTTCAAATCGGCGACGCCGGCGGTCCACGCCCGGGCGATCGTCAAGGCCACGGCCTATTTCAGCGATCCGGCCAAGGTCCTCGAAGCGTCGTTGGGTCTCGGCAAGTCCATGCCGGGCCTCGATATCGCGGCGATTCCCAAGGAGCAACTCCTGGCCGGCCGGGGCTGGTAAAACGTATCTTCAAAGGTTGCAAAATGAAGAAGGCTTTGAAAATTTCCACCCAGGCGGTGCGGATCGGTGTGGGAAAGGACGCGACAGGCGCCATGTCCTTTCCGATTTACCAGAACGCCACGTTCAGCCATCCGGCTTTCGGCAAAAGCACCGGCTACGACTATTCGCGCAGCGGCAATCCCACCCGCCAGGTCCTGGAGGAGGGGATTGCCCTTTTGGACGGCGGTTGCCGCGGCTTCGCCTATGCGTCGGGCATGGCGGCGATCGCCAATCTGCTGCTGCTTTTCGGTCAGGGCGACCATCTGGTGGTGACCGAGGACCTCTACGGCGGCACCTTCCGCCTCCTCGACAAGGTCTTTGCCCGCCAGGGGCTGGAGGCGACCTATGTCGATACTTCTGATGTCGCGGCCGTAGCCGGGGCGATCAGGAAAAACACCCGGGCGATTCTCCTGGAGGTGCCGACCAACCCGCTCCTCAAGGTTTCGGATATCCGCAAGATCAGCGCCCTGGCCAAGGAAAAGGGCATCCTGACCATCGTGGACAATACGTTTCTGACGCCCTACCTGCTGCGGCCGCTCGATCTGGGGGCGGATATGACCGTCTACAGCGCCACGAAATTCATCTCCGGCCATAACGACGTCATCGCGGGGCTCGTGGCGGTAAAAGAGGAGGAGCTGGGGAAGCAGGTCTATTTTCTACAGAATTCCGTCGGCGCCGTCCTGGGACCCCAGGACTCCTGGCTCGTAATCCGGGGGCTGAAGACCTTGAGCGTCCGGATCGACCGGCAGTTGCTAAACGCCCAGCGGATCGCCGAATGGCTTTCCGGCCGCCAAGGCGTGCAGCGGATCTATTACCCGGGACTGAAAAAAGACCCCGGCTACCGGCTGCTGAAAAAGCAGGCTCGCGGTTTCGGTGCGATGGTCTCCTTCGAGGTGGCCGACCGGCGCATTGCCGAAGAGGTGCTCCGCCATGTCCAGCTGATCTCCTTTGCCGAAAGTCTGGGCGGGGTCGAGACCCTGATCACCTATCCGGCCTTTCAGACCCATGCGGACATGGATCCGCTGGAGCGGGAACGGATGGGGATCAACGACCGGCTGCTGCGATTGTCGGTAGGAATCGAAGATGGGGACGATCTGCTGGCCGATCTGGCGCAGGCCCTGGAAAAAGCGGAGAAAAGCGCATGAAGATCGGAACGCGAATTCTGCACACGGGAAACGAAGTCGATCCGGCTACCGGGGCGGTCAGCCTTCCCATTTACAACGCCGCCACGTTCCAGCAGGCCGGCGTCGATGGCTTTGGTCCCTACGATTATTCCCGCTCCGGAAACCCGACCCGGGAGGCCTTGGAGGCGATCATCGCCAGCCTCGAAGGGGGCGTGCGCGGCTTTGCCTTTTCCTCCGGCATGGCCGCCATCTCCAGCATCTTGCTCCTTTTTTCACCCGGCGACCACATCGTGGCCGGCGAGGATGTCTACGGCGGCGCCTACCGGGTCCTGACGCAGCTCTTCAACCGCCTGGGGATCGAGACGACCTTCGTCGATTTCACCGATCCCGAAACGGTGCGGCGGGCCATCCGGGACAACACGAAGGCCCTCTATCTTGAGTCTCCCTCCAACCCCCTACTCAAGATCACCGACCTGCGGGTCATGGCGGCCCTGGCCAGGGAAAAGGGGCTCCTTTCGATCATCGACAACACCTTCATGACCCCTTATTTGCAGCGACCGATCGAGTACGGGTTCGATATCGTCCTCCACAGCGCCACCAAATACCTGGGCGGTCACAGCGACCTGCTGGCCGGCTTGGCCGTGGCTGCCAGTGCGGAGCTGGGCGACAGGATCAAGTTCATCCAGAACGCCTTCGGAGCGGTTCTGGGGCCCCAGGACTGCTGGCTCTTGATGCGGGGGATCAAGACCCTGAAGGCGCGGATGGACATGCACCAGCAGGGGGCCAGCCGGATCGCCGCATGGCTGCAAAGGCGGCCCGAGGTAAAGGAGGTCTTCTTCCCCGGTTTACCAGGCCATCCGGGCCGGGAGATCCACGAGCGCCAGGCCGACGGCCCCGGGGGAATCGTCTCCTTCCGCCTGCAAACCGAGGAGATGACCAAGCGGTTTCTGGGCCAGGTCCGCATCCCCGCCCTGGCGGTCAGCCTCGGCGGCGTGGAGAGCATCATCTCCTACCCGGTCACCATGTCCCATGCCGCCATGCATCCCGACCACCGCCGGCGCGTGGGGGTGACCGGCGATCTCGTCCGTCTCTCCGTGGGGATCGAAGATCCCGACGATCTGATTGCGGACCTGGATGCGGCGCTCGGCCAAGCCTGACCGGGATTAAAGCAATCCTGCCGCGCGTCGGCCGGCAAAGAAAAGGAAAAAGTTCATGAAACAAGGTGCCGTTGTTTTGCTATCCGGAGGGCTGGACAGCACCCTGGCCGTCAAGATGATGATCGACCAGGGGATCGCCGTGACGGCGGTCCATTTCACCAGTCCCTTCTGCAACTGCTCGTCCCGGAAGGCCGGCTGTAAAAACGAGGCCCGGCGGGTGGCCGAGGAATTCGGCGTTCCGCTCAAGGTGGTGGTCAAGGGGATGGATTACCTGAAGGTGGTCGAGAATCCCCCTCACGGCCACGGCCGGGGGATGAATCCCTGCATCGACTGCCGGATCTACATGCTGCGCAAGGTGGCAGGCATGTTCGCCGAGCTCGGGGCCTCCTTCGTCGTCACCGGCGAGGTCCTCGGCCAGCGCCCCATGTCCCAGCACCGGCAGGCGATCGAGACGATCGATCGGGAAAGCGGTCTGGCGGGCCGGATTCTCCGCCCCCTTTCTGCCCACCTGTTCCCTCCGACCCTGCCGGAAGCGGAAGGGATCGTGAATCGGGGCCGTCTTCTGGCCATTTCCGGCCGGTCGCGGAAACCGCAGATCGAGCTGGCCGAGGAGCTCGGCGTCCGGGATTATCCCTGTCCGGCCGGGGGATGTCTCCTCACCGATCCGGAGTTTGCCGAGCGGCTGCGGGATCTCTTTGCCCATGTCCCCGGCTATGACCAGCGGGATCTGGTGCTTTTGACCATCGGCCGCCATTTTCGCCTGAGCCCCAACCTCCGGGTAATCCTGGGCAGAGCGCAGGCGGAAAACGAGCGGATCGCGAATCTCGCGGCGCCGGGCGATGCCCTCTTCATGCCGGAGAATTTTCGCGGCCCCACGCTGCTGGCCGCAGGAGCGCTGGACCCGGTTGCCGAGGAGACGATCGCCGGGATGGTTGCTGCCTACAGCCAGGACGATCAGAATAACTATCAAATCCGGAAGCAAGTCGTCGGCGCCGACGGGTCGGTGCTGGTAAGCGCCGAGCGAGGCCCACGGCAGCCCTTCGCAGCCCTGCGGATCGGCGGCGAGGTCCGGGTGACCTGCTGACCGGGAGCGTCACCGGCAAGCCCCGCCTTTGGCGGGGATAGGGGGTGCAACGGGTGCCCGGATTCTACAGCGGTTCGACGAAAAGCCACATCCTGCCGCCACAGACGTCACCGCCCTTGGTCCCCAAATCGTCCGTGAGGTCCGCTTCGATCAGCTCCGGTGTTTTCGTCGTCAGGAGGCAGCGGAGGGCGGCGCTGCGAACCTGATTCTCGCCGCAGCCGCCGCCTACGGAGCCGTAGGTGGTGCCGTCGGCGCAGACGATCATCTTGGCGCCTGCCTCGCGGGGCGTGGAGCCCAAGGTCCTCACGATCGTGGCGAGGCAAACGGCGATGCCTTTGCTCTCCAGCTCGGTCAGTTTCCGAAAGATCTCTTCGTTCGTCATCACGCCACCCCCGGGGCGGTTCTGAGCGCCCGCGTCTTCTGCGCTCTTCTTCTGCGCACGCTGACCAATTCCGCCGCAATGGCCAGGGCGATCTCTTCGGGCGATTCCGCCCCGATAGGAAGACCGATCGGAGTGAAGAGCTCGGCGCAGCGTTCTCTCGCAATCCCCCTTTGGACCAACTCTTCCAGGACAAAACCGATCCTCCGGCGGCTGCCGATGAGTCCCACATAGGCGGTTTCCTTGGGCAGGATCTCCAGCAGGCAATCGAGATCGTGCTCGTGGCCCCGGGTGATGACGACGGTATAGGTGGCAGGCCCCAGCGCCATCTTGCGCAGGGCAGGGGCATAGTCCTCGGCGATGACCGTGCAGCCCGGGAAGCGCGAGGGGTGGGCGAAATCCTCGCGGTCGTCCAGCACCGTGACCGAGAAGCCGACTTCGCGGCTGAAGCGGGCCAAAGGCATGGCGATATGGCCCGCCCCGCAGATGAGCAGTTTCGCGTCCGGCGCCAGGATATCGAGAAAGACCGAGACGGTGTCCGTCATTTCTATGGTCGCACATTCTCTGTTTGCCAGCGCCTTCACGGCCAAATCCCGCAGCGTTTTGTCAACGGGAAGAACGCCGAAGGACTCTTCCATTCTGCCGTCGGGCCAGACGATCGCCTTGCGGCCCACCGGAAGCCGCGGATCGCCGGAGGCAATGATCGTGGCAAGGCAGAAAATCTTTTGCTGCGCTAGGCAGGCACAGAGTTTTGTTGTCATGTTCATGGCAATCCTTTTTTTGAGGAGTGGTGCTCCGGGTCAATCTCTACTGTTTTGCTAGTATTGGAATGGCCTCACAGTGTCAAGAGAAAAGTGGGTCCCGCAGGCACTAAAGGCGCGATAGGCTCAGGGAGCGAGGTGGTTTTCAAAAAAAATGAAAAAAAAAGATTGACAAACCATCTAAAATAAATTATCTACAATTCCCATGGGAAATATGAAGATCAATTTCGAGGTAAACCGATGAACCCCTTTTTGAAGAGAAGCGCCCGTTTTGTGGCCGACCGGATGTGTTGTTGCGGGACCGCATGTCGATCCCGGCAGGGGGGAGGTTCGCCTATGTAGGGCATAGAGCCGCATAGCGCCAGATCAGGACCCACTGCCCGGAGCGCCACCGAAGGGACAGTGGGTTTTTTAATTCAGAATAGGGACGAAAAAAAAGGAAACGAAGGAGAAGGAAAAATGACTCAGAGAAGATTGGAAACCTTGGCGTTGCATGCCGGTCAGGAATCGCCCGATCCGGCCACGGGGGCACGGGCCGTGCCCATTTATCAAACCACGTCCTATGTGTTCAACGACACGGACCAGGCGGCCAGCCTGTTCGGCCTGAAGGCGTTCGGGAACATCTATACCAGGATCACGAACCCGACGAACGACGTCTTCGAGAAGCGGGTCGCCGCCATCGAAGGAGGGACCGCCGCCCTGGCCTTGGCCTCGGGCCAGGCCGCCGAGACCGTGGCCCTCCTGAACGCAACACAGGTAGGCGATGAAATCGTCTCGGCGGACAACCTCTACGGGGGCACCTATCAGCTGTTCAACCACACGTTCCCCCAACTGGGGCGGACGGTGAAGTTCGTCGCGGCCCGTGATCCCGAGGCCTTCAAGCGGGCAATCACCGAAAAGACGCGGGCGCTTTACGCCGAGACGATCGGGAATCCCAAACTCGATGTCCCCGATTTCGAGGCCATCGCCAAGATCGCCCACGAGGCGGGCATCCCCTTCATCGTGGACAACACCATGGGCGTGGGGCTCGTGAGGCCCCTCGACTACGGGGCCGACATCCTTGCCACCTCGGCCACGAAGTTCATCGGCGGCCACGGCACCTCCGTCGGCGGCGTGATCGTCGATGGCGGGAAGTTCAACTGGGGAAACGGCAAGTTTCCCCAATACACCGAGCCGGACCCGAGCTATCACGGTCTGAAATTCTGGGAGGCCTTCGGCAATGTTCCAGGGCTCGGCAACGTCGCCTTTGCCCTGCGGGCGCGGACGATCTGGCTGCGCGATATCGGGCCGGCCTTGAGCCCCTTCAACGCCTTTTTGTTCCTCCAAGGGCTGGAGACCCTGCCGCTGCGGCAAAAGCAGCATTCGGAAAACGCCTTGGCCGTGGCCCGATTCCTGAAAGGCCACCCCCTGGTCGCCTGGGTCAACTATCCGGGCCTGGAAGACCATCCCAGCTACGGCACCGCCAAGAAATATCTCGGCAGTCACTTCGGCGCCCTGGTCGGCTTCGGGATCAAGGGCGGGCTGGAGGCGGGCAAGCGTTTCATCAACGCGGTGAAGCTCCTCTCCCATCTGGCCAATATCGGCGACGCCAAGAGCCTTGTGATCCACCCGGCCTCGACGACCCATTCCCAATTGACCGAAGCGGAGCAGCTCGAAACCGGGGTCACCGCGGATTTCATCCGCCTCTCCATCGGGCTGGAAAACGTGGAGGATATCAAGGAGGACCTCGACCAGGCCCTGAGGAGCGCCGCCAAATAGGGGCTCTGTCCCTCATTGAAAGGAGGAAAGAAAAATGTCCATCTTTGCAGATATTACCAAGACCATCGGCAGGACCCCCCTGGTCCGGCTCAATCGGATCGCTGCCGGGATTCAGGCGCAGGTCGTCGTGAAAATCGAGTCCTTCAACCCCCTCTCCAGCGTGAAGGACCGGATCGGCGTGGCCCTGGTCGAGGATGCCGAAAAAAGAGGGGCGCTCCAACCCGGCGCCGTCATTATCGAGCCCACGAGCGGCAACACCGGGATCGCCCTCGCCTTCGTGGCCGCAGCCAAGGGGTACCGCCTGATCCTCACCATGCCCGATACGATGAGCATCGAGCGGCGGCAGTTGCTGGAGATCTTCGGCGCCGAACTGGTCCTGACGCCCGGTGCCGAGGGGATGAAAGGGGCCATCCGCAAGGCCGAGGAGTTGGCCGCCACGACCCCGGGCGCGGTGATCCTCCAGCAATTCAATAACCCGGCGAACCCCGAGATCCACAGGCGTACCACCGCCGAGGAGATCTGGGCCGATACGGAGGGGAAGGTAGACATCCTCGTTTCCGGCGTCGGAACCGGCGGCACCCTGACCGGCGTCGCCGAGGTGATTAAGGCGCGCAAACCCGGCTTTCAGGCCATTGCCGTCGAGCCGGAGGCATCGCCCGTCCTGTCGGGCGGTCAGCCCGGTCCTCACAAGATCCAGGGGATCGGGGCGGGTTTCGTCCCCGGGGTCCTCAATCAGGGGATCATCGACGAGGTCGTCAAGGTGGGCAACGACGAAGCGGGGAAGACTTCCCGGCGCCTTGCCCGCGAAGAGGGGATACTGGTCGGCATTTCCAGCGGTGCCGCCCTCTGGGCCGGCCTGGAAGTGGCCAAGCGTCCGGAGAATGCCGGCAAGTTGATCGTCGTCGTCCTCCCGGACACGGGGGAACGGTATCTGTCTACCTGGCTCTTCAAGCCCTGAGGGGGCGTAGCCAGGAGGCATCGTCATTCACCATTCAATCATAGGAGGTAGAACCATGTTGGTAAGTTGCAGAAAAATCGGAGCCGCAGCCCTCGCCTTTTTCAGCCTGGCAGGCCTGATCGCGCTGTCGCCGCCGTCGGCGGAGGCCCTGGATCGCTTGAAGGTGGGGTACCTGCCGGTGACGGGCCATGCGAAGTTCTTTGTGGCCAAGGAGCAGGGCTTCTTCGCCAAGGAGGGACTGGACGTGGAACTCGTGGAATTCATCAATTCCGCGGACGGGATCAATGCCGTACGCGCCGGGAAACTCGATATCGGGGCCTTCGGCACCACGGCGCCCCTGGTCCACATCTCCCAGGGGGCGGACCTGCGGATCATCGGCGGCATCATGGGCGAGGATGCGGGCGTCATTACGACGGCCGCCAATGCCGCCTCGCTCAAGTCGGTGAATGACCTGAAAGGGAAAAAAGTGGCCACGGTACGCCTCGCATCCGGCGATGCCGTCCTTCGGGGCGCCCTATACAAAGCCGGGATCAGTTGGAAATCGGATCTTCAGATCTTCGAGCTGAAGAATCCGCCGGCCGTCATCGAAGCGGTGAAGACCGGCCAGGTGGATGCCGGCGTGATCTGGGGACCCTTCGACATTACGGCGGAAAAAGAGGGTCTGAAGGTGGTGCTCCGCAGCCACGACCTGAGCCCCGGCCATCCTTGCTGCCGGATCGTCGCGACCACCGATACGGTCAAGCGCAGCCCCGAGGTTCTGACCCGGTTTTTGCGGGCGATCCTCCAGGCGGAGAAGTTCACCGGGCAAAACAAGGAGGCCACCGTGGCCGCCATCGCCAAGTACGTGAAGATCGACCGGGCCGTGATCGAGAAGGCCTTCTACCACGGCCATCTGGATCAGAGTTCCGATCCGAACGTGGATGAGGTGAAGAAGTTCTGGGTCACGATGCAGAAGAGCGAGTTCATTACCTCGCAGCAGGACATCGTCCCCTATATCCACACGGGCATCTACAAGGCGGCGCTGGACGGCCTCGCCAAGGAAAGCCCGAAGGAAACTTTCTGGAAGGACAGGCAGAAGGTCTTTGCCAAAAGGAACGCCTCATGACGTTCCAGAGTTCCCAAACGCCGCAGGCCGGTGCGGAATCGGGCCTGCGGGTGGAGTCCGCCTCCTTCGGATACGGGGAGGCGGTCATCCTGCGGGAGATCACGCTGGCGGTCCGGGAGGGGGAGTTCCTCTCCCTCCTGGGGCCCAGCGGCTCCGGGAAGACCACGCTGCTGCGCCTCCTGGCCGGCATGGCCAAGGCCACCTCGGGCCGTATCCTCTGCCGGGGCGAGGCCGTGGAGGGGCCGGGCATCGACCGGGGGATGGTCTTCCAGGATTACTCGCTTTTTCCCTGGATGACCCTGACGGAGAACATCCTCTTGGCCATCGACCGGGTGAATCCGGGACGGAACCGGCCGGAGAAGCTGGATCTGGCCGAAGAGTATCTCGGCCTGGTGGGGCTGGCGGAGGCCAGGGGAAAATATCCCTTCGAGCTTTCCGGCGGCATGCAGCAACGGGGGGCCATTGCGCGGGCGTTGGCCCTGGGCTCTTCCTTTCTGCTCATGGACGAGCCCTTCGGAGCCCTCGATCCCCTGACCAGGATGAAGTTGCAGGACCTGCTCATCGACATCTGGTCCCATGCCGATCCCCCCCGGACGATCGTCTTCGTCACCCATGACGTGGACGAGGCCCTCTACCTGGGCGACCGGGTGGTGATCCTGGGGGCGTCGCCGGGGCGGATCATCGCCGAATACGCGGTCGCTCTGCCGCGGCCGCGGTCGAGAAGCGGATTTTTCAAGACCGCGGGTTTTCGGGAATTGCGGGAGCAGGTCCTGGAGGTCTTCCGCCAGGATGCCTTGGCCCAGCTGGAAGAGGGCGACCAGGTCAAGGGCGCCGGTGAGGCCATCTAGTCAACAGGGTGTCGAAAAACACCCGGATTGGGCAGGCTGTTCAAAAATGGCCAGAGGCAAGGCGCGCAAAAGCCGAATCGCGAGGCGTATATAGGAATACGTTGAGCGATGAGGGTTGCCGCGCAACGCAGCATATGGCCGCTTTTCAACAGCCTGCTAAAGGGAGGAGCGAGCCATGGCGCAAACAGGGACGGCCGATTTTGTCTCCCCTGCCCCTGCCGGGAGACCGCGGGTCCATATCGGGCTTGTCGGCGGCATCTCCCGCTTGAAGAAACACTATGTGGATGAGGCGGAAAGGTTAGGGATCGAATTGCGGGTTTTCGATGTCCTCAGGGGTGATATCGCCGGCCGGATCGAAAACCTCGATGCCCTGGTCATCTTCACAAGCCAGATCGCCCACTGCACGAAAAACGGCGTGATGCGCACCGCACGGGCGAAGGAGATTCGGGTAGTGCTGTGCCACTCCTGCGGGATCTGCTCGCTCAGGGAGTGCATGGCCTGCCTGCGCGGCCTGCCCGTCGGCGGGACAAGAAACGAGGAGCAGGGCGCGGCTCCGAGGGATCAGGCCGGGAGCCGATAGAACCAGGAACTCCGGGAGATCGTCGGAACAAGTGTCGCTACGATGCAAAGGGGTGAGAGGAAGTGGGATCGGTGAATAAAAGAGAGATTGGAAAGATGAGGAATGTGGCTATGCAGAGCGCTATCCCGAAGCGCGGAAGAGGAAGCGAGGCCAGGTCGGGGCACCCCGGCGGCTGGCTCGGGAAGAAGGTTGTCAGCGGGAGAGAGGGGCTGCTCTTTGCCCTCGCGATCGTAGTCCTCTGGCAGGGGATCGCGATCTTGACGCAGAAGAAGCTGGGATTCCTTTTTCCGCCTCTGGCGGTGGTGGGCAAGGCCCTCTGGGTTTCCCTGCCGGAGCTGCTCAGGGGCACTTGGTCGTCCCTTCTGATCCTGGCGCCCGGTTATCTTTTCGCCGTGGCCGCCGGGGTGGCGGCGGGGATCGTGGTGGCCACGACCGGCTGGCTCAGCCGGGCGTTCCTGCCCTTTGCCCGGGTGGTCGCCCCGGTGCCGCCGACGATCTATATCCCCTATGCGATAGCGTTGATCGCTACGTTTCGCGGGGCCTCGATCTTTGTCGTCTTCGTCGGCGCCTTCTGGCCCATATTCCTGAACACGGCGGCCGGGGCGGCGGCCGTTCCGGCCCGCTACCGAGACGATGCCCGCATCCTGGGGCTTTCCCGGTTCGACACCCTGCGCAAGGTGATCCTGCCGGCCTCGCTGCCGCACAGCTTCTCGGGCATGGCCGTGGGATTGTCCCTTGCGTTCATCCTGCTGACCGTGGCCGAGCTCTTCGGCGCCAACGCCGGCCTGGGACGTTTCGTCCAGTATTACGCCGACTATGCGGACTATCCGCGGATGGTGGCGGGCATCGTCTACACGGGGCTGATCACCTTTTTGGCCATGGAGATCCTGGAACGGATCAAGAAAAGGGCGCTCTTCTGGGTGCGCTGAGAAAGTCATGGAGGAGGCCATGAGAGGGTTGATGGTGCCCGGATTGAACGGCTCTGGGCCGGAGCATTGGCAGACGCTCTGGGAAAAGAAATATGCCTTTGAACGGGTAGAACAGCGGGATTGGGACAGGCCTGCGGTCGAGGATTGGGTGCGGACCCTGGATGCCGCCATTACTCGACAGGCGGACAAGGCCGTACTCATTGCCCACAGCTTGGGTTGCTGCACGGCTGTTCGCTGGGTGGAGCGGTTTCCCGCTCACCGGGACCGGGTGCTGGCGCTATTTCTTGTGGCGCCTCCCGACATTGCCACTTCCCAGGCGATTCCGGCGTCTGCCCAAGGGTTTGCCCTGGAGGACCCGCAGGCGTTGCCCTTTCCGTCTCTGCTGGTGGGCAGTGAAAACGACCCCTATATGGACCTGGAAAAGGCGCGGGCACTGGCAACTGCCTTGGAAAGCCGCTTTGTGAATGCCGGACCTGCCGGCCACATCAATGTGGATTCCGGTCACGGTCCCTGGCCTAAGGGCGAGTCGTGGCTCCGGGAACTGCGCGTACTTGCTGAGGGAGGGTAGGTGACCGGGGACGATGCCGCCCGGATCGCGCCTGCGCCGGTGATCGAAGGGGGCTGCGGAGGATGAGGCTATCCGTTGCGGGAGGGCACTTAAAAAATAGTGAAAAATATCTTGACTAAAGTAGGGAAATAGAATAAACACAATTCCCATAGAAATTGTTATTAATTGGCAACGACCCAAAGAGGCGAACAAAGGATGAACGAAGAAGCAATTCTTGCCACAGGGCAGCATATTGACGGGAGGGCCTCCGTGGGCGTTTTTCTCTGGACGGGGACGGAGTGTTGTCCCTGCGGTATGGATTCTCTGCCGGAAAAGGGAGTGCCGTCCATGTAGCCTTTTTATGGAAGAAGGTGAGCTGAGGACCCACTCCCCGCAGGTCGGCTGGTTGAGGAGAGTGGGTTTTTTATTGCAAGTTGCGCAGGCGGAGTCACCTGCGTTATTTAAGGAGGATGAGAATGAATCTGGTTGTGAATGGCAAGGAGACCTCCGTTGACGGTAGGGAGACGCTTTCCATTTCCCAACTGCTGGTGGCGCTGAACGTGGCGGATCCTTTGTATGTCACCGTTGAACTCAACGGCGATATTCAGGAGCGGAGCGCATTCGAGCAGGTCGTGGTCCGGGGGGGCGACAAGGTCGAGTTCCTCTATTTCATGGGCGGAGGCAGGTAGCCATGCTGACCGATGAGCAGATCGAAAGGTATCAGCGGCATATTGCCCTGAAGGACGTGGGCGGCAAGGGGCAGCAGAAGCTGTTGGCCGGCCGGGTGCTGATCATCGGCGCCGGCGGTCTCGGTGCGCCGGCGGCCCTCTATCTGGCCGCGGCCGGGGTGGGCACGATCGGCCTCGTCGATGCCGATGCCGTCGATCTTTCCAATCTTCAGCGTCAGGTGATCCATTTTACGCCCGATATCGGCAAGGCGAAGGTCCTGTCGGCAAAGGAAAAGATGCTGGCGATCAACCCGGAGATCCGGGTCGAGACCCATCAGGAGTGGGTCCATGCGGGTAATATCGCGGGGATCATCGACGGTTACGATTTCGTGATCGACGGTACGGACAATTTCGCGGCCAAGTTCCTCATCAACGATGCCTGTGTCCTGGCCGGGAAGCCTTATTCCCATGGGGGGATCCTGCGATTCGACGGCCAGACGATCACGGTCCGGCCGCACGAATCGGCCTGCTACCGCTGCATCTTCCCCGATCCGCCGCCGCCGGATGCGATTCCTACCTGTTCCCAGGCCGGTGTGATCGGCGTCCTGCCCGGCGTGCTCGGGGTGATTCAGGCGACCGAGGCGATCAAGTTTCTCCTGGGCAAGGGGGAGTTGCTGACCGGGCGGCTGCTGGTTTACAATGCGCTACAGATGCGCTTTAAGGAGGTGCGGATCAACCGGAACCCGAAATGCCCGCTCTGCGGGGAGTCCCCGTCCATCAAGGAGCTCCGCGACGAATGGGGGGCCATGAACCAATGCGATTTGGCGAAGAGATGACGATGTTAAAGATACCGGAAGGCATTTACGCACAGATGATCGCCCTGGCGCGGGAGGGTTTTCCCCTGGAGGTGTGCGGGATCCTCGGGGGGCAGGGGGACCGCGTTGCGGCGATCCATCCCATGACCAATGCCGATGCCAGCGGCGAACATTTCTCGCTGGAACCGGCCGAGCAGTTTGCGGTGATCAAGGCGTTGCGCGCCGCCAATCTGGAGATGCTGGCCGTCTACCATTCGCATCCGGCAACGCCCGCCCGTCCGTCCGAGGAGGACATCCGGCTGGCCCGGACGCCGGGAATTTCCTATGTGATCGTTTCCCTGGCCGATCATGCCGCTCCGACGGTCCGCTCCTTCAAGGTTGCCGCCGGGAAGGCGGAGCTTGAGGAACTGGAGATCCTCGCAGAGGGGTTCAAGAAAGCAGGTGAGGACGATGTCTGAAAGGGAACAAAAGATCGATTTGAGCCAGCTCAAGGCAGGCGGCTTTATCAAGGAGCGGGGCAAGGACCTTTTTTCCGTCCGTCTGCGGGTGCCTGGGGGGCGGATGGCGGTTTCCCGCCTGAAAAAGATCGTGGAAGTGGCGGAGAAATACGGCGGCGAATTCGTCCATCTTTCGGTCCGGCAGTCGATCGAACTGGTCCATGTGGCCTTCAAACATATCGGCGTCGTCGGCGAGGAACTCGGCCTTGCGGACCAGAAGATCGCCTCCTGCGGGGCTCGGGTCCGCGTGCCGGTGGCCTGTGGAGGGTGCGAGTACAATCCCAACGGCCTGGTGGATACCCAGAAATCGGCCCTGGAAGTGGATCGCAGGCTCTTCGGGATCGAGACGGGCCACCACAAGTTCAAGGTCGCCTTTGCCGGCTGTCCTTTCGACTGTCCGAAATCGGCGACCGACGATGTGGGTTTTCAGGGGGCGGTCCTGCCGGCGCTGGAGCGGGATGCCTGCATCGGCTGCGGTCTGTGCGTCAAGGCCTGCACCGTGGGGGCCATCGCCAAGGATGGCGACGACAACTTGCTCTTTGTCCCGGAGCGGTGCATCTATTGCGGCGATTGCCTCAAGGTCTGCCCGAGCGAGGCCTGGCAGGAGGCAAAGCGGGGGTACACGGTGCGCATCGGCGGCAAGTGGGGGAGATCGCCCTTGATCGGGACGGTTTTTGCCACCTTCCTGCCCGAAGAGAAGGTCGTGGATTTTCTGGCCGCGGTTCTCGCCTGGTACCGAAAAAACGGGGCAGGACTGGGGAGAATCCGCTTGGGAGACATTATCCTCAAGAAGGGCTCCGATGACCTGCTGGACCACTTGCGGCAGGGGTTTGCAGAGTATGTCGTCGCAAAGACGCTCCCCCCGCAGGCGGTCGATACGCAGATCGGGAAAGGGTTCTGAGGCGGGCGCGGCGCAGCGCCTGACGAGAAAGGGGAAGTACGAACGCCATGGCCCTGTCAAATTGAAGGGCCATGGGGAAAAAGGAGGAGGTGATTCATGCGCACAGTCGATTTGCGCGGCGTCTGTTGCCCGACCAATTTCGTCCGGGCCAAGCTGGCACTCGAAGATTGCGAGGCCGGCGAAGAGGTGCAGATCCTGCTCGATGACGGTGAGGCGGTCAAGAATGTGCCGCGGAGCCTCAAAGGGGAGGGGCACCGTCTGCTGGCCCTGAAGGAGCAGCCGGAAGGGTATTATGTCCTGGACCTGAAAAAGGGAGAGGATTGAAAGGGAAAAATTTTTACCAACAAATACTACTAATAAAATGGGAAAAGTAGATAATAAAAGGAGAATGACCATGAAGACAAAAAAAATCATCTTAGGACTGACGGCGCTGGCCTTCCTGCTGGTCCCGGTTTCGCCCCTGCTGGCGGCCGAGCCCGTGACCTTGCTCAACGTTTCCTATGATCCGACCCGGGAACTCTATCAGGACTTCAACAAGGCCTTTAGCCAATATTGGCAGAAGAAGACCGGGCAGCAGGTAACCGTCAAGCAGTCCCATGGCGGTTCCGGGACCCAGGCCCGTTCGGTGATCGACGGTTTGGAGGCGGACGTCGTCACCCTGGCCCTGGCCTACGACATCGACGCGATTCAGGACAAGGGGCTGATCAAGGACGGCTGGCAGAAGCGGTTAACCAACAACAGCGCCCCCTACACCTCCACGATCGTTTTTCTGGTGCGCAAGGGGAACCCCAAGAAGATCAAGGACTGGAACGACCTGGTGAAACCGGGGATTGCGGTGATCACGCCGAACCCCAAGACATCGGGCGGCGCCCGCTGGAACTACCTGGCGGCCTGGGGATACGCCCTGAAGCAAAAGGGCGGGAACGACGCCTCGGCCAAGGCCTTTGTCAAGCAGCTCTTCGAGAATGTGCCGGTCCTCGATTCCGGCGCCCGGGGATCGACGACGACCTTTGTCCAGCGCGGGATCGGCGACGTGCTTCTGGCCTGGGAGAACGAGGCGTTTCTGGCCATCAACGAACTGGGTCCGGACAAATTCGAGATCGTGACCCCATCCCTCAGCATCCTGGCCGAGCCGCCGGTCACCGTGGTGGACAAGGTCGTGGACAAGCGAGGGACCCGCGCCATTGCCGAGGAGTACCTGAAATATCTCTACAGCGACGAGGGGCAGAAGCTCGCGGCCAAGCACTATTACCGGCCGAGCAACAAGAAGATCGCCGCCGCGGCATCGAAGCTGCCGAACCTGAAGCTGTTCACCCTCGAATCGGTGTTCGGCGATTGGCGAAAGACCCAGAAGATCCATTTCGAGGACAACGGGACCTTCGACCAGATCTACACCAAGAAGTGACGGCTTCATAAAAGACCGGATGCTGCATTCAGGCTTCATCCTGCCCCCGCGAAAGCGGGGGCAGGCTTGCGGCGTACGGAAAAGGTTCGTCAAGAAGCGAGAAAGAAAAGGGCATGATGATGTTTGCATGGAAACGAAAAAGCGTTCTACCCGGGTTCGGCCTGACCTTCGGCTATGCCGTCTTTTACCTCAGCCTGATGGTGCTCATACCCCTGTCGGCGCTGATCTTCAGGACGGCCGGGATGACCGGGGCGGAGTTTATCGCCACTGTTACCTCGCCCAGGGTCTTGGCCTCCTACCGGGTGACCTTCGGTGCGGCGTTCTTGGCCGCCTCGGTGAACGCCCTCTTCGGGACGCTCCTGGCCTGGGTCCTGGTCCGGTACCGGTTCCCGGGCCGGCGGCTCATCGATGCCCTGGTGGATCTCCCCTTTGCCCTGCCGACGGCCGTGGTCGGGATTGCCTTGGCCGCGGTCTACTCGGCGAACGGCTGGGTCGGCTCTCTGCTGGAGCCGCTGGGGCTGAAGGTGGCCTACCGTCCCGCGGGGATCGTCATCGCCATGATCATCATCAGCCTGCCCTTTGTGGTCAGGACCCTCCAGCCGGTGATCGAGGATATCGAGCGGGAAACGGAAGAGGCTGCGGTCTGCCTGGGGGCGAACCGCTGGCAGACCTTTCGCCTGGTCCTTTTGCCGAGCCTGGTCCCGTCGATCCTGACGGGCTTTGCCCTGGCCTTTGCGCGGTCCCTGGGCGAATACGGCTCGGTGATCTTCATTGCCGGCAACATGCCCATGGTCTCGGAGATCACGTCGCTGATGATCATCACCAAGCTCGAACAGTTCAACTACAGCGGCGCCGCGGCGATCGCCTCGGTGATGCTCGCCGCCTCTTTTGCAGTGCTTCTGCTGATCAACCTGCTACAGCGGTGGAGCCGAAGATATGCTGAAGCATGAGGCGGAAGGAAAGAAAATGGATAGCGCAACAGCATTGAAAAGAGCGTCGCGGGCGACGGCGAGCCTCACCGAACCGGCATGGGTCCGCGCTCTTTTGATCGGACTTTCGCTCCTCTTTTTAGGGCTCTTTCTCTTTTTGCCCCTGGCCGCGGTCTTCACCCAGGCCCTGGCCAAGGGATGGACCGTCTATCTGGCCGCCCTCAAGGAGCCGGACGCCCTGGCCGCGATCCGTCTGACCCTGACCATCGCCGCCATCAGCGTGCCGCTGAACCTCCTGTTCGGCATCGCCGCGGCCTGGGCCATCGCCAAGTTCGATTTTCGGGGAAAGAACCTGCTGGTCACGCTGATCGATCTGCCCTTCTCGGTCTCGCCGGTGATCTCGGGGCTGATCTATGTGCTGATCTTCGGGCTCCACGGCTGGCTGGGTCCCTGGCTTAGCGCCCAGGGGATCAAAATCGTCTTTGCCCTGCCCGGGATCGTTCTGGCCACGGTCTTCGTGACCTTCCCCTTTGTGGCGCGCGAACTGATCCCGCTTATGGAGGCCCAAGGGCGGGAAGAGGAGGAGGCGGCCACGGTCCTCGGGGCCAGCGGCTGGCAGACCTTCTGGCGGGTGACGCTGCCCAATGTCCGCTGGGGAGTCCTCTATGGGGTTATCCTCTGCAACGCCCGGGCCATGGGCGAATTCGGGGCCGTGTCCGTGGTCTCGGGGCACATCCGGGGGCTCACGAACACGATCCCCCTGTACGTGGAAATCCTCTACAACGAATACAACTATGCGGCGGCCTTTGCGGCGGCATCGCTTCTGGCCCTCTTGGCCCTGGTCACCCTGGCGGTGAAAAGCCTGGTGGAATGGAAGCTGCGGGCGCAACTGGCACGCTGAAGGTAAAGATCATGAGCATTGAAATAAACCATATCACGAAACGATTCGGCGCCTTCACGGCCCTGGCGGACGTGAGCCTCGCCATCCCCTCGGGTCAACTGGTGGCCCTGCTCGGCCCCTCGGGC
This sequence comes from Deltaproteobacteria bacterium, assembly GCA_021817825.1. Taxonomy (GTDB): domain Bacteria; phylum Desulfobacterota; class Syntrophia; order Syntrophales; family UBA5619; genus JAKAFS01. The sequence continues at coordinate 18,299 of JAKAFS010000036.1, read as the reverse complement.
TCCGGCAAGACCACGCTCTTGCGGATCATAGCCGGACTGGAGACGCCCGACTCGGGTACGATCCGCTTCAACGGCGAGGACACCACGGCCCGCCATGTCCGCGACCGCCATGTGGGGTTCGTCTTCCAGCACTATGCGCTCTTTAGGCATATGACCGTGGCCGAGAACGTGGCCTTCGGGCTCAAGGTGCGGCCGCGCCGGGACCGTCCTTCCCGGGCGCAGATCCGGAAAAAGGTGGAAGAGCTGCTGCGCTTGGTCCAGTTGGAGGGGCTCGCGGACCGTTACCCGGCCCAGCTCTCGGGCGGGCAGCGGCAGCGGGTCGCCCTGGCCCGGGCGCTCGCCGTGGAACCGCAGATCCTGCTCCTCGACGAACCCTTCGGCGCTTTGGATGCGCGGGTCCGCGCGGAGCTGCGCCGCTGGCTGCGCCACCTCCACGACGAGATCCGGGTGACGAGCGTCTTTGTCACCCATGATCAGGAGGAGGCGCTGGAGGTGGCGGATGCCGTGGTGGTGATGAATGCAGGCCAAGTGGAACAGGTCGGGCCGCCGGAAGCGGTGTACGAACACCCGGCCAACCCCTTTGTCTTCAACTTCCTCGGCAACGTCAACCTCTTCCGCGGCCGCGTCGACAAGGGCCGGGCCTATCTCGGCGGCATCGCCCTGGCCGCGCCGGAACACGGCGCGGCCGACGACGTCCCGGCCGTGGGGTATGTGCGGTCCCACGATCTTGTGGTGGAGCGGACCCAGGGCGAGGCAGCCATGGCGGCGGAGGTGACCCACATCCAGGCCGTGGGCTCGACGGTGCGGGTCACGCTGACGCTTACGGAAAACGCCGAGACCGCCGAGGCGGAACTGACCCGCGAGGCCTTTGCCAACCTCGGACTGGAAAAGGGGGAGAAGGTCTTTGTGCGGCCCCGGCACATCAAGGTCTTTGTGGAGGACTACCAGATATGACGGAGCAAAGAGAGGAATAAGGCAAATGAATGACATTAAACAAGTCGAAACCGGGGTCGTCCCCGAGTCCGCCCGGATCCTGGCGCAGGGGATCGAAAGGGCGGCCGGACCCGTGGCCCTGGCCTGCTCCTTTTCGGTGGAGGACATCGCGATCATCGAGATCGCCCGCGAACAGGGCCTGGCCATCGGCGTCTTTGCCCTGGACACGGGCCGGCTCGACGAGGAAACCTATGAGGTGGCCGAGGCCGTTTCCCAACGCTACGGGATTCGGATCGACTGGTTCTTTCCTCGTCGCGATCTGGTCGAAACACTCGAAAGGGAGAAGGGGCTCTTCTCCTTCCGGGAGTCGCTGGAAAACCGCCACGAGTGCTGCCGGATCCGCAAGGTGGAGCCCCTTGGCCGGGCGCTCAAGGGGCTCTCCGGATGGATCACCGGATTGCGGCGCGAGCAGGCCGTGACCCGAGCGGCTCTTGCCCCGGTGGAGAGGGACGAACTCAACGGGGGACTGGTCAAGATCAATCCGCTCCTCCACTGGTCGGAAACGGAAGTGAATGAGTATGCGCGGCAGCGAGGGATTCCCATCAACCGGCTCTACGGCCGGGGATACCGTTCCATCGGCTGCGCCCCCTGCACCCGGGCGGTGCGGCCGGGTGAGGACGCCCGCGCCGGGCGTTGGTGGTGGGAGAGCCCGGAACACAAGGAATGCGGTCTGCACCGACGATAACGCTATCACAGCTAAAGAGAGAACGATATGAACGAACAACTTGCGGAACTGGAAAACCAGAGCATCTATATCTTTCGCGAGGCCTACCGGAAATTCGAGAACCTGGCCCTCCTGTATTCCATCGGGAAGGACTCCACGGTGATGATCCATCTGGCCCGGAAGGCCTTCTTCGGAAAGCTGCCCTTTCCCCTGGTCCACATCGACACGTCGTACAAGTATCCGGAGATGATTGCCTACCGGGACCGGATGGCTAAACTGTGGGGCGCCGATCTGCGCGTCGGCAGGAACGAGGCGGCTTTGGCCGCGGGCATGGGACCCGAGCAGGGGAGACTCCTCTGCTGCGAAAAGCTGAAAACCGACGGGCTCTCACGGATGATCGAGGAGAACGACTTCCACGGCCTTTTTCTGGGTATCCGCCGGGACGAGGAAGGGAGCCGCGCCAAGGAAAGGGTCTTTTCTCCCCGGGACAAGAATTTCGAATGGGCCTACAAAGACCAGCCGCCGGAACTCTGGGACCAGTTCAATACGGGCTTTGCCCCCGGCACCCATATCCGCGTCCATCCGATCCTCCACTGGACGGAGCTGCATATCTGGGAATACATCGAACAGGAGGGGATCGAGGTCTGCCCGCTCTACTTCGCCAAGGACGGGAAGCGGTTCCGGTCCCTGGGCTGCGTCCCCTGCACCAAGCCGATCGATTCCACCGCGGCGACGATCGGTGAGATCATTGAAGAGTTGAAAATCATCAAGGCGCCGGAGCGGGCCGGCCGAGCCCAGGACCAGGAAAACGCCTATGCCATGCAGAAGTTGCGCGCCAGGGGGTACATGTGATGGTGGACCGGCGGTCCGCGCCCGGTGGTGAGACGACGGAGAGGCTTGCGGAAAGAGCCAGAAATATAAGGATGAGAAGATGAGTGACCAGTTGGAGACATTGAAAATCGTGATCGTGGGCCATGTGGACCACGGCAAATCGACCCTGATCGGCCGCCTGTTCTACGATACCGGCCGGATCCCCGAAAGCCGGCGGATCGAGATCGAGGCCACCAGCCGCGCCCAGGGCCGGGAATTCGAGTTCGCCTATCTGATGGACGCCTTGGAGGAGGAACGGGACCAGAACATCACCATCGACACGGCCTCCACGTTCTTCAAAACCGCCAAGCGCACCTATGTGATCATCGACGCCCCGGGCCACAAACAGTTCCTCAAGAACATGATCACCGGCGCCGCGAGCGCCGATGCGGCCATCCTCTTGGTAGACGGGATCGAGGGGGTCCGCGAGCAGACCAAGCGCCATGCCTACGTCCTGTCGCTGCTCGGCATTCGTCAAGTGGTGGTGGCCGTCAACAAACTGGACGGCGTGGGCTACGACCGCGAAGTATTCCGGCGCGTGGAAAGCGATATCCGCGCCTTTCTCCATGCGGTGAAGATCATCCCCTCCTATGTGATCCCCATCTCGGCCCGGGAGGGGGAAAACATGGTCCATCGCCAGGGCAAGACTCCTTGGTACGAAGGGCCGACGATCCTGGAGGCCCTCGATACCTTCGGGATCGTCCACGCCGACGCCGGGCTGCCGCTCCGTCTGCCCATCCAGGATATCTATAAATGGGACGGGAAGCGCATCTACGCGGGCCGGGTCGAAACCGGCGTGATCAAAAAAGGGGACAAGGTCACCCTCCTCCCTTCGGGAAAGACGACGCGGATCAAAAGCGTCGAGAAATGGCAGCAGCCGGATCTTGCCTCAGCCTCGGCCGGCGAATGCATCGGCGTCACGACCGAGGACGAACTCTTTGTGGAACGGGGCGAGGTGATCAGCCATCGCGACAATGCGCCTGTGAGAACCCGGGAATTGCGGGCAAGCATCTTCTGGCTTGCCGAGCAACCCCTCCGGGCCGGTCAGGTCTATAAGCTGAAACTGGCCACGGCCGAGGTAGCGGCCACGGTGGCCGTAATCGAGGAGCGGCTCGATTCCGCGACGCTGGAAGTGACGGAACGGCATGCTGCGGAACTCGGCCCGACGGAGGTGGGAAACGTGGTCCTGGCCTTGAAGAACGATCTGGCTGCCGACCTGTACGGAGAGAACTTTCGGTTCGGTCGATTCGTCATCGAAGACGGCATCCATATCGGCGGAGGCGGCATCATCCGCCGTGTCGCCGATGCCGCCGGAGAAGCGGCGCAACGGATCGGCTTGGGTGAGAAGTTGACCATCGACGAGGAGGGCAGTGTCGTCGATCTAACCCGGGAGAGGGGCAGCAGCGAGTTTCAGACGACGGCGTCCTTCCTCGACTATCTGGACCAGGGAAATCGGGTGCTCTTCCGATTAAGCGATCCCTCACAGATCGAAAAGATTGCCGTCATCGCCTTCGAGCATCACCTGGCGTTCACCTTCGAACGGGAAGAGGCGCGCATTCATCTGATCCTGTACCGAAAGGAGCCGCGACCGGTTTCGACCCAATTCGACGGCGGGGGGCTTTGATGGACCGGATGTACGGAGATTTCAACGCCGCAGACCGGCACAGGTGAGGCTCCCGGTCTGTAGCTGTCGCTGCTGGTCGGCAAAATCCAGGGCGGAAAGGGAGATCCGTTTATGTAGCCTGCGGGCAAACATAGACAGCAAAGGAGAGCCCACTGCCTGACGATCGTTTGGTCCGGACAGCGGGTTTTTTTATGGGAGTGAAGATGACGTTGGTCCAAGTACAACCAGGGGTGCGGAAACGGGACGATTACGACCACTTGGTGAAGCGGCACCCCTGCTACAACCCGGAGGCCCACAACACCTGCGGCCGGATTCATTTGCCCGTGAGCCCCGGGTGCAACATCGGCTGCCGGTTCTGCTCGCGTCCCTGCGACAAAACGACGCAGCGGCCGGGTGTCAGTCGCGGGGTGCTCTCGCCGCAGGCGGCGGCGGACCTGGTCGAGCGGGCCCTGGCGCTCTGCCCGCAGCTTACCGTGGTCGGCGTCGCCGGGCCGGGGGAGTCGCTGGCCTCGCTCCACGCCCTGGCCGCCCTCTCCCTGGTCCACCAGCGCTTTCCGCAGTTGCTCGGCTGCCTGAGCACGAACGGGCTGCAACTGCGCAAGTTCGTCCGGCAGATCGCGGGCGCCGGAGTCAGGACCGTGAGCGTCACGGTCAACGCCGTGGAGCCGTCCATTCTGGAGCGGATCAACGCCGGCGTCATGTGGAAGGGGCGCTGGATCGGAGGCCGGGAAGGGGCAAAGATCCTGATCCGCGAGCAGCTGGCCGGGATCGCGGCGGCCGCGAGGCAGGGGCTCGTCGTGAAGACCAACGCGGTCCTCATCCCCGGAATCAACGATCGCCACATCGGTGAGATCGCCCGGGCGGTTTCTGTAGCCGGGGCCGGGATGATGAACGTGATTCCGCTCATCCCCAACCACGAGCTGGCGCAGGTGCCCGCCCCGGATTGCGGCATGCTCCAGGAGGCCAGGGCCGCGGCCGAGGCGCATCTGCCGGTCTTCCGCCATTGCCGCCAATGCCGGGCCGACGCCTGCGGGATTCCGGGCGGTAAGGATCTGGCGGGTGAATTGTATGACCGGCGATTGGAGACCTTTTCGCACGGATAGCGAGAAAGGAAGAGAGGGAGGAATGGCAACCAGGGTAGCGGTGGCGAGCCGGGACGGGGTGACGGTGCATCAGCACTTCGGCCGGGCGACCCATTTTCAGATCTATGATTTGTATGGGGAACGCAAAGACGAGGCGGAAGGGAGCGGATTTTCCTTTGTGGAAACCAGGGAAAACGAGCCTTCCTGCCGATCCGATAGCGGAGAGCGGGAAGAGGAGGCCCATGCCGGGGTTGTCCGGCTCCTGGCCGATTGCCAGGTTGTGCTGGCGGCCCGGATCGGGCCGGGGGCCTTCGAGGTCCTCAACCGGCAGGGCTTGAAAGTTTACGAAACCCCGATGGACATCGATAGGGCTCTGGAACGGCTCATTGGGGCTGAGGCTCGGAAGATCAAGGGAAAAGGAGGAGTTTGACATTGGCAGAGAAGAAGAAGGCAAAACAGATCGCCATCTACGGCAAGGGCGGGATCGGGAAATCGACGACCACGTCCAACATCAGCGCAGCCCTGGCCCGCGACGGCCTGAAGGTGATGCAGGTGGGCTGCGACCCCAAGAGCGATTCGACCAACACCCTTAGGGACGGAAGGTACATTCCCACGGTCCTCGATACGATGCGGGAAAAGACGACGCTGAGGGCCGACGAGATCGTCCACAAGGGATTTGGGGGCGTCTACTGCGTCGAGGCCGGGGGGCCGGCCCCGGGCGTGGGCTGCGCCGGACGGGGGATCATCACCGCGGTCCAGCAGCTCAAGCAGCTCAAGGTCTACGACGACCTGGATCTGGACGTGGTCATCTACGACGTCCTGGGCGACGTGGTCTGCGGCGGCTTTGCCGTGCCGATCCGCGAGGGAATCGCCGAGCATGTCTTCACCGTCTCCTCGGCGGATTTCATGGCGATCTATGCGGCCAACAACCTCTTCAAGGGGATCCAGAAGTACTCCAACTCCGGCGGGGCGCTCCTGGGCGGCGTCATCGGCAACTCCGTGAACGCCCCCTATGCCCGGCATCTGCTGGACGATTTCGCAGAACGCACCGGGACCCAGATCCTGGAATACGTGCCCAGGTCCGTCACGGTCACCCAGTCCGAACTGCAAGGCAAGACCACGATCGAGGCCTTCCCGGAATCGGAACAGGCCGGCGTCTACAGACGGCTGGCGCGCCGGATCTATGAACACAGCGTATCGAAGGTGCCGACGCCGCTCGAGATCAAGGATCTGCGGCTCTGGGCCGCAGGGTGGGCCGATCAACTGTTGGCCCTGGAGACGGGCGAGGTGCGCACTGCCGCTGCCAGCATATGAAATGGCGCCTCGGGCATCACCATCCCTCCCCGTGCTGGATATTTTCGACCCGAAAAATCTCCAATGCACGCTTCCGGGATGATGCTTCCCAAGGTTTACGCGGATTTCATGAAGGAAAGGAGAAAATAGGATGGCAAAGATAGCGGAGAATATCACGGAACTGATCGGCCGGACGCCCCTGCTGCGGCTCCGGCGCGTGACCCAGGGGCTCGAAGCGGAGGTGGTGGTCAAGATCGAGTCCTTCAACCCGGCGGGGAGCGTCAAGGACCGGATCGGCTTGGCCATGATCCGGGACGCCGAAAAGAAGGGGCTCCTGAATCCCGATTCGGTCATCATCGAGCCCACGAGCGGGAACACCGGGATCGCGCTCGCCTTTGTGGCCGCGGCCAAGGGGTATCGTCTGATCTTGACGATGCCCGAGACCTTCAGCGTGGAGCGTCGGCGGCTCCTGGCCGCCTACGGCGCGGAGCTGGTGCTCACGCCCGGGGCCGACGGCATGCGGGGGGCGATCCGCAAGGCCGAGGAACTGGCTGCCCAGATCCCCCATTCTTTTCTGCCCCAGCAGTTCAAGAATCCCGCCAATCCCGAGATCCACCGCCGGACCACGGGTGAGGAGATCTGGGCCGACACGGACGGCAAGGCGGATATTCTGGTCGGCGGGGTCGGCACGGGGGGGACGATCACCGGCGCCGGCGAACTCCTCAAAACCCGCAAGCCAGGTTTCCAGGTCGTGGCCGTGGAACCCTACGATTCGCCCGTCATCTCGGGCGGACAGGCCGGGCCGCATAAGATCCAGGGGATCGGTGCGGGATTTATCCCGGCGGTCCTCAACGTCCCGCTCATCGATGAGATCATCAAGGTGAAAAACGACGAGGCTTTTGAAACGGCAAGACGGCTTGCCCGGGAAGAGGGCTTGCTCGTCGGGATCAGTTCCGGGGCCGCGGCCTTTGCTGCGATTCTCTTGGCGAAGCGGGCGGAAAACAAGGGGAAGCTCATCGTGGCGGTCCTCCCCGATACGGGCGAGCGCTACCTGAGCACCCCCCTCTTCCAGGAACTTCCGCGCTGATGCGGGGCGCCCCGGAAGATCAAGATAGAAAGGTGAAAGCACATGAGTGATATCGACGAAAAAGTGGCCCCCCGGCGGGAGGAGCGGCTCGGGGCCGGATGCGTCTATGGCGGCAACGCCTGCGGTCTGAAGGCGCAGTTCGGCGGCTGCAGGCTCAAGGCCAACCAGCGAGGCTTCGGCCAGGGTTCCATCTGCCAGCTTCTGCCGGGAACGGCCATGCTCTCGACGCTGCCCAACTCGGTCGTCATTCTGCACGGCTCGTTGGGCTGCGGGGGGGCGATCAACCTGCAGACCGCCAACGTCCGCTACCGGCAGATCCTGTCCGGCGAGCGCAATCCCCAGGGCGCGATCTGGATGACCAGCAATCTCGACGAGCGGGATGTCGTCTCGGGCGGCGAGGAGAAGCTCGAAAAGGCGATCCTGGCGGCGGAGCAGCGGTTCCGGCCGGCCACGATCATCGTGGTGGCGACCTGCGTTCCCGGGATCATCGGGGACGACATCGACGGCGTGGCCGCCCGCCTGCAGCCGCAGATCCAGGCCCGGATACTGCCCATCCATTGCGAGGGGTTCAAGACCCAGATCATGGCGACGGCCTATGACGCCATCTTCCATTCCATCTCGCGCCATCTGCTGCCGCGCGGGGAGGGGGAGGGACAGGCGCCGGTGATCGTCGACGAACTGGAGATCGCCCGGGAGCGGATTCGCCGCAGCCGGCTGGTGAACCTGATGAACTTCGCCTCCATGTCGGCGAGCGAGCAGGGTGAGCTGACGCGGCTGCTCCAGGCCCTGGGGCTGACCGTCCAGGTCTTCCCCTGCTACTCCGATCCGGAGCGGTTCGTGGATGCGACCCAGGCGGCCCTGTCGATTTCGAGCTGCCCGACCCATGACGACTACTTCCTCAAGCACCTGCAAGAGCGTTACGGCGTTCCCTATATCCTCCGGCACATGCCGATCGGGATTGCCGCGACGGGCGACTGGCTGCGGGATATTGCCCGCTTTTTCCATCTCGAAAAGGAGGCCGAAGCGCTGATCGCCCAGGAGACCCGGGAGCTGGAAGAGGCCCTGGCCCCCTTCCGGGCTGCCTTTGCGGGCAAGAAGGCCCTGGTATCGGCAGGCGAAGTGCGGGCCTTTGCCACGGCGGCCTTCCTCCAGGAGTTGGGGCTCTCGATCGTCGCGGTGCGTCCCTATCACTACGACGAGTTCGGCGAGCCGTCGCTGGACCGGCTGACGGAGAAGCAGGACGATGTGATCGTCAATGTAGCGACGATCCAGCCTTATGAAACGCTGAACATCTTTGAAAAGACGCGGCCTGATCTCTATATGGGACACATCGCCGACAACGTCTGGGCGGCCAAGGCCGGCGTGCCGGTGGTGCCCATCTGGCACGGCGGGTTTTCCAGCGCCGGCTACAGCGGCGCCTTCGATCTGGCCAGAAGAATCAACCGGGTCCTCAGGAACCCGTCCTTCAACCGGCGCCTCAGGGAAAACCTGAAGCAGCCCTATCGCAAGGAGTGGTTTCACGAGGACCCGTTCAAATACATCCGGGAGGCGGTGACGAACTAAAATGGCAACCAATACCTTTATCGAAAGACAACGCTCCTTTTGCGCCCTGGGCGGCGCGCTGCTTACGGCTACGGCCCTGGCCGACACGGTGCCGATCCTCCATGCCTCAATGGGCTGCGGGACGAGCATCTACTTCAACCAGATCGGCTCGACCGGCTACCTGGGGGCGGGCTACTGCGGCGGCACCGCCACCCCGAGTTCCAATGTGGGCGAAAACGAGATCGTCTTCGGCGGCATCGACCGCCTGCGGGAGCAGGTCGGCAACACCCTCAAGATCGTCGAGGGCAAGCTCTACATCATCCTGACGGGTTGTATGACCGACATCATCGGCGACGACATCCAGGCCGTGGTACGCGAATTCAAGGCCGAGGGGGCGCCGCTCATCGGCGCCGAGACCGGCGGCTTCAAGGGCGACGGCTACCGGGGGTACGACCTCCTCCTCCAGGCGCTCTTCCGCGATTTCGTCGAGCAAAAGGCGGAGAAGGTCAAAAAGAAGGTCAACCTCTGGGGGATCGTCCCGGGACAGGACCCTTTCTGGCGGGGGAACTTGAGAAATCTCTCAGACCTTCTGGAGCGCCTCGGTCTCCAGGTGAACACCTTTTTCGGCGACGACGCCGGACTGGAGGAACTCAAGAGTGCGGGCGATGCCGAGCTGAACATCGTCGCTTCCCGCACCTACGGGGTCGAAGCGGCGCGGGTTTTTGAAGAGGTCCACGGGACCCCCTTCCTCTCGACGGCGCTCCCGATCGGCCCGACGGCTACGGCGGCGTTCCTCCGGCAGGTCGCTTCCGCAGCGGGAGTTCCCACAGGAACGGTGGAGGCCCTGATCGCCGCGGAAGCGGGCCGTTACTATCGACACATCGACCGGATCGCCGATGCCTACAACGACCTGGATTTCCAACGCTACGCCGTCGTCGTCGGCGACGCCAACTACGCTCCGGCGCTCACCGGATTTCTGGCCAACGATTTCGGCTGGCTTCCGGAACTGACGGTCGTGACGGACGACATTCCGGAAGACCGCCGCGACCCCGTTCGCACCGATCTGGCGGACCTTGCCTCGGGCTATAAGACAGGGCTCGTCTTCGAGACCGACACGAGCGAGGTGGCGCGCCATCTCGCCGCGGCCTGGCCGCGTTCCAACGGTCAGCGGCTCTACGATGCCTTCAGCCCGGCCTTCGTCGTCGGCAGCGCCCTGGACCGGGAGTTCGCCATCGGCATCGGCGCGGGCCATCTGAGCGTGAGCTTTCCCGTCGGCAACCGGGTCGTCCTGAACAGGGGGTATGCCGGTTACGAGGGGGCCATGAGTCTGATCGAAGATCTGCTCAGCGTAGTCGTGGCCGCACGGTAAAAGAAGAAATATTGATGAATCTTTGGGAATCTGATCCTGGAAGCGCGCATTGGAGATTTTTCGGGGCACCCGGCCCCCGCAGCGTAGCGTTCGCAAAGACGATTGTTTGAGCGCTCAGCGCGAGTTTCGTCTTTGCAGCGGAGCGAGGAGGTGCAGGGTCGAAAAATGTCCAGCGCGCGGAAGGATCGAGATTCACAAAGGTCGTGGAACGAAGAATGTGAGAGGTGTGACAATGGCAAAAGGCCGGGAAGAATTGCTCCAAAGTCTGTCCGATGCAGTGGTGGACATGGCCGAGGAGGAGGCGGTGGTTTTGGCCGGAGAGGTCGTGGCGAACCGTTTCGACGCCTACGAGGCGATCGAGAAGGGGCTGGCCCACGGGATGGACCGGGCGGGAAAGCTCTTCGAAGAGGAAGAGTATTTCATCCCCGAGCTGCTCATGTGCTCCGACGCCATGTATGCGGGCCTCGGCATCCTGAGGCCCCATCTACAGATCGACGACCAAGGCGAGAAGCATAAAGTGGTGATCGGCGTGGTCGAGGGCGACACCCACGACATCGGCAAGAATTTGGTAAAAATCATGCTGGAGACCTCCGGGTTCGAGGTCTTCGACCTGGGCCGGGACATCCCGCCAGCGGCTTTTGTGGCCAAGGCCAAGGAGGTGGGCGCCCGCCTCATCGCCCTCTCGACCTTGATGACCACGACGATGGACGGCATGGCCGAGGTGATCCGGCTCCTGAAGGCGGAAGGGCTCCGGGAAGAGGTGATCGTCATGGTGGGCGGCGGCCCGATCTCCCAGGCCTTTGCCGACCGGATCGGCGCCGACGGCTATGCCCGCGACGCCTCCGAGGCAGCAAGGCTCGCCCGGCGGCTCGTGCAGACGCCCGTCCGGCAGGAGGCCCTATGATCGCCGCCGGATTCATCTTGCCCAGATTAGCGCAGAGTCAGGCGAAGCGGGAAGAGGGGGCAACCCCCGCAAAGGGAAATGACCCGGGAGGTATCGCCCATGTCTGATTTAAGTCCCAAGGAGCGCCTCTGGCGCGTCCTGGAGAAAAAGACGGTGGACCGCCCGCCGGTCCTCTGCACCGGCGGCATGATGAACGCGGCGGTCGTGGGCGTCCTGGAGCGCACCGGCCCGCTCTTGCCCGCGGCCCATCACGACGAGGGACGCATGGCGGACCTGGCCCTGGCGGTCCGGCAGGACACGGGCTTCGAGAACCTGGGGATCCCCTTTTGCCTCACCGTGGAGGCCGAGGTCCTGGGGAGCGAGATCGACTTCGGGACCCTGGCCTGCGAGCCCAAGATCGCCCGGGAGGTGTTTCCCTCGGTCCGGCAGGTCCGGTTCCGGGACATCGGCGTCCTGGAGAAGTCGGGCCGGATCGCTACGGTGGTCCAGGCCGGCTACCGTCTTTCCCGTCAGGAGCCAGACTGGCCGGTGATCGCCAACCTGACCGGGCCGATCAGCACGGCCGCCTCGATCGTCGATCCCATGACCTTCCTGAAGGAGCTGCGGAAGGACCCGGAAAACGCCCACCGGGTCTTGGATTACGTGAGCGACTTTCTCATCGCCTACGCGCGGCTCCTGATCGAGGGCGGGGCCACGGTCATCGCGATCGGCGACCCTACGGCCACGGGCGAGATCCTGGGGCCGAAGGTCTTTGCGGAGTACGCCGTCCCCTATCTCAACAAGATCGTGGCTGCCGTTCATGACGCAGGCCGGCCCGCGATCGTCCATATCTGCGGCGACATCAAGGCGGTCCGGCATCTGGCCGCGCAACTCCGCTCCGATGCCCTGAGCACCGATGCGCTGGTCAATCTGCGGGCCCTGAAGGAGGAGTACCCCGCCTTGACCACCATGGGAAACCTGAGCACCTACCTGCTGCAATCGGGGAGCCCCGCTTCCGTGGCCGCGCAGACGCTAAGGCTCGTGCGCGACGGGATCGACATCATCTCCCCGGCCTGCGGTCTGAGCACCTCCTCGTCCCTGGCCGCCATTCAGGCCATGACCGCGACCGTGAAGGAGAGCCGCCGCGATGGTTGAGATCGTCTTCTTGCCGGATCGCCAAACGATCCGCGTTCCTGCCGGAACCACGCTCCTCGCGGCGGCGCGGCTCGCGGGCCTGGTGGTCGAGGCCCCCTGCAACGGCGCCGGGACCTGCGGGAAATGCCGGGTGCGGCTGACCCCCGAAGGCCTAGCCCAGGTGGTCGAACAGGGGAGACATCGCCTGAGCGCCGAGGAGACGCAACAGGGATTTGTCCTGGCCTGCCAGACCGAGGTCCGGGGCGACATCGCCGTTGCGTTGGCCGCCGGCAACGCCGACCGGGGCTTGAAGATCCTGCGTCATGGGGAGTGCCTGGCAAACGAACGGGACCCGTTCATCACCAAACGCTTCCGGGCCGGCGAGGAGCGGACCGCGGTCTATGGCGGCGGGGACAGGCTGGGCTTCGAAAAAGGCAACACCGAGGGGGAGAGCTACGGCGTCGTGGTGGACATCGGGACCACGACCCTGGTCGCCGAGCTGATCGACCTGCATACAGGCGAGGAGAGGGCCTCGCTTTCGGCCCTGAATCCGCAGGCGAGACACGCCCAGGACGTCCTTTCCCGTATCCAGCTCGCCTCCAGCCCGGAAGGCCTTGCCTTGCTCTATAGCGGGATTGCGGGCGAGATCGACCGTCTGATCGGCGAATTGGCCGTGGCGGCAGGGATCGGCCGCGACCGTATCTACGAGGTGGTCTACAGCGGCAACGGCTGCATGGTCCATCTGGCCGCGAACGTGAATCCCGCGCCGCTGGGGAAATATCCCTACCGGCCCGTCATCCGCGGCGGCAGCAGCCTGAAGGCCGGCGACCATGGCCTGACCATCGCCCCCTTTGGCCGCCTCTACCTGCCGCCCCTCATCTCGGCCTACGTGGGGGCCGACATCACCTCGGGCATCCTGGCCACGCAGTTGTTTGCGCGAAAGGGGGCGACCCTTTTCGTGGACATCGGCACCAACGGCGAGATGGCCCTGGCCGTGGACGGCAGGCTTACTGCCGCCTCCACCGCCGCAGGGCCTGCCTTCGAGGGGATGAACATCGCCTGCGGCATGCGGGCCGGGGCCGGGGCCATCGAACGCTTTTCCATCGGTCCCGAAGGAGGCGTGCAGATCAAAACCATTGGCGGCCACGAAGCGATCGGCCTCTGCGGAAGCGGCCTTCTGGACGCCGTGGCGGAGCTCGTGACGCACGGCGTCATCGACGCCAAAGGCCGTTTCCGGCCGCAGGATGCCCCGTCGCTTCCGCCTTTGCTCCGGGAGCGGTTGCAGAGGCGGGACGGCAAAATCGCCTTTGCCCTGACCGAGCGGGTCTTCCTGACCCAGAAGGATGTTCGGCAGGTGCAACTGGCCAAGGGGGCGATCCGGGCCGGGATCGAGTATCTGCTCGCGAGCCAGGGGATCAGGGCCGGGGCGATCGACCGGGTCCTCATCGCAGGCTCCTTCGGCTACCACGTCCGGGCCGAGAGCCTGCTGGCGATCGGCCTTCTGCCCCGCGCCTTCGCGGGCAAGATCGAATTGGTGGGCAACACCTCCCAGTCCGGCGGCCGGGCCTTTCTGTTGAACCGGGCCTACCGGCAGGAGATGGTCGAACGGGTCCAGGAGGTGGCGGTGGTCGAGCTTTCCAGCCACCAGGATTTCGAGCGGGTCTTTGTCCGCTGTCTGGGATTTGCAGAGGAGGAACCATGATGGATTCGAGAACGATCTTGTTGAAGACGCTCCGGCAGGAGGCGACCCCGCGGCCGGCCGTGGCGCTCCTGTCGGGCGGGGTCTGGACGTTCAACCGCCGGGGCCTCTCGCTTCAAGAGGCCCTGGAGCAGCCCGAAGAGGCCGCGGCGATCATCGCCGCGACGAACGAGGAGGTCCGCTCCGACATCGTCTGGGCAGGCTCGGGATACCATAACCTGGCCATCCGGGCCCTGGGCGGGGAGATCAAGTTTCGGGCCAAGGGGGCGCCGGATGTGCTGGGGCCGGTCCTGAAAGAGGCAGCAGAGGGAGAACGGATCTCTTTGGATCGCCTCCATGACGATCGAGCCATCCGGGGGCTCTGGCAGACAGCAGGACTGCTCGCCAAGGAGATCGGCTCCCATACCCTGGTGGGGGCGAGCCAGTGGGGCCCCTTTACCCTGGCCGGCCACTTCTACGGTGTCGAGCGGTTGATGCGCAGCCTCTACAAGGATCCGGACGCGGCCTTGGCGGTCCTGGAATTCACGTCCGAATTGTGCTTCCGCTATCTCGCCCCCTTCCTCGCCGCCGGGGCGGAGATCCTCTCCATCGCCGACCCTTCCGCCTCCGGGGATTTGATCTCCCGGCCGCAGTTCGAGCGTTTTGTGGTCCCCGCCTTGGCGAAAACCATCGCCAAGCTGAAGGCCGAAGGGGCGCTGATCTGCCTGCATATCTGCGGGAACATCACCGGCCGCCTCGACCTGATCCCCCCCTGCGGGGCCGATCTCCTTTCCGTGGATTACAAGGTGGATCTCGGCCGGGTGAAAGAGGCGGTCGGCGCTAAGATCGCCTATGCGGGGAACATGAACCCCGTGGCCATCATGCAGAATGCGACGCCGGAAGGGGTGGCCGCGGCGTGCCGGGATTGTTTGGAAAAGACCGACGCGTCGCCCGGCTATATCCTCATGCCCGGTTGCGACATCCCGCCCGGCGTGCCGCTGGCGAACGTGCAGGCCATGGTGGAGACGGCCCACCACTGGCAGGAACGGAAAGGATAAGGACCCCGCCAGCGCCGGCGCCGGCGCGGGAAACCAGCGATCTCCGCAGGCTGACTTTCAGGAGGAAGCATGACGAAACATTTGCAAGACCAGCTGACCCCCCTGGAGCGGCTGGCCGCCTACAACCAGGGCCGCAGCATCGATCGGCTGCCCTGCGTCCCCATCGTGGGGAACACGGCGGCCCGGGTGATCGGGGTCCGGATCTCCGAATGCAGGGGGAACGGGCCGCTCCTAGCCCGGGCGCATATCGAGGCCTACCGGCGCTTTAAGTACGACACGATCCGGATCTTCACGGACCTCTACACCCAGGCCGAGGCCATGGGGGCCAAGGTCCATGTTCCGCTTGACGAAACGGCCTTCCTGGCGGCGCCTGCCGTCGCGAACCGGGCCGAGATCGATGCCCTGGCGCCGGCAGACCCTTGCCGGGACGGAAACCTGCCCCAGCACCTGGAGGCCATGCGGATCGCCGTCGCTGCGGTAGGGAAGGAGGTCCCGGTGACGGGGGCCGTGACCGGCCCCTTTACCAATGCCTCGTTTCTCATCGGCGCCGAGAACCTGACGCGGGCCGTGCTGAAAGACCCGGAGACGGTCCACAAGCTCTGCGAGGTCTCGCTGGCGACAGCCCTGCGTTATGCCGAGGCGATCATCGCCGCGGGCTGCACCCCGAGCCTGACGGATGCCATGTCGTCCTCCACGGTCATCAGCCCCCGGCAGTTCCGGGAATTCTCCTTTCCCTATCTGAAGCGGCTGATCGCGGCGATCCACAACCGGGGAAAATCGGTCACGCTCCACATCTGCGGCAAGACCAGCGGCATCTGGCCCCTCATGGCCGATGCGGGCGCCGACTGCCTGAGCATCGACAACGATGCGGACCTCGCCGCGGCCAAGGCGGCGGTGGGCGCGCGCGTGCGGCTCATGGGGAACGTCAAGCCGGCGGAGACGATGTTGCAGGGGACGCCTGCGGCCGTGCGGGCCGAGGTGCGGGAGTGTATCGGCAAGGCCCATGACAGCCCCAAGGGGTATATCGTAGCCTCGGGGTGCAGCCTGCCCACCGAGACCCCTTTTACGAACATCGAGGCCATGGTGGACGCGGTGCGGGAGGTCGGGTTTCCGGTGCAGGCAGGATTGTGATCTGAGACACGGGTTGTGACCTGGTTCTCCTTGACAAGCCTGTCCTTTCCCCGGTATCCTCATGCCGCGTCAATCGAGCATTATAGCGATTCCAGCAAAGGACCGACGACCGTGCCTCAACCCCTGCTCTTCGCCGCACTTCCGGCGCTCTACTCCCTGACGCTCTTCGTCAGTGCCGGTCTTCTGTTTGCGGTCGAATTGATGATCGCCAAAATGATCCTGCCGCTCTTCGGCGGGACGCCGGCGGTCTGGAACACCTGCATGATGTTCTTCCAGGCGCTGCTGCTGGCGGGCTATGCCTATGCCCACCTCTCAGGGACAAGGTTGGCGCTGAACCGCCAAATCACGATCCACCTGGCGACATTGGCGGTCGCCTGCATCTTCCTGCCGGTGACCGTGCCGCGGGGCCTTGCCCCTGAGGCCGGAGGTCATCCCACGAGCTGGATCATTCTGCTGCTCACGCTCTCTGTCGGCCTGCCGTTCTTCGGCCTTTCGGCGACAACGCCGCTGCTACAGAAGTGGTTTACCCGCACCGGCCATCCCTCCGCCCGCGATCCCTATTTTCTCTATAGCGCCAGCAACCTCGGCAGCATGCTGACCCTGCTCGGCTATCCCCTCTGGATCGAGCCCCAGTTGCGTCTGGTCGACCAGGGGCGAGCCTGGGCCGTCGTTTACGTTGTGCTGCTGTTGCTCTCGCTGCTGTGCGCACTGTCGGTACGCCGGTATGCGCCGCTCTGCGCGCTGACCGGTGAAAAGGAAAACCGCGCCGCCGGCGAGGAGTGCAAAGACCGCGAAGCGCCGCTGTCCCATTGGCAGAGGATTTATTGGGTCTTACTGGCCTTTGTACCATCGAGCCTTATGCTCGGGGTGACGACGTTCCTGAGCACCGACGTTGCCGCGATCCCGCTGTTCTGGGTGGTCCCGCTGGCGCTCTACCTGCTGTCCTTCATCCTGGTCTTTGCCCGCATCCCGCCCTGGGTGCACCGGATTGCGATCGGGCTGATGCCGGCGGCGCTGGCCGCGGTGATCTTCGCGGACTTTTCCGCCCTCGCGATCCCCAAAGGGGTAATCTTCACTTTGCACCTGCTGAATCTCTTCGTCTGCGCCATGGTCTGTCACGGTCAGATGGCCCGGACCCGGCCGGCGGCGTCTCATCTGACCGAATTCTACCTCTGGATGTCGGTCGGCGGCGTCCTCGGCGGCGTCTTCAATTCACTGGCCGCGCCGATCCTCTTCGAGACGGTGTTCGAGTATCCGCTGATCCTTGCCGGCGCCGCCCTGTTGCTTCCTGTCCGGCAAAAACGCGGGCCGGGGGCCGGGTCCCGGTGGTTCAGCGGTGCACTCTATGTGGCGGCGCCGTCGGCGCTGGGGCTGGCGGCCTATTGGGTGACCGCGAAAGGGAACGCCTCTGCCTGGGACCTCGCCTGGATCGCGGCCCGCACTGCGCTCACCCCGGAGACCCTCTATGGCGGCCTGACCTGCGGCGGGCTCCTGCTTGCCTGCTTGGGGCTTTTGTTCTTCCGGCGGCCGCTGCTGTTCGGGGCCGGGATCGCCGCCGTGCTGCTGACCATGGTCATGGCCAAGGACCTCAAGGAGAACATCCTCCACCGGGAGCGAAGCTTTTTTGGAGTGCTCACGGTGGCCAGGGATTCCCGGGAACACTACACCTACCTGTCGCACGGCACGACGTTGCACGGGATGCAGCGCACCGATCCCTGGTGGCGACACGAGCCCGTCGCCTATTACCACCCCCAGGGACCAGCGGGGCAGGCCTTTGCCGAATTGCCCGGAGCGAGCCGGAACTCGCCCATTGCCGTGACCGGTCTGGGGGCCGGCAGCATGGTCTACTTTGCGGGTCCGGGACAACCGATCGATTTCTACGAGATCGACC
>JAKAFS010000035.1 GCA_021817825.1 Deltaproteobacteria bacterium | reverse complement strand
CAGAGTTTCCGGATCGTGTAGTTCTTCAGCTGCGTCCCCCGGACGATGGAATCGTCGCAGACCACCATCCGGTTGCCCTCAATGACATCCCGGACGGCGCTGAGTTTCATCGTCGCCACGATATCGCGGATGTCCTGTGAGGGAGGGGTATAGCTTCTCCCATAGCCGGGGGTGTACTTCACCAACGGTCGGCGAAAGGGAAGCCCCGACTCCATGGCATAGCCGATGGCATGGCCGACGCCCGAATCGGGAACGCCCGTGACCAGATCCGCCTCGACTTCGTCGCCCCTGGCCATGGCCCGTCCGCAGCTCTCCCGGGCGCTTTCCACCCCGATCCCCTCGTAGACCGAAGAGGGATATCCCGTATAGATCCACATGAAGGCGCAGACTTGTTTTTCCGCTCCGGCGGCCCGCTCCGGAACAATCTCGCCCCCCGAAAGGCGCACGATCTCTCCCGGCCCCAGAGAACGGACTTTTTCATAGCCCAGATTGGGGAAAGAACTCGACTCGGTGGCCGCTGCCAAGCCGGGCGGCTGACCGGCGCCGACCTCCCGTCCGACGGACAGGGGAAACCGACCGTACCGGTCACGGGCGGCATAGATCGCGTTTTCCGTCATCAACAGCAGATTGACCGACCCCTCGATCGACTGCTGCATCCCGACGATGCCGTCCACAATGGTCGCGCCCCGGTTGATCAGCGTGGCGATGACCTCCACGGTACTGACGCCGCCTCCGGCCATCTCGTTGAACGAGGCGCCTTCCCCGAGGAGTTCCTCGATCAGGGCCGCTTTGTTGGTGACCAGCCCCGTCGCGGCCAGCGCGTAGGTGCCGAATCGGGAACGGATGATCAGCGGCTGCGGGGAATCGTCATCGATGGCCCCGATCCCCATCCGGCCGTCCATTTCCTTGTAATCTTCGACGAAACGGGATTTGAACTGGGCCTGAGAGATGCTGTGGATCGTATTGCCGAACCCGCCGGCGCCAAAGACCGCCAGACCCCCGTTCTCCGTTCCGAGATGGGAGTGGTAATCGGTTCCGTAAAAAAGGGATTTTGCACAATTGCCTCCCGCCACAACGCCAAAGAGTCCGCCCATATTCACCCTTTCCCCATCATTCCCGTCCCCGTCAACGTAATTTGCCGAGCGCCTGACGGATCCTCTCCAGCCCGGCCTCGATCAGCGCCATCGAGGTGGCGTAGGAGAGGCGGATATGGTCGTCATGGCCGAAATCCGCTCCGGGCACCAGCGCCACATTGGATTCGTCGAGCAGATAGGTCGCCATTTCCGCGGAATTGGTAATCTTCTTGTCCCCGTAAGAACGGCCATAGAAGGCCGAGACATTGGGAAATACGTAAAAGGCCCCCTGGGGGTTCAGGCATTTCACTCCCTCGATGGCATTGAGTCGCGCGACGATGACGTCCCTTCTTTTCTGGAACTCCCGGCCCATGGCCGCCACGCTCTCCTGGGGACCGTTCAGCGCCTCGACGGCCGCCTTTTGGGCAATCGACGTGGCGTTGGAGGTGTTTTGGCTCTGGTACTTGGTCACATTGGCGACGATCTCCTCGGCGGCGGCGATATAACCGATCCGCCAGCCCGTCATGGCATAGCTTTTGGAAACGCCGTTGACCACGATCGCCAGCCTTTTGAGCTCGTCGCTCAGGGACGCCAGCGTGTAAAAGGGCTGATCGTCGTACATGATCTTTTCATAGATGTCGTCCGAGACGACCAGAATGCCCTTGCGAACGATCACCTCGGCCAAGGCCTCCAGCTCCTTTTTGGTATAGCAGACACCGGCGGGATTGGAGGGATTGTTGAGGATCAGCGCCCGGGTGCGGGGAGTAATGGCCGCCTCCAGCTGCGCCGGTTGCAGCTTGAAGCCCTCGGCCTCCTTGGTCGTCATCACGACCGGCTTGGCGCCGGTCAGGTAGATGATATCGGTGTAGGAGACCCAATAGGGAGAGGGAACCAGGACCTCATCCCCTTCCTCGAACAGGATATGGGCCAGATTGAAGAGGGAATGCTTCGCCCCGCAGGAGACGACCACTTCGGAACGCCGGTAGCTGAGCCCATTGTCTCTCTGGAGTTTGGCGATCACGGCATCCTTCAACTCGTCGATGCCGCCCACGGCAGTGTATTTGGTAAACCCGGCCTCCATGGCCCGGGCGGCAGCCGCCTTGATGTTTTGGGGGGTGTCGAAATCCGGCTCTCCGGCCCCGAAACTGATGATGTCCCTCCCGGTCGCCTTGAGGGCATTGGCCTTGGCCTGAATCGCCAATGTCGGCGAAGGCTTGATGAGGGATATTCTGGCAGCGAATTTCATGATCTCTCCTTATTTTTTATATTTTTCTTTCAGCTTCCGATCGACGATCTCGGGAACCAGCCCCTCGACCGAACCGCCAAAGCTGGCTGCTTCATTGATAATCGTCGAGCTCGTGTAAAACCATTTGTACCCGGTCATCATAAAGACCGTTTCCACATCCCTGTTCAATCGCCGGTTGATCAAGGCCAGCTGAAATTCGTACTCGAAATCCGAAAGGGCGCGCAACCCCCGGAGGAGCACGTTCGCCCCGGCGTTCTTTGCATAATCGACCAATAGGCCGCTGAAGCAGTCGGCCCGCACATTCTTGTAGTTCTTGATGACCTCCGTGATCATCGCCAGCCGGTCTTCCACGGTGAAGAGCGATTTCTTGGTGGGATTGTAGGCCACCAGCACGATCAATTCATCGAACATCCGCGATCCCCGTTCGATGATATCCACATGGCCGTTGGTGATGGGATCGAAGGAACCCGGATAGACCGCAATCTTTTTCATAACGTCATTTCTCTTTTCGTTTTTCCAGGAAAGTCAACAGCGTATCGCCGTAGCGCCGCTGATCCGCAAGCGTCAGCGGCGGCCATTGTGATGGTTCCCACGTTTCATGCACCGAATGCTGTAGAACGACGAGGCCCTCTTCTGCCAGCAGGTCCGCCTCTTGGAGTCCGGCGCCCAGTTCCTCAAGCAGCCCCTCCTCGTAGGGAGGATCGGCAAAGAGGATCTCGAAGCGCTCCCCCCTCTTGGCCAGACGTCGCAGCCCGCTGACCGCATCGGCGGCGATGATTTCCGCCCGCCCTTGGTAGCCCAGCCGCTGGAGATTGTCCTTGATGGCAGCGGCGAGCAGCGGCGCTTTTTCCACAAAGACGGCATCCCGCGCCCCGCGGCTCAAGGCCTCCAGCCCGACATTCCCGGATCCGGCAAAAAGATCGAGGAACCGGCATCCGGAAACATCACGGAGAATGGCAAACAGCGACTCCTTGACCCGATCGGAGGTGGGCCGGATGCGGCACCCTTTCGGAAGGTGGAGCGGCCTTCCCCCGGCCTCGCCACCGATGATTCTCATAGATGCTTTTGAATCAGTATTTCCGCGATCTGAACGGCATTCAACGCCGCGCCTTTGCGGATATTATCCGCAACGACCCACATATTGATGCCGTTCGGGATCGATTCATCTTCCCTGATTCGTCCGACGAGGGTCGCATCCTGTCCTGCGGCATCGATCGCCATGGGATAGAGCTTTTCCGCCGGATTGTCGACCACCCGGACCCCCGGCGCCGCCGCCAGGAGTTTGCGGACTTCGTCGGGAGTGATCTTTCTTTCCGTCTCGATGTTGACGGACTCGGAATGGGCGAAAAAAACGGGGACGCGCACCGTCGTGGCCGTCACCGCAATGCCGGGATCGTTCATGATCTTTTTGGTTTCCCGGACCATCTTCATCTCTTCTTTCGTGTATCCGTTTTCCATAAAGACATCGATCTGCGGCAGGCAGTTGAAGGCAATCCGGTGCGGATAAACCTTGGTCACCGGATCCTGACCGCTCAAAAGCGCCCTGGTTTGCAGGGCCAGTTCCTCGATGGCCTTTTTCCCCGTTCCCGAGACGGCCTGATAGGTGGATACGACGATCCGCTTGATCTTCGCCGCATCATGGATCGGTTTGAGCGCCACGACCATCTGGATGGTGGAACAGTTCGGATTGGCGATGATCCCTTTGTTCTTGTAGAGACCGATGGCTTCCGGGTTCACCTCGGGAACGACCAGCGGCACCTCCGGGGTCATCCGGAAGGCATTCGTGTTGTCGATGACCACACAACCGGCGGCGGCGGCAACGGGCCCGAACTTTTCGCTGATGCTTCCCCCGGCCGAAAAGAGCCCTATCTCCACGCCCCGAAAGGAACTTTCCGTCAGCACCTCGACCGGAAGAGACCGGCCTTTGAAGGAAAGTTCTTTTCCCAGCGACCGTTCCGACGCCAGGAGGGTCAATTTCCCGACCGGAAAGTTTCTCTCTTCCAGAACCTTGATCATCTCATTGCCCACGGCCCCCGTGGCGCCTACAACGGCAACATGGTAATTTTTCATGCGATTCTCCCCATCATCGAATATTTGATCTGTCCGGAACGTCTCTGCTCACTCGCCGACCGCCGCTTGCGTCGAGCTAGAGCGGCCGATCCGGGCATTGAACTTTTTTGGTCTTGCCGTCGGTCAGCAGGCGGCGAATCAACCCGTAGAGCCCCCATACCGGTCCGGAAAGACTGTAGCCGAAGGCAAAGGTAAACAACATCACCTGCGGCTCGGCTACGACGATCACCAGAATCAGCACGATCAGCACAAAGGACATGAAAGGCTTACGGGAAAAAACATTGAGGTCCTTGAAACTGTAATACTTGATGCTGCTGACCATAAAAAGAGAAAGGGCCACAACGCCGATCAGGACCGTCGGATGAGTAAAAGTGCCCTGCCCCCCTACATAATCCGAATAATAGAACAACATTCCCGAGGCCACGACAGCGGCGCCGCCCGGGATAGGCAGGCCGTTGAAGACCCGCCCATCGATGATGCCGATCTGGACATTGAAACGGGCCAGACGCAGGGCGCCGCAAACGGCAAAGAGAAAGGCCGCCAGCCACCCCCACTTTCCGTAGCTGCTCAGGGACCAGCTGTAGACCATCAGCCCCGGCGCCACACCGAAGGTGACCAGGTCGCACAGGGAATCATACTCGGCGCCGAACTTGCTGGTCGTATGGGTCATCCTGGCGATCCGTCCATCCAGGCTGTCGAGGACCACGGCAATGAGGATCGTGATCGCCGCAATTTCGTACATCCCTTTCATGGCGGCAATGGCGGCATAGAATCCGCAAAATAAATTGGCCGTCGTAAAGAGGTTGGGAAGGACATAAATCCCCTTCTTCATGCGGTCGCGCTTGAACGAATGATGATGTGTCATGTCAGTTCTCCTATGGGAGTTTCGCCCGCCTTGACCTTGTCCCCCTCCTTGACCCGCAGGACCGTATCCGGCGGAAGGAAAAGCTCTACCCGCGAACCGAAACGGATCAACCCCAGCCGATCCCCTTTGTTCACCTGCATCCCTACTTGCAACCAGCAGACGATCCGACGGGCAATCAATCCGGCGATCTGGACCGTCATGATCTCCCGTCCGTCTTCCATGCGGATGAGCACGGTGTTTCTCTCGTTAAGGGCCGAGGCCTTGTCCAGATTGGCCGACAGAAATTTGCCTTCCTTGTAGCGAATTTCCTGCACCACGCCGGAAAAAGGGATGCGATTCACATGCACGTTGAACACATTCATGAAGATGCTGATCTTGAGAAAGGAAAGGCCGGGACGATCCTCCCGTGCGACTTCCTCGATCCGGATGACCCGTCCATCGGCCGGGGAGATAATCCCGCGCGGCTGATCCGGCATTGTCCTTTCCGGATTGCGGAAGAACCAGAGGACAAACAAGGTCAGCAACAGCAGAAAAAAAGCCAATCCGGGAAAACCGGTAAAATAAGCCATGGCCGTTGCCGCAGCCGTGATCACGATGAAAGGAAAGCCTTCTGCAACGATTATACTGCTATGATTCATGGCTTAGGGCGAATGCCCACCTCCGTTTTCTGGTCACATCGCCTCCGGCAAGGCGATCGTCGACATTCAGGTCTGGCGATACTTCTCCAGGATGGAAAAAATCCGTTCCTTCCCCAGAAGTTTCTTTTTCTGTAGGACCTTTTTTTTGACCTCTTCTTCAGGCGTCAGATGAATGCGCCGGTGAAACGCCTCCAGACCCTCTTCAAATTGCTTGTGTTCTTCGACATATCGTTCCAATTCCGCATCGTCCCGGATATGTCTTTCGATCAGGATCTCGTCGCTTTTCTCCATAGGCGTCTCACATCCGTACCTGATTTACGATTACCGTAAACCGTTGGAGATGTCAACCTCTGATCCGGAGCCGACGGGGCCGGCAAATCGCCCGCCCTGCCGCTGCCATCGCCGTTCTCCAGCGTTTCAGTCGGAACTGCCTGTTTGGCCGGCGGCCTGTTTGGCCTCCGCTGTGGACGGACGGAGATAGCGCGGCGCAAAGGTCAGCATGTCCAGGACAGCGCCCTCCTGATACCGCCGCCTGCCGACAACGCCCACGGAAGAGGCCAGCAGCCTCGCTTTCCCGCTGTCACAGAAAATGGCCCTTTTTCCTAAAGCGTCCTTTATCGCCTTTGCATAAGCCAGCGCGCCGTCCCCTACAAAAAGCACCTCCCCCTGGTCGAGCTCCGGCAAAAGATCATCGATGCCGATGAGCCTTTCCCTTCCCTCGCCGACGGGGAATCCTTCGGCGCCCATCCGGTACAGTCCGGTGTACGCCTGCGATTTGCGGGCATCGAGCAGGGAACAGATCAGCCTGTCCGTCGGCAGGACGTTTTGAGCAAGCGCTTCGAGCGTGGAAACCCCGACAACCGGTCTGTCCAGTGCCAGGGCCAGCCCCTTGACGGTGCTCACGCCGATCCTGAGCCCCGTAAAAGACCCCGGGCCGACCGTACAGGCCAAAAGATCCAGAGAGCCCAGGGTGACCCCGGTCATCGCCAAAAGCTTTTCCAGGGCGGGAAGCAGCACTTCGGCGTGATGGCTGCCCAGGTTCAGATACAACTCCCCCCGGACCGTTTCCCCATCCAGCAGGGCCAGTCCCACCGTGCTTGTCGCACACTCTATGGCCAGTATTCGCATGGCTATCCTGTAAACATTTTAAAGAAATCGTTGAGGATTTTGATATCGAGCCGCTCGATATCCAGGAAGAAGACGAAGACCATCAATCCGATCAAGAGGGCAAAGCCGACCTGTTGGGCCATCTCCCGCCAGCGGAGACTCACCTCCCGCCCCGTGACCAGTTCGATCAGGTAGAAGAAGATATGACCGCCGTCGAGTACCGGAATGGGCAGGAGATTGAGAACCGCCAGATTGATGCTCAACAGGGCCGTAAAGAGGAAAAAGGGGATGATCCCCTCCCGCACCTGGGCCCCGGCCATCTGCGCGATCAGGATCGGTCCGCCCAGGGTCTTGGGAGAGACGATTCCCTGAAACATCTTCACGATGCTGACGACGGTCAGTTTGACGACGACCCAGGTCTGCTGAAATCCGGTCCCGATGGCCGCAAAGGGATTTTTCCGTTCGATCACCGTATGGGGCGAAGGGCTGACGCCGATCTTGTAGGCTTTCACCGGCTCCCCGAAAACCGTTTTCGACTCCATCTGCATGGGTGTGACAAGCATCTCCAGCTTTTCCCCTGCTCTGTCGATGCCGATTTGCAGAGGTTTTCCCTCGCTGGCAGTGACGATCTCGGCGATCTGCTCCCACTTGGTCACTGCCCTGCCGTCGATGGCGACGATCCGGTCCCCCGCTTTGATGCCCGCCGAAAAGGCCGCCGAACCGGGCTGCAAGGCGCCGATTTCCGAAGTCATGACGGGCAATCCGATCATATTGACCACCGCGAAGATGAGCAGGGCCAGCAGCAGGTTGAACACCGGCCCTGCGGCCACGATGGCGATCCGTTTGAGAACCGATTGCCGCAGAAAAGACCGCCGCTCATCCTCGGGCGACAAGGCCTCGCCGGAGGATTCGCCGAGGAGCTTCACGTAGCCGCCCAGGGGGATCGCCGAAAGCAGGTACTCCGTTTCGCCGACCTTCCGGCCGATGATCCGGGGGCCGAAGCCGAGAGAAAATTTCAGGACCCCGACGCCCGCCCGTTTGGCCATCAGGAAATGGCCGAGTTCATGGGCAAAGATCAGGACCCCCAGCAAGACGACAAAGGCAATAAGACTGGTTATTCCGGTCAATGGTTTTCCTTATGATGAGAGGTTAATCCCTTGGCATCGGCACGAAGTCGGTTCCGATCACCCTTTCCGCTTCCGTTCTGGCCCACTGGTCCGCGTTCAATATCGCCGCCAGGGTCGGTTCGCATTCCGAGGCATGGCTTTCCATCACCTTTTGCGAAACGCGGCTGATATCGTTGAAACCGATTTTCCCGTCGATGAAGGCCGCAACGGCGCATTCGTTGGCGCCGTTCAGCACCGCCGGCAAGGTTCCCCCTCCTTTTGCGGCGGCATAGGCGAGGGACAGGGCCGGAAAACGATCCCGGTCCGGCTCCAGAAAAGTCAATGTCCCGATTTTGCAAAGATCCAGTGCAGCGTCAGTCCGGGTCAGACGACGGGGATAAGAGAGGGCATAGGCGATCGGCCCCCGCATGTCCGGCTGGCCCAGCTGCGCGATGACGCTGCCGTCGCGATACTCCACCAGCGAATGGACGATGCTCTGGGGATGGATCACCACATCGATCGCCGCTGCCGGAAGTCCGAAGAGCCAGGCCGCTTCGATCACTTCCAGCCCCTTGTTCATCATCGTCGCCGAATCGATGGTGATCTTCTTTCCCATCGTCCAGTTCGGATGCCGCAAGGCCTGGGCGATCGTGACCGCGGCAAGCTCCTCCCTGGTGGCATGCAGGAAAGGACCTCCCGACGCCGTCAGGATGATCCGCCGGACCTCCTCCTTCCGGTTCCCCTGGAGACACTGAAAAATGGCGCTGTGCTCGCTGTCGACGGGGATGAGGGGAGCGCCCCGCTCCGCCGCTTTGGCAAGGACGATGCCCCCCGCCATCACCAGGGTCTCCTTGTTGGCCAACGCCACGGCAATGCCCGCATCGAGCGCTTCCAGCGTGGGGATCAGCCCGGCCGCCCCGACCATGGCCGAGACCACCATGTCCGTTCCTGCCGCTGTTGCCGCCTCGCGATACCCCTCGGGGCCGAAAACAATCGCGGTTCCGCAGTCCGCAGGCAGCAGGCGCCGCAGTGCGCAGGCATGTTCCTCAGCGAAGACCGCTGCCAGCCGGGGCCGGAAACGGTCGATCTGGTCTTTGAGCAGGGCGACATTTTGCCCTGCGGCCAGGGCGGTCACCGTGAACTCGGAGCGCTGGGCTCCAATCACAGCCAGCGTGCTGACGCCGATCGACCCCGTCGATCCAAGGAGGGCTATCTTTTTCATTGAACGATATATACCCGATAATAGTAGACAAAGGGCGTAATGAACATGAGGCAGTCCAACCGGTCGAGGATCCCTCCATGTCCGGGCAGGAGCGTCCCCGAATCCTTGACCCCGGCCGCTCGCTTCAGCGCCGATTCGGCAAGGTCCCCAAGCTGACCGGCAATGCCGCCGACCAGTCCCAGCGCCACGACATGGGTGGCCGCCAGCGCGGGCAGGAAAAAATGGCTGAAGAGCAGGCCGCCGGCCACGCTCCCGGCAAAAAGACCGATCGTTCCCTCCACGGTTTTTCCGGGGCTGACCTTGGGCAGAAGCTTTCGTTTCCCCAGCCCCCTTCCCACATAGTAGGCCGCGATATCCCCCCCGAAGGCCAGAACCAGGATGAAGAAGATCCAGAGCGCGCCGGCCGGCGTCTGACGGATCAGGATGAAATGGGACATCAACAGGGGAATGTAGAAGATTCCCAGGATCACTTTGCCGACGACAGCGATCCCCAAATCTTCGTCCCCGGACCGAAGGAGATTCAGCATCAGGACCGCAAGGACCGAAAAAGTCAAAAAAGCGGTCATGAGCGCGGTATTTCCCAACCCGGCGGCCAACAGGATCAGCAGGGCGCCCCCCAGGGTCTCGCATTTTTCCCGCTTCAGCCCCGGGCCGAAAACCATCCGGTTGTATTCCGCCGTTCCCAGAAGCGCGGCAACCAGGATCAAAAGGGCAAACCAAAGCTCCGATCCATAGGCAATGACCGCAAAGAGAATCGGTACGGCAATCACCCCGGTGACCCATCTTTTCCTGTGGGGATTCATTCTCTTCTCCCTTGTCCCGATCCGACCGATCGCCGCTCTCGACGGAGAGGGGCAAACCACAGCGGCTATTTACGAATCTGTCCGCTCGTCATGCCGAATCTCCGCTCCCGCCGCTGGTATTCCGCCACCGCCTTCAGGAGATGGCTTTCGCGAAAATCGGGCCAGAGGACTTCGGTGAAATAGAACTCCGTATAGGCCATCTGCCAGAGGAGAAAATTGCTGATCCGGCACTCGCCGCCGGTTCTGATCAACAGATCCGGATCGGGCATCCCCGCCGTGTAGAGGTACCCTGCCACACTCTCCTGGGTGATGGCCTGAGGCGCGAGCTTTCCGGCCAGCGCATCGGCGACCATGCGATTCACGGCGGCGGTGAGTTCATCGCGGCCGCCGTAGCTCAAGGCCAGATTGAGGACCATCGATTGGTTGCCGGCCGTTCTTGCGGTTGCCTCCCGAAGCTTCGCAAGGACCGATTCGCCGAGGGATTCCAGGCAGCCGACGGCCGCCAGCCGGATATCCTGATCCATCAGCCCCTGCACCTCGTTGTCCAGATATTCCCCGAGCAGTTTGAGGAGGGCGCTGACCTCGGTCTGGGGACGGTTCCAGTTCTCGGTGGAAAAGGCATAGAGCGTCAGGTAGCGGATCCCGAGTTCGCGACAGGTTTTGACCGCCACCCGGACCGATTCGGCACCCTTCCGGTGGCCCATGACTCTCCCCAGCGCATGGCTTTCCGCCCAGCGGCCGTTGCCGTCCATGATGATGGCCACATGGCGGGGCAATCTTTCGGGATCAATCTCTTTCATCTTCTCCCGCAAATCATTCAGCATTTTTGATTTTCCTGTCCAGACTTCGCCTACCACATTGCCGGCTTTTTTTCAATGCAGATCGAAAAAAGCGGGGAGCCACTCCGGGCCCCCCGCTTTCAATCCGCACCTTTCGGCGATGCTCAGATTTCCATGATCTCCTTTTCCTTGGCCGCCAGCACTTCGTCGGCCTTTTGGATGTAGCGATCGGTGATTTTCTGGACTTCTTCCTGGAAATTGTAAAGTTCGTCTTCGGAGATCTCGTTGTCCTTCTTGAGAACCTTGAGCTGCTCGTTGGCGTCCCTGCGGCTGTTGCGCTGCTTGACTTTGCACTCCTCCGCCATCTTCCGGACCACCTTGACCAGTTCCTTCCGCCTTTCTTCCGTAAGCGGAGGGATGGCCAGCCGGATCAGCTTCCCGTCGTTGCTGGGCATCAATCCCAGGTCGGATTTCTGGATCGCCTTTTCGATGGTCCCCAGAACCGAAGTGTCCCAGGGGGCGATCACGATCAGCCGGCTCTCGGGAACCGACAGCGACGCCACCTGGTTCAAGGGCGTTACGGTCCCGTAGTACTCGACCTTGATCCCCTCCAGGAGGGAAAGCGATGCCCTCCCGGTGCGAACCTTGTTGAAAGATTTTTCCAGACCGGCAATGGCCTTGTCCATGCTTTCGTTCAGTTCGTCAAAAATCAATTCTTTCATGACTCAATCTCCGACGATGGTCCCCACGGCTTCGCCGCAGATGACCCGCTTGATGTTCCCTGCCTTGAGGAGATTGAAGACGACCAAAGGCAGGCCGTTATCCCTGCACAGGGAGATTGCAGTTGAATCCATTACTTTCAGATCTTTCGTCAACACATCGGTATAACTTATTTTTTCATACTTGACAGCATCGGCATAGCGCACCGGATCGCGGTCGTAAACGCCATCCACCTTGGTGGCCTTGATGATGATGTCCGCCCGGATCTCGACCGCCCGGAGGGTGGCCGCCGTATCGGTCGTGAAATAGGGATTCCCCGTGCCGGCTGCAAAAATGACGACCCGCCCCTTTTCCAGGTGGCGGATCGCCCTTCTTTGAATGTAAGGCTCGGCGACCTCTTTCATCTCGATCGCCGTCTGCACCCGGGTTGCCACATCGATATGCTCGAGGGCGCTTTGCAGGGCCAGGCTGTTGATGACCGTCGCCAGCATCCCCATGTAATCGGCGGTCGTCCGGTCCATCCCCTTGGCGCTCGCCTCCATGCCCCGGAAGATATTGCCGCCGCCGATGACGACGCCGATCTGGACGCCCAGCGCGGCGACATCCCTTATCTCGGCGGCGATCGAGCCGACGACCTGGGGATCGATTCCAAAGGTAATCTTCCCCAACAGGGCTTCGCCGCTTAACTTCAGCAACACCCTACGGTAAGCAGGCTGATCCATGAATGGCTACTTCTGCTCCTCGCCCAGCTGGTAGCGGACGAATCTCCGGATGACGATGTTCTCCCCGGTCTTGGCGATCATATTGCTGATGAGCGTGCTGACGGTGATGTCCGTGTCCTTGATGAACTTCTGATCCATCAGGCAGACTTCCTCGTAATACTTTTTCAGTTTGCCTTCCAGAATCTTGTCCCAGATCTTTTCCGGCTTCTTCTCTTCGGCGAGCTGGCTCCGGTAGATCTCCTTTTCCCTTTCCAGGGCGTCGGCGGGAATCTCGTCCGATTTCACGTAGAGCGGATTGGAGGCCGCCACATGCATCGCCAGATCCTTGGCCATGTTCTGAAAATCCTCGGTTTTGGCCACGAAATCGGTCTCGCAGTTCAATTCCACCAGGACGCCGATCTTCCCGCCCATATGGATGTAAGAGCCGACCGTGCCGTCTTTGGCCGCCTTGGAGGAGCGCTTCGTGGCCGCCGACATCCCCTTTTTCCGGAGATAGTCGATCGCCTTTTCAAAATCGCCTTCCGAACAGGAGAGGGCCTCCTTGCAGTCCATCATCCCGGCGCCCGTCTTGACCCTTAACTCCTTCACCATTACGGATGTAATTTCCAATTTACCGTCCCTCCTCTGCATGTTCCTGGCCGGCAGATGCATTCACTCCGGCAGCGGCGTCTTTCATCTCGACGCTTTCCGGCACGTCCGCTTCTCCGTTGTCCGGATTTACCGGCGCGGCATCCCCGCTGACCTTATCGCTTTCCGCCTGAATGCGCTCCTCGAAGCGCCGTTTACCCTCCAGAACGGCATCGGACATCTTGCTCGAAAAAAGCTTGATGGCCCGGATGGCATCGTCGTTTCCCGGAATGATGTAATCGATCAGGTCCGGATCGCAGTTCGTATCCACCATGGCCACAATGGGAATCTTGAGGCGCCGGGCTTCGGTCACCGCAATCTGTTCCCGTTTCGGATCGACGACAAAGATCCCCTTGGGAACGCCCTTGATGCTGCGGATTCCGCCCAGGACCTTGAGCAGCTTGTCCCTATCCTTCTGCATCCCCATGATTTCCTTCTTGGGAAAGGCCTTGATGCTGTCGTCGGCAAACATCCGGTCGAGGCTGTTGAGTCGATCGATGCTCTTTTTGATGGTGGTGAAATTGGTCAGCATCCCTCCCAACCAGCGCTGGTTTACATAGGGCATGCCGCAGCGTTCCGCCTCTTCCCGGATCGATTCCTGGGACTGCTTCTTGGTGCCCACGAAGAGGATTTCCCCGTTCTGGGCGACGGTGTCCACGATGAACTGATAGGCCGTCTGAAAAAGTCCGACGGTCTGCTGGAGATCGATGATATAGATCCCGTTTCTCGCCCCGAAGATATAGGGCTTCATTTTCGGGTTCCACTTGTTGGTCTGATGACCGAAGTGAACGCCCGCCTCAAGCAACGCCTTCATCGAAATACTTGCCATACTTAACGCCTCCTTGTTTTTTCCGCCACCCCCTTCATCTTGCCCGGGAACCTTTCCGACGGAAAAGCAACGCCCGGCAATCCGGAGGTGTGTGAATTGTGCTGGCTGATAACATAAAGATCTTAATTAATCAAGTCAAAATCGCCCCGGCCCTGCTTTTTCAGGTATGGTAATGGGCATTGATCTTGACATAATCGAAGGTCAGATCGGAAGCGCAGATCGTCCAGGAGCGGCTGCCCATCCCCAGAGCGATGCGCAGATGAATCTCCGGCTGCTGCATGATGGCGGCCAGTTCCTTTTCCCTGCCCGGCACCCCCTTCCCCTGCGCGAAGAGGGGAACACCGTCAAAGAAAAGGCGCACCTTCTCGACCGGCAGAGCGATGCCGAGGGAACCGGCCGCCGAGATGATCCGTCCCCAGTTGGGGTCCCCTCCATAAAAAGCGGTCTTGACCAGATTCGAGTTGCCGATCGCATAGGCCACCCGCTTGGCATCCTGAAGGGTCCTTGCCTCTTCCACCGTAATTTCGATGAGTTTGGTCGCCCCTTCCCCGTCCCGGACCATTCCCCGGGCCAGTTCGCCGAGCAGGTCTCCGAGCAGATCCCCGAAACGGGACAGCCCCTTTCCCCCCTTCTTGAGCGGCGGATTGCCGGCGACCCCGTTGGCGAGGATGAGCGCCGTGTCGTTCGTGCTCATGCAGCCGTCCACGGTGATGGCGTTGAAACTCTTGGCGACGGACCGGCGAAACACCGCATCGAGGGCCTCCCCTTCGATATCCGCATCGGTCATCACAAAGGCCAGCATCGTCGCCATATTCGGTTCGATCATGCCCGCCCCTTTGGCGATCCCGCAGAGGGTGACCTCCCTGTTTCCGAAGCGCCCTTTGCGAAGGGCGATCTTGGGAAACCGGTCCGTCGTCATGATCCCGGCCTCGGCATCGGCTATCCCCTCTTCCCGAAGCCCGGTCACCAGCCGCGGCATGCTGTTTTCGATCTTCGGGAGGGGAAACCGGTGGCCGATGACGCCCGTCGAGGCGACCATCACCAAATCATCAGCGATCCCGAGTGCCTGCGATGCGGACTTCGATACGGCCAGGGCATCGGCAAAGCCTTCCTCGCCGGTTGCCGCGTTCGCGCAACCGCTGTTGACGATGACCGCCTGAGCGAGCCCTTTCTTGATCCGCTGCTGATCCAGCAGCACCGGGGCCGCCTTGAAGCAGTTGGTCGTAAAAACCCCGGCAATCTTCGCCGGCCGGGTCGAATAGAGCAGCGCCAGATCCGGCCGCCCATCCGCTTTGATGCCCGCATGGATCCCGTTGGCCGAAAAACCGGGCACCCGGTACGCCTCTTCCGATTTCATAAGACTCCTTCCTCAGCCCGACCGCCGGGCGCCTATTGGCCGCAGCATTTCTTGTATTTCTTTCCGCTGCCGCAGGGACAGGCATCGTTGCGCCCCACCTTGGCCGCGTCTCTTTTAACCGTCACCGCCGCCGGGGTGTCCTCCCCCCGCGACATGATGTAGTTCTGCTTCTGTTTTTCTTCTATCTTTTCCACTTCTTCTTCACGGCGAATCTGAACCAGGCAGAGTTTTTCGACCGTATCTTCCTTGACCCGGGCGATCATGTCCATGAACATGTCGTAACCCTCCTTCTGGTACTCCCGGACCGGGTCCTTCTGGCCGTAGCCCCGCAATCCGATCCCCTCTTTGAGGTGGTCCATGGAGAGCAGATGATCCTTCCAGTGCGAATCGATGGACTGGAGCATGATCACCTTCATGAGGTAGTCCATGAGGGGGGTTCCGTACTCCGTTTCTTTGCTTTTGAGATGCCTCTTGACTTCCGCGACGATCGCATCCTGTAGGTCCGCCGGCGCCATCTCCGCCCCCCGGCCGGCCAGGTTCAGCCGCACGCTGAAGCTGCGCTGGACCCGCTCGTCGAGCCCCTTGAGATCCCACTCTTCGGGACGCTGCTTTTCGTCGACATATTCCGGCACGATCCCTTCGACCATTTCCTCCAGCATCTCTTCGATGTCGCTCCAGAGATCTTCTCCCTTGAGGACCTTCTTGCGCTGCTCGTAAATCACCTGCCGCTGCCGGTTCATGACATCGTCGTATTCGAGCAGATGCTTGCGGATGTCGAAATTCTGTCCCTCGACACGCTTCTGGGCGTTTTCGATGGCCTTGGAGATGAGGCCGTGCTCGATGGGCTGGCCCTCCTCCATGCCGATCCGGTCCATGATGGATGAGATCCGGTCGGCGCCGAAGATCCGGAGCAGATCGTCTTCCAGGGAAAGGAAGAAGCGCGAAGACCCCATGTCCCCCTGTCGTCCCGAACGGCCGCGGAGCTGATTGTCGATCCGGCGGCTTTCATGCCGCTCGGTTCCGAGGATATGGAGCCCTCCTAAGGCGGCCACTCCTTCGCCCAGTTTGATATCGGTCCCGCGGCCCGCCATGTTGGTGGAAATGGTCACCTGTCCGGCCTGGCCCGCCTGGGCGATGATCTCCGCCTCCCGTTCATGGTTTTTCGCGTTCAGGATGTGGTGTTTGATCCCCGCCCGGGTGAGATGCTTGCTCAACAATTCGGATTTTTCGATCGAGATGGTGCCTACCAGCACCGGCCGTTTCGCCTCATGGAGCGCCTTGATCTCTTCGATGACCGCCGTGACCTTTTCTTTTTCGGTCTTGTAGATCACGTCCGCATGGTCCTTCCGGACCATCGGCATATTGGTCGGCATCACCAGGACCTCGAGCTTGTAGATCTTGCCGAATTCTTCCGCTTCCGTATCGGCCGTACCGGTCATTCCCGCGAGCTTTTGATACATCCTAAAGTAGTTCTGGAAGGTGATCGAGGCCATGGTCTGATTTTCCTGCTCGATCTTCACGTGCTCCTTGGCCTCCAGGGCCTGATGCAGCCCGTCGCTGTAACGCCGTCCCGGCATGACCCGTCCGGTGAATTCATCGACGATGATGACCTTCCCTTCTTTGACGAGATAATCCACATCGCGCTTGAAAAGGGTATGGGCGCGGAGGGCCTGATTGACATGGTGGAGCATGTCCATGTTGCGCGCCTCGTAGAGGTTGGAGACCTTGAGCAGTTCCTCCACATGGGCCACCCCCTCTTCAGTCAAAACGGAGGTGCGGCTCTTCTCGTCGAGCGTGTAATCCTTGTCCTTGTGCAAATGAGGAATGACCTGATTCACCCGGGCGTACTTGTCCGTCGATTCATCCGAGGCGCCGGATATGATCAGCGGCGTACGCGCCTCGTCGATCAGGATGCTGTCCACCTCGTCCACGATGGCGTAGAAGAACTCCCGCTGCACGTAATCGTCGAGGCTGAACTTCATGTTGTCGCGCAGATAGTCGAAGCCGAACTCGTTGTTCGTTCCGTAGGTGATATCGCAGTGATAGGCTTCCCGTCGCTCGCTGTCCTCCATGCCGTGGACGATGACGCCCACATTCATGCCGAGGAAATTATAGATCGGCGCCATCCAGGTGGCGTCGCGTTTGGCAAGGTAGTCGTTGACGGTGACCAGATGGGCGCCCTTCCCGGCCAGGGCGTTCAGGTAGAGCGGCATCGTCGCGGCGAGGGTTTTTCCTTCGCCGGTCTTCATTTCGGCGATTTTCCCCTCGTGGAGGACCAGTCCGCCGAGAATCTGCACATCGAAGGGCCGCATCTGCAGCGTCCGCCAGGCCGTTTCCCGGGCGACCGCAAAGGCCTCGGGCAGGATGTCGTCCATGGACAATCCGCTCTGGAGCTTCTCCCGGAAATAAGGGGTTTTCGCTTTCAGGTCCTCATCGCTGGCCGCCTTCATGGCCGGCTCCAAGGCATTGATTTCCGAAAGGATCACAGAGAGGCGTTTCAATTCCCGGTCATTCTTGCTTCCGAACACTTTTTTCAAAATGGCATTGATCATAGGATGGTTCCTTCAAAAAAAAGCCGGTGCGATGACCGGCGGATTCATTGCTCAGGTGGCCGAATGTCCTTGCTTCCCCTGGCGAGGATTAATTCAAGTATTTCCGCGGATTGACAAGTACGCCATTGAGTATGACGGCATAGTGCAGGTGAGCCCCCGTGCTGCGGCCGGTATTGCCGACGTTGCCGATCCGGTCGCCTCTTTTGAGCGCCGTCCCCGGTTTGACCGTCGCCTTGGAAAGGTGCGCATAGAGGGTGGAAATGCCGCGTCCATGGTCGATCCGGATCATCTGCCCCACGTCGCTCTGATAGGACACCTCCGCCACGATCCCATCGGCAGGCGCCACGATCGGTCGCCCGAGCTTCGTCGAAATATCCAGCCCCTTATGAAATTCCCTTTCACTGCTGAAGGGGTCCAACCGCCAGCCGAATTCGGAAGTGACCCATCCCATCACGGGCCATACGGAAGGCGTCACCGCCATGATCGACTGTTTCTTCTTCAGAAAGACCAGCAGGTCCGTAAAGCTCTGCTCCCGCGAATCGGCCTCGGCCAGGAGGCGATCCACCTGCTTGCCGACGCCGGCGATCAGGGCCTTGTCATCGGCGGCCAGTTGCGCATTTAAGCGGTTTTCCGCACTGACCGGCCCCCCGATTCCGAGCCATTGCTCTTTATCGCGGCTCTTGTCCATATTCGCCATCACCCGGATTTTTTTATCGAATTGTTTCAGTTCCTCCATCTTGGCCGCAAACTGGTTGACCCGGCCCATCAGCCCTTCAATCTGTTTTTTCTGCTCGACGGTCTGCTGCTTCAGCTGGGCGAGCTGCCGCTGCTCCCTCCTGATATGGATATAATCGTAGGAAAAGTACATCAGGGAGATCAGGACGACCGTCAGGAAAATAGACACGCCTTTGATTAGCGCGCCGGAAAGACATATCTTTTTCGCCGAACTGCTTTTTTTGGGTAAAATCAGGAGGGTATAGAAATCCTTTGGCATCGAGCCTCCTTTCTCATATCCTTGACTTCGGCTGCGTCAATACGGTTGAGGCTGGAAACTACCACAATCGACTCAAATGTCAAGCAGCGATTTTTCACCCCCAATTTCACCTAAAATTGTCTTGACTTTGCAGCAACGGTCACGCTAAAGACCTCATGCACATAGAAACTCTCACTCTGGTCCATCAGAAAGGAGCATCCATGTCAAAGTACGAATCCAAATCCATCAGAAACCTTGCCGTCATCGGTCACGGCGGAACCGGCAAGACCACCCTTTGCGAATCATTTCTTTACATTTCCGGAAAAACGGACCGGCCGGGCCGCGTCGATGAAGGCACCTCCTCCATGGACTATGAGCCTGAAGAACAGAAACGCCATATATCGATCAGCGCCGCCACGAACAACATCGATTGGGATAAGCATCGGATCAATCTCATCGACACGCCGGGCGATTCCAATTTCGCCTTTGACACCAAAAGCTGTCTGAGAGTCGTCGACGAAGCGGTCGTCATGGTCGACGCCGTCGGCGGCGTCGAGTTCCAGACCGAAAAGGTCTGGGAATATGCCGATGAATTCAAGCTTCCCCGCCTCGTCTTCATCAGCCGGATGGACAGGGAACGGGCCGACTTTACCAAGGCATTGGAGAGCGTCCGCTCCCGCCTGGGGGGAAAGGTGACAGTCTTCACGCTGCCCATTGGGTCCGAAGCCGCTTTCAAGGGCGTCGTGGACCTTATCGGAATGAAGGCCCTGATCTTCGACGGCGATAAAAAGACGACCAAATCCGCCGACATTCCCGCCGACATGGCCGCGGAGGTCAAAAAATACCGGGATATCCTGATCGAGGACATCGCCGAAACCGACGATGAACTGATGAACAAATATCTGGAAGGGAGCGAGCTTTCACCGGAAGATCTCAAGGGCGGCCTCCGCAAGGGAGTCGCGGAAGGCGGCCTCGTTCCCGTCATCTGCGGTTCGGCCTTGAGTCATACGGGCATTTCTTCGCTCCTGGACACGGTGGTCCAGTATTTCCCGTCGCCGGTGGACCGCGGCGCCGCCGTGGGCGCCAAACCGGGGTCCCAAGAAGAGGAAACACGGCTGCCCGACGAGAAGGCGCCCTTCTCCGCCCTGGTCTTCAAGACCATCGCCGACCCCTACGCCGGCCGGCTCACCCTTTTCCGCGTCTATTCCGGGACCCTGCGTTCCGATTCGACGGTCTACAACGCCTCCCGAAAGAGCACCGAGCGGATCGGCAATCTCTTTTTCCTGGAAGGAAAGACCCAGAAGCCCGTCGACGAGTTGATTCCCGGCGACATCGCCGCCCTGGCCAAGTTGAAGGATACCGCCACGGGCGACACCCTCTGCGCCGAAAAGTCTCCGATCGTCTACAAGCCCGTCGAGCCGCCTCCCGCCATCATCTCCTTTGCGGTAGAGGCCAAATCCCGGGGCGACGAGGACAAGCTGGTTTCTTCCATCCACCGCCTCACGGACGAAGACCCCACCCTCTCCTTTCACCGCGACGACCAGACCAAGGAGATGATCCTTTCGGGCTTGGGCCAGATCCACATCGAAGTGACGGTCGAAAAGATGAAGCGGAAGTTCGGTCTGGAAGTCGTTCTGAAGACCCCCAAAGTCCCCTACAAGGAGACGATCAAGGGAAAGACGACCGTCCAGGGACGGTACAAGAAACAGTCCGGCGGACGCGGCCAGTTCGGCGACACCTGGCTCGACATCGAACCGCTCCCGCGGGGGGGAGGCTTCGAGTTCGTCGACAAGATCGTCGGCGGCGTGATCCCCGGGCAGTACCGGCCGGCCGTGGAAAAGGGCATCGTCGAGGCGATGGCGGAAGGGGTCGTCGCCGGTTATCCCGTCGTCGATCTGCGCGTCTCCCTGACCGACGGCTCCTACCACACGGTGGACTCGTCGGAAATGGCCTTCAAGATCGCCGGCTCCCTGGGTTTCAAGAAGGGCATCCTCGAGTGCAAGCCGACGCTCTTGGAGCCGATCGTCAACATCATGATCGAAATCCCCGACGAGTACATGGGCGACGTCATCGGCGATCTGAACAGCCGCCGGGGCAAGGTGCTGGGAATGGATTCCCAGGGTCACCACCAGATCATCAAAGGGCAGGTCCCCCTGGCGGAAATTCTCAAATACGCCCCCGATCTGCGCTCCATGACGAGCGGCCGCGGCACCTTCACCTACGAGCATTCCCACTACGAGGAGGTTCCCTCCTTCATCGCCGACAAGATCATCGCCGAATCCAAGAAGGAGGAAGAGGCGTAAGATGGAATTTCGGGCCGTTGTCATTACCGTCAGCGACAAGGGCTCCCGGGGCGAGCGGGAAGACCTCAGCGGTCCGGAGCTGACGGCCATGCTTCAAAAGGCAGGAATCGATATCGTCGGCCGGCGGATCATTCCCGACGAGCAGGACCAGATCCGCTCCGCCCTCAGGAAGGAAAGCGACGGCGGCCAGGTGGATCTGATCGTGACGACGGGCGGCACGGGCGTCAGCCCAAGGGATGTCACCCCGGACGCCACGCTGGCCGTGATCGACCGCCAGATTCCCGGGATGGCCGAAGAGATGCGTCGCGCGAGCGCCGCCATCACCCCCCATGCGATGATCTCCCGCGCCGTCGTCGGCATTCGCGGACGGACGCTGATCATCAACCTCCCGGGAAGCCCGAAAGGGGCCAGGGAAAATCTTGCCGTCCTCATGCCCGCGCTGAGACATGCCATCGAAAAGATCAAAGGCGATCCCCGGGACTGCGCCTCCTCCTGAGCGCCTTCTCAATGGGAAGGCGGTAAGTTCCGGGCCAGAACGCCCCCGGGGAAGCGACGGATTGCCGTTTTTCCACTGGCGCTTCACTGCCGGCGCGCCAGCCGCTCCAGAGAAAATCGACCGTCGGCATAAAGCAAAAAAGTATCGTGTCCGTTCCAATCGCCCAGGGTCGCAAAGGTCTTGGCCTTGCCGGCGACGGTCTCGTCGCGCAGAAGCGGTTTGTGACAGTGGCCGAGGATCACGGCATCGTATCCCTCCCGAAATTTTCCCTGTGCAAAGCGCTGCATGACGGCGGCCAGCCGGTCCTGGGAGGCCTCCGACGATTCATTGCTCAACTCGGAACTGAAACGGGCCAACCGCCAGAGGAACTCAAGGGGCAGCGCCCGCTGTAGACGAAAGGCAAAGGGACTCCGCAGAAATTTTCTCAGCGCCAGATAACGCAGGTTGTCGCGATCCACAGTGTCCCCATGGGACACCAGAACCCGCAGCCCGTCGATATCGAGCTCCACCGCATCGGGCGCCACCTCGATCCCCAGCCTACCCGTAAAATAATCGCCGAGAAAGAAGTCGTGGTTCCCCTCGCAGAGAACCACCCGCACCCCTTCGCGTTTCAGGGCGGCGATCCGCTCGACCACCAGCCGAAAGCCGGGATAGATGACCTCCCCCCGGCTGAACCAGAAATCAAAAAAATCGCCTGCAATAACGAGGAGATCAATTATCAGTGGATCGACCGACGCCTGCGGCTCGACCGCTTCGCCCCGGCCCCGGATTCGTTCCAGCAGACCGAGGATCTTTCCATAGGCGGCGCCGTCGGTCCCCCGGAGGTGGGCGTCGGAGAGAAAGAGCGCCTTCACCGCCGCGCCTCGGGCCGGAAATATTCGTCTAAGCGGTAAGGTTTCACGGGAAAAAAAGTGATATTCATGTCAGGCCGTCTATCAGATTTGCTCCATCCCTTCAACTATTTCCTAAGACGCCTTTCGCCGAGCCGCATGGGAACGACGACGGCCAGGGCGCAGAGAAGCAGAACCAAGCTGAAAGATCCGGCCAGCCAGAGCCACTGCCGGACGGAGAGGACCCGGCCGTGGAAGTCGGCCATGAAGATCTGGTAAACCGGTCCCGCTTCCAGCACGATCACCGCCGCGATGAACCCGGCCGCCAGAAGCATGAAGAGCATGCCTCCGAAGCTGGTCACCGCCTGGGCGGGATTCTCGGACTGAAAGTCCGGATAGGCGGCGCCCAAGCCCACTCCGAGCGCCACCACGCCGGGCACCATCAAAAAGACCGTGACGATCGACAGGGCCATCATGAAAGGGGTCACCTCCAGAAGGAGGTTGGAACTGACGATCAGAATTTCCGCAAGACACAGCAGAGGCAGATAGTAGACCGCAAATTTGACCCAGAGAAAGGTCCTGAGCGAAACCGGCGCCGACCGGACGATCCAGAAGGCATCGCCTTCGAAGCTGACCGCCGGGTAGACGAAACGGGCGGCGATCGCGGTCAGAACAAAGGCCGCAAGCCCCATGTTCAAAAAGGAGAGAATATTTTGCAGGTAGACGGTCTTGATCTTCGCCTGCCCCAGGGGCAATACGGAAAAATTGTACAGATAGATGGCAATCAGGCCGGCGATGAGAAAGAGCTGCGGCCACTGGGTCTGATCCCTAAAGAAGGTTTTGAATTCCTTGCGGACCAAAGCCCAGACCGGTCCGGAGAACCGTTTCCGAAATCGGCTTTCGCGGACCTTCCGGTTGCGGCTCGGCGCAAAGAGCCGTTCCGCCGTGGTTTGGGCCTTGGTGTAGCCTATAAAATAAAGGACGCGCGCGGTCCCGGTCACGACGTAAAGGAGCGCCGCCGCTCCGCTCCAGGCCAGGCTCAGATGGAACAGCGCGTCGCCCTTTCGTCCCGCAAGGGCGGCATTGAGGCAGTCATCGATCCAGGTGGTGGGAAGATAGGGCGATCCGGGGGTTCCCATCTCCCTAAGGTAGAGGACCAGGGTGGCGAAGTTTTCCGGATTGACCAGCCTTTCCGGGCGCATGAGCCGAAAGATGAAGAGCAGGACCAGGATCAAAAGGAGGCCGAAAACGACGAAGACCGCCCTGATCCGGCCGGCCGGCAAGAGAACCGCAGCGACAATGACGGCAAGCGCGCTTAAGGCCGAAGCGATCAGGCACAAAGAGAGCATCGCCGTCCCCGCCGCGGCATAGAAGAAAGGACCCGCCTGATAGACGATCCCGTAGGAAAGCAGGACCGGCAGACAAAAGAGGAGCACCATCCAGGAACTGTCCAGGGTGCTTTCCAACCAGCGGGCCAGAAAGATTTTGTCGGCCCGCACCGGAAGCGAATGGACCAAAAGCAGATCCCGGCTCAGATAGAGCTTGGAAAGGGAGGCGATGATGCTGCTGAACAAAAGGAGGGAGAAAAAGGTGAGCAGAACCATGGAGAGGAGCTTTCTCGCCAGGATGTCGCCGAACTCCTCGATCCCTTGAAAGTAGTGGAGCACCCGATAGAAGATGAGAAAAGCGCCGATCCAGAAGGCAAGGCCGATCGCCGCAAAGAGCAGGATGCGGATCCGTCGGTTCGCGGCGGACCGGGAAGCGCTCCCGTTCTTGAAGGAAAGAAGACGGGGCCGCAGCAGGGCGAACAATTCCTTCACAACGCCTCCTGCCCGGTCAGCCGGAGAAAGACCTCTTCCAGATCGCCCTCCCGGAGGCGCGCCGTTCCCCGTAAATCGCCCGTGGTCCCCAGGGCCACAAGCCGTCCTTTATGGATCACCCCGATCCGGTCGCAGAGATCCTCCGCAATCTCCAGGGTGTGGGTGGACATGAAGACTGTCTTGCCTAGGCCGGCCAATTCCCGGAGCAGATCCTTGACCATCCGGATCCCCGCCGGATCGAGGCCCACCATGGGTTCGTCCACGATGATGAGTTTGGGATCATGGAGAAGCGCCGAGGCGATCACCAGCCGCTGCTTCATCCCATGGGAATAGGCCTCGATCAGGTGATCTCCCCAGTCATAGAGGGAAAACTGTTTCAGGAGCGCCAGGGAGCGGTCGTGCACCAGCGCGCTGTCGAAACCGTACAGATCGGCAATGAGCTGCAAAAACTCCAGACCGGTCAGTTTTTCGTAGAGAAAAGGGCGATCGGGGATAAAACCGATCAGCCGCTTGGCCGCTTCCGGATCGGTCGCCATGGGAATGCCCCCGACGGTCACCGTCCCTTCCGTGGGACCCAGGACGCCGGCCAGCATGCGGATGGTGGTGGTCTTGCCGGCGCCGTTGGGGCCGATGAAACCGAAGATCTCGCCGCCCCCGACGGAGAGGCTCAGATGGTCCACGGCCAGGGTCGATCCGTAGCGCTTGGTGAGGTTCGCAAGTTCGATCATCGTTCCGTCTCCAGAATTTCCACCTTCAATTTGCCGATGAGCCCGGCCAGATCGAGCTGGCGGTCCGCTTCGCCGCGGACGAAGCGGATATGGGTCACATCGGCGGGCAGCTGCCCGAAGACGGCGTCGGCCGTGGTCCACCCCCCTCGGTCCTTCAGATAAAGCACATTCCAGGCATGGTAAAAGAAACGGCCGCGCAGATAGACGACCCCGGCCTCGACCTCGGCCGGCAGCCCGGCCGCCCGGGCCAGCGCCGCCAGGAGCACGGCGTGCTCGTTGCAATCGCCGATCCTATTTTCCAGCGTCGCAAGCGCACTGGGAACCGAAAGGACCGGCCGCTTTTCCAGATTCTTGTAGACCCATGCCAGGAGCTTGTCGGCCTTCACGCCGTCCGGATCGTCGGGGTTCACGATTTTTGCCGCCTGCCGGCGAATCTTGGGATGATCGGCCTGAATGAAGGGGGTCGATTTCCGGGATGCCGCAAGATCGCCACCTTCGCCTGTTGTTTGGCGGTGAGTACCGGCAAGGGACTCGCGGCGAACCGTCAACTGACCGTTACGAAAGGTTTGCCTTCCCCCGTCGAGAAAGAACGGCTCTTCGGAAAATCCGCTCAGCCTGACCTTCAATAATCGCAGGCGGCCGGCAGCGTCGATGGGCTTGCTCGGAACGGTCGAGGCCAGCTCCGTCAGATCGGCGCTCAACTCCCCTGCGAGCCCGGCCAGCGCCTCCTCCCGGGTGACTCGCGTAAGAACGATCCCCAGCATCCCCTCTTCCCGCAGCGCCGAGCCGTCGCTTGCCACCCAGGCGTATTGGCGCATTCCCATGAAATCGATGGACAGTTTCTTGGCCGCTTGGGTTTTTCCCATGACGGTCAAGGGTTCTTCACCAAGGAAGGTGACCCGCACCGGCCGCTGCCCCAAAGAGGCGGGATCGAAGACCGGGAAGGTTTTCCCTTCTCCGGGCCGAAGTCCCGACGTTCCCGCGAATTCCAGAATTCCGCCTCCCAGATAAGGCGGCTCCGACAATTCGATGGTATTGATTTTTTCCTCCACCGGGTTGCCCAGACGGACGTTCAGCTGCTTTCCCTTCACCTCGCCGCTGGCATTGAACTTAAAGAGATTCGATCGCAGATCGAAATGGAAACTCGCCAGCGTCCGGTCGGGTTTCAGATCCGCCGTCGTCTGCACCGTCAGGGGCTGGGAAACCCCCAGGGTGTTGATCCGCATGAAGATCTTTTCGGAAAAGCGAAACCCCGTCGCCGTTGCAATATCGCTGC
Organism: Deltaproteobacteria bacterium; assembly: GCA_021817825.1. Lineage (GTDB taxonomy): Bacteria > Desulfobacterota > Syntrophia > Syntrophales > UBA5619 > JAKAFS01. Next base: position 10,673 of record JAKAFS010000035.1, on the reverse strand, counting down.
GCTGGGCATAACCGATCTTCCGCCCCTCTTGCAGGATATTCATTCAGACCTCCCCGGTGGACGTCTTTACCGGAACCGTCGCCGTCTTTTTATCGGCGCCCGAGATGAGTTTGTCCGGGATTCCCAGGCGAAAGAGCATCAGGACGCCGAAAAGCAGAATCGCTCCCGCTCCCAGGACCCCTTGCCAATTGCCGCTCTTTTTGGCCATGACTTCCCCGGACCTTTCCTTTTCCAGTGCCTCGGGATTATAGGGAGTGGCCGCCGGGGTGTCAATCCCTATGCGTTGGTCCGCAGAAAAACGGCCTTGTCAGGGGCGTCGATTTCTGATAGCGTCCCGTCGCAACGAGGTTTTCGCCTTTCAGGCGGGTCCCGTCAGGTTGAAGAGAGAGACAGAGAGGCAAAGAGCATCATGGGTGAGGACCGTTCCATTGTTGAGGCCAAAGAAGTGCTGCGGATCGAGGCGGAAAGCATCCTCCACCTCATCGACAAGGTAGGCGACTCTTTTGTTCAGGCCGTCGATATGATCTACCGTTCCCAGGGGCGGGTGATCGTCGCCGGCATCGGGAAATCCGGCCTGATCGGCAGAAAGATCGTGGCCACCATGACCAGCACCGGCACCCAGGCCCTCTTCCTCCATCCCGTGGAAGGGCTGCACGGCGATCTGGGCATCGTCACCAAGGAAGACGTCCTTTTAGCCATTTCCCACAGCGGGGAAACGACGGAACTCAACATGATCATGGACCGCATCTGCGAACTGGGCGTTCCGAGCATCGCCTTTACGGGGAACCTCACTTCGACGCTGGCCCGGCTTTGCAATGTCGTCATCGATGTAGGGGTGGCCAAGGAGGCCTGCCCCTTCGGCCTGGCCCCGACTTCGAGCTCCACGGCAGCCCTCGCCATGGGAGACGCCCTGGCCGTCGCCCTGATTCATCGCCGGAATTTTCAGGAAAAGGACTTCTACAAATTCCACCCCGGCGGCAGCCTCGGTTCACGCCTGCGGTCCAAGGTCCGGGACGTCATGCTCAGCGGCAAGCTGATTCCCCGCGTCGGCAGCGAAGCGCTGCTCTTCGACGCGATTCGGGAAATGGATGAAAAGAACAAGGGATTCGTTCTTGTCACCGAAAACGACGGCGCCCTTCTGGGGATACTGACCGACGGCGACATCCGGCGGCTGGTCCGCACCGGTCGAGATTTCCACAAGGAACGCATCGCTTCCCTGATGACGCGCAACCCCAAGACGGTCAGGGAGAACCTCTCGGTCGCCCAGGCCATCGAATACATGCAGCGCGACGAGATCACGACCCTGGCCGTGACCGATGCGGCCAACCGCCTACAGGGCTACATCCACCTCCACGACCTCCTGGGCCGGGGCGGCACCCTGAAGATCACTCTCACCGACTGAGCGAATCAACCGCGCTATTGTTCCGCAACGATAAATGCCCATTCTGTCATTCCCGCGGAAGCGGGAATCCATTCAAAAGAACTTCTGGACTCCCGCTTTCGCGAGAGTGACAGATACTTTCATGCCGACCTGGTGCCCCACTGGGCATGGGTGTTTCCCGCGGAAGCGGGAATCCAGGGCTGGACTGGATGCCGGATCAAGTCCGGCATGACAACATTTGGTGCAGAGAGCGGGCCCTGCCGGGTTGCCGCCGGAATATCATGAAAATCTGCTGTAACGGTCGCAGTGGTGATTTTTCCCTTGAAATGGAGATTCCATTAGGATATAGGATACCCCACTTGGGCGGTTAACTCAGCGGGAGAGTGCTACCTTCACACGGTAGAAGTCACTGGTTCAATCCCAGTACCGCCTACCATTTGATAATCCGATATAGTCCGATATAGTAAAAAACCCGTTAGAAATAGCGGGTTTTTTATTGTCATTCGTCCAATACCATGTTATAAGATTCATCAACATCCTGCGTTTATGGGGGCCGCTTCACGGTATAAAAGCCCCCAAACAATTTGCAAGCCCCCAAAAGGGAGGAATGCATCATGCCTAAAAGGATCACGCCGCTTTCTGAAGTCAAGGTCCGAAATTCAAAGCCACTAGATAATGCATACAAGCTTTATGATGGAGGGGGCCTTTTCCTTCTGGTTACTCCCTCCGGCGGTAAACTTTGGCATTTCAAATACCGCTTCGACGAGAAGGAAAAGAAGCTTTCCTTTGGCACCTATCCAGAAATCAGCCTTGCCGATGCCAGGCAAAGGCGAGAAGAAGCCAGACAGAAGCTTGCCCATGACATAGACCCCGGAGCTTTAAAAAGGGCTCAGAAGCAAGCGGCGATAGCAGAAACGGAGACTTTTGAGGTTATTGCGCGAGAATGGCACAACAGACAGTCTGCTGTCTGGGTTCCTGCCTATGCAGACAAGATGATCAAGAGTCTTGAGAGAAGCATTTTCCCCTGGTTGGGCCAACTCCCTATAAAAGAAATCAAGGCTCCTGAGCTATTGATGGCTTTACGTCGGATCGAATCAAGGGGAACATTGGATACAGCCCACAGGATGAGGTTTGTTTGTGGCCAGGTCTTTCGATACGCCATTGCCACAGGCCGTGCGGAGCGAGATCCGGCCACCGACTTGAGGGGCGCATTGACACCATTCAAAGAAAAGCATCATGCAGCGATCACAGATCCGAAAGAAGTTGCGCCACTTCTCAGAGCTCTTGACGGCTATGAAGGCCATTATGTCGTAAGGGCAGCCCTTAGGCTTGCCCCTATGTTCTTTGTCCGTCCTGGGGAACTGCGCAACGCAGAATGGGCTGAAATGGATCTGGACGAAGCAGTCTGGAACATCCCGGCGCTTAAGATGAAGATGAAAGAGTCACATATGGTCCCTCTGTGCCGCCAGGCAGTGGTGATCTTGACTGAACTGAAGGAATTGACCGGCGCCAGCAAGTATGTCTTTCCATCGGGCAGGTCATTTGCCCGGCCGATGTCAAACAACGCCATTCTCGCCGCTCTTCGCAGGATGGGTTACGACAAGGACACTATGACTGGGCACGGCTTCCGGGCGATGGCCAGGACGATCCTCGATGAGGTCCTGCAGATGCGGCCGGATTTCATCGAGCATCAGCTTGCGCATGCTGTCAAAGACCCGAATGGCCGGGCCTACAATCGGACAGCACACCTTGAGGAGCGCAAGAAGATGATGCAGAAGTGGGCGGATTATCTCGATGGGCTAAAAGCCGGCGCCGTGGTGATACCGTTACAGACGGCGAAAGGCTGATAGAAAGGCGAGGGGATAGGGAGGCCACCCGACAAGCCGGAATGTTCCGCCGGTTTCCCCTCATTTAACCATGGGACACATTGCGAGGAACAGCAATGCAAAAAGAATCCGGTAGATCGATCACAGAAGATAGCTCCCACGATCACGAAAATTACATAAAGAATAAACTTAATTCAAACGGAAGGTATCTGATTCAGGACGGATCGGGACACATTTACATATGGTCGGAAGCCCTGGCGAAACGCAAGGACATGCGGCCCTACGACCCCATAACAGGGCATGCAGATCCGGTGGTTGAGCAGTCTGAGCGGAAAAAAGAAGCGAAAAGCCAAATGCCGGCCGCATCGGCCCATGGAAAGATGATGGCGCTGACGGATCTCAAAATCAAAACGGCGAAAATTAAGGGCAAACCGTACAAGCTTTTTGACAGTGACGGGTTTTATCTCCTTGTTACCCCCGAGGGCAAGACGTGGCGCTTCATATATCCCCTCCTGGATAAGATGAGCGTGCACACATATGGTGTACTTGCGTTCGGCAACTACCCCGAAGTAACCCTATCTGAGGCTCGAAAAAAGCGAAAGGTTGCGGAAGCGCTCATCAAAAACGAGCAAGACCCTGCTGAGGTGTTTCCAGGGGCCAAGTTTGAGAATTTCTTGAGGGACATTAATGATGCCTTGCTCCCTGATGTGGAAAAGAAATTGCGGCACGCTGAACGGAAGTTGGCAGAGGCTAACGCGAAGGAGGCCGCGCGGCGTGTCAATTATCAACAGAACCAGGGTAGGGCGAGTGCTGACGTAGGGACCGGAAATATAAAACGGGCGCAAAAGGTATTAGAGAAGTGCGGAGGTATTGACGGCTACCAGAAATTATCACAAGGCCAAAAAAAACCTATCAGAGATGAAATAGAAAAAATATGTAGATACAAAGATTCGCGCAATGTCTATAATTTAATTAAAAAAATTAAGCAGCTGGAATAATCAATACTGAAATCCTTCTTTGATTTCATGAAATCCTTCATGGAAATCATTACATAAGATATCCCTCCCCGTTATGATGCCCCCAACGAAACAATATTGGAGGGCAACATATGTCGAAAGATTCAAAAGTCCCTGATGTACAAGAACTTCCCCAAACCGGTCTTCTGCGGATCAAACAAGTCCTTCGGTTCGTGCCGGTCTCGCGCTCGAATTGGTGGGAGGGAGTCAAGGAAGGCCGGTATCCCCAACCCCGGAAAATATCCCCACGTGTGACATGTTGGTTGGCCGAAGACATCCGCGCCTTGATTTCGGGGGTGCAGTCATGACACCCCGTGAAGAGCTCCTTCGCCGTGCACTCCTTCATGATCAGGCCGCGATCCTTCTCCGGGAGGATGCCGATCGCCATGAGGTCGATGCAAAGCGGTTAAGGGAAGAGGCGGCACTTTTGGGAGATCCGGAGTGATGGCCACGTGCACCCCAAAGAGCGACCCGGCAGCGATAGCGCACGATCTTGAATCCTATTTCAAGATCGGTCTCTCGGCGGAATACATACTGATCCGCGATGATTTCCCGATCGATAAAATCCCCCCTGGGGATTTCTCAAAGCTGTGCAGGGAGATGTTCCGCCGGAATGAGGAGGCCCTGCGCGATGGAAAATAGCGGCTGGATAAAGCTCCACAGGGCTATCATGGATCATGCTGACTGGCTATCAGAACCATTCACACGGGCGCAGGCATGGGTTGACCTCCTTCTCCTGGCTAATCATAAGACCGGATTTATTCGAAGACGAGGCATCATGGTTGCCGTGGAGCGCGGCCAAGTTGGATATTCCGAAGTTGTTCTTGCCGAACGGTGGCAGTGGTCAAAAGGCAAGGTTAGGCGCTTCATCTCAGAGCTGACGAGACTTTCCCAAGTTTCACGCAAAATATCTGAAAAAACGGTACCGAAAAAAACAAGTGTAAGTAATTTAATTCTAATCATAAATTATGAAAAATATCAGGGAAGCGATACCGAAGACGATACTGAAAACGGACCGAAGATGGTACCGGAACAAGAAGAAAAAGAAGGAAAAGAAATAAAACCCTTCTTGTCGAACTCTGCCGAGGTTCGACTTTCGGAGCTTCTTTTTGAAAAAATTCTCTCCCGTAACCCGAAGCACAAAAAGCCGAATATCCAGACATGGGCGAAAGACGTTGACCAGATGATCCGGATCGATCACCGCACACCGGAAGATATCCGGCGCGTGATTGAGTGGTGCCAGTCCGACCCGTTTTGGAAGAATAACATCCTTTCCTCGGCAAAGCTGAGGAAGCAATTCGATCAGCTTCTATTAAAAATGAATGGAGACGCGAAGACAGCGACACCGTTTCCCTTCTCTCATTCTCTTAAATGCCCCCGCTGCGGCCGGGAGTTGGTAGTCAAAAATGATCTCTATGGCGAGGGGTGCATTCACTGCCAAAGAGCCATGGAGGCACGAGCATGAACCGGATCTCCCCGAACAACATAGAAGCCGAAAGGGCGGTCTTGGGGACCATCATAACGGACAATGCAGCTTTGGGCGCTGTTGTTGAAGTGATCGATGCGAGCGATTTCTACAGCGTAGTACATAGTAAGGTATTTTCGGCCATCCTGGCCATGACCGACCGGAACGAACCGGTAGACCTTGTCACGCTGAGCAATGCCCTGCGGGATCAAGGGCGCCTGGAACAGATCGGAGGTTTAGCCTATCTTTCCGAACTGGCTGACAATGCCGGATCTCCTTTGATTGTTTCCCACTATGTCAGGATCGTTAAAGAGAAATCCATCGATCGGGCCATCATCGCCGCGGCGTCGAAGATGATGGATGGTGCTTATTCATCAGAGAAAAGCACTGAAGAGGCTGTTTCCGAAGCGCAACAGACCATCCTGTCGCTTTCAATGTCCAAGGGGAAACGGTGCATTCAGACCGCCCGCGATATTGCCAAGCAGACCTTTGCCATGATCGAGGACCGGAGCAAGCGCGGCGACGCTCTGACCGGTATATCAACTGGCCTTCGAAAGCTAGATGAAATAACGCTTGGATTACAGCCGGGGGAATTGTTCATCCTTGCCGGGCGCCCCGGAGAGGGGAAAACTGCCCTGGCAATCAGCATTGCCCACCATGCCGCGAAGGAAGGAACGCCCGTCTTTTTACATTCGCTTGAAATGCCAGCTCTTACCCTCATGGTCCGGATGCTATCCGGGGCAACCGGTATTGATTCACACCAGCTACGGCGCGGGGCGGTCTTCGGAGACGCCTGGGGAAAGCTCACCAGGGCCACGGAAGCCATGGGAGCAATCCCTTTATTCATCGATGACGGTACCGATATGACGCCGGCGGAACTTCGGGCCACGGCGAGGCGGGTCAAGGCAGATCATGAAATCGGGTTGCTCCTCGTTGACTATATGCAGCTGATGAGGGCGAACGGGCGTTATGAAACCAGGGAGCGCGAAGTGGCGGAAATCTCCAGGACGCTCAAGGGGATCGCCCGGGAATTGAACATCCCTGTTATCGGTCTGTCACAGTTAAATCGAAAGGTTGACGACAGGGCGAACAAAGCCCCCCAGCTTTCAGACCTTCGGGAATCCGGTGCTATCGAGCAGGACGCTGATGTTATCGCTTTCATCTACAAAGGCGAAGTGCAAGGCACGGTTAAAATCCACATTGCAAAGGACAGGAACGGACCGACGGGGATCATTGATGCGCGGTTTGATGTAACGACGCAGGCCTTTCGTGACTTCAACGATGATAAGCAACCGCCGGATTGGAAGCGGACAGACCTTGAATGAGGGCGATTCCAGGACTCACAAGGGAAACAGCAGACAAATTTAGAAAGAGAGGTGTGATTATGGAAAAGGTCGGTGGTTCCATAGTTCCGTTTACGCGGACGCAGTAGAGAGCGAAATCTTGGAGGATGGCCATAACTTAAAAACGGTTCATAGAAAGGAGATCAAAATGAGAATAAACTTCAGAGTATCAATTCTTTTTGCAGTTGCGGCACTATTCCTATGGTGCACACCCGCAACAGCCACGATCCAGTGGGCGAACAATGCCACGTCGGTTATCGCTGATGCTGGGGGAATCTCTGCAGGCGCCACCTCATTGACCGTCACCTCCGGCCATGGGGACCGCTTCCCCGCCGTCGCTTCGCCCCACTATTTCATGGCCACCATAGTAGATTCTTCCGGAAACAGGGAAATCGTCAAGGTAACGGCTCGCACTGCTTCGTCAAACACCATGACGATTGTGCGCGCCCAGGAGGGAACTTCGGCCAGGGCTTTCGCCGCCGGATCTTTGGTAGAGGTACGGGTAACCAAGAACGCCCTGGACCAGCTGTCGAAGTCAGCGGATATCAACAGTAACTACTATGTCGCGGATGCTTCGGCGGTGGACCAGGGGGTAACGACAAACACCAGGTCCCTGAAATCCCTTGTGGATGCCATCGGAAGCCAAAAGGCAACGATATCGGCCCCCCATACCGGAACCGGAACCGCGACCACCTACACCCTCGGGACGAGCTTGTCCATTCCCACTACTACGCAGCTGGAAATCCCTATGGGATCTCTTATTTCCGTATCGGCGGGGCAGACACTCACTCTTGCCACCCCGCCGCGGGCCGGTCCGTATCAGATATTTACCGGGGCAGGTACCGTTACCATTACCGGATATCCGCAAGAGCAGGCATGGTGGGGGGCGGCTCAAAGACTGGACCTTACCAATGCTACCGTGAGCGGTACCATGTCCGTCGGGGGCGCCATGTCCGTTGGAGGGGCGTCTGGTTACCCGGTTCCTGTTGGCGTCGCACTTCCCTATTCCGGGGCCTCTGCTCCTACCGGCTGGCTGCTCTGCTACGGGCAAGCAGTTTCCAGGACCACCTATACGGCCCTTTTTGCGATTGTCGGTACGAACTACGGGGCAGGCGACGGGTCGACCACGTTCAATCTCCCTGATATGAGGGGGCGGTCACCGATCGGACTTGATAACCTGGGCGGATCTGCGGCATCGAGGGTGGCGGCTGCTACGTCGATCGGCCAGGCAGCCGGGGCGGAAACGGCGAACCTCGCGCATACCCATTCGGGAGCAAGCCACACTCATACGACAGGGGACGTGACGTTGACGGCGGCGCAAAGTGGTTTGCCCCAACATGATCACAATGTGGTGTACACAGACAATGGTGGTGGGCCAAAAAACATGCCGTTCGCTGGAACTTCCAACAATAATGTTAGCATGGCGACCTATAGTGCAGGACCGGCGAATGCATCAGAAGCCCACAACCATGGATCAACAGGGGCAGCAGGGACAGGGGCGACAGGCTCGGCAGGATCGGCAACTCAGGCGATTATGGACCCCTATATCGCCATGAGTTGGATCATTAAGTATTAGCAGGTATTCTACGCAGAAAGGGGCCACTATGGGAAAGAGCGGTAGCAACACCACAACGGCGAACAACAATTACGATCCGGTAGCATCGGCAAAGATGGCCGAGATTGCGGACCGACAGCAGTCCATGGCCGAGGACCAGTGGAAGGAATACAAGGACTACTTCCAGAACTACGAGATCGAGGTCGCCAAGGCGAATAACGACCTCCTTCCCTTCATGTCTGCGTCCACGAAAGAACAGCTTCAGTATCAGCAGGAGGCGGCGGCGGGTAACCGGAAACTTCTTCCGGCGGCCACGGAACTGGCGCAGGCGGATCTCGAGGGACAAAAGCCGGTCACAGAGAAATTCTACAAGGAATCGCTGGAAGGAGTCAACGTCAACGACCGGATGGATTCGGCATCGAACGAAGTGAAGGCGGCCGTAAAGCTCGGCGGAGAGACAAGGCGCCGGGAAGCATCCCGATACGGAATAGACCCGACAAGTTCCGCCTTCGTGAATGCCGAAAACACGGCATCCCTTGAAACCGCAAAAGGAGTTGCAGGAGCCAGAACGGCGGAGAAGGATGCGGCGGAAAAAGAAAACTATGCCCGTTTGGGGATGGCAATCGGGAAGCAGACACAGAACACCGTAGGGACCGGAGGAATCAATACCGTCAACAACGCAGATCCGGCAACCAGGGCGATCCAGACGTACAACGGAGCGGCTTCCACCTACGCGCCTTTGGCGACGCGGGTCCTCTCTTCGTCGAAAGATACCCCCAGCGCCGGGTTTATGGGGTTCCTGGGTAACATGATGGGTCAGGCCGGAGGAGCATTTGCCAGCTCATACGGTGAAAACTATGCCTTGGGTGGGAAGCAGCGATAATGACCCGAGAGAAAGAGAGGTAAATGGCCATGGCAGGATTTTGGGACAGTGCGACAGAAGGTTTTAACAAGGGTGTCCAGCTCGGTGTGAGAGCAGCGGAGAGGGCACAAGAAGAAAAATATCGAAAGGAAGAACTCGCGCTCAGAAAGAACCAGGATACACGCGCCGGAGAGAGCCATGCGCAGCAGATGGAACTTGGCACGCAACAGAAGAATCTTGGAGAGAGGCAGCTGAAGGTGGCTGATCTGGAGATTGGCGAGAAGGAAACGCAGCAACGGGCGAAAAATTTTAAGCGCACCTATGTAGTCGCTGACGCCCTGGCAAAGAACGGTGATGAGCGACCAGCATGGTCTCTGCTTTCGGAAGGTTACAATAAGCTCGTCACTAATGGCGATGAAATGATGGTCTTCCACCGAGAAGAAAAGCCAGAAATGACCTTCCCGGACGGCAAGAAATGGACAGACTTCCCCGAAGACGTAAAGCACATGGTTGTTTCAAGGCAGTATGGAGCAATTCCCACCAAGAATATTAATGACATGCTCAGAATTGTCGAGCCCTACACGGACCCCGAGAAGTTTATGGAGTACGAGCGCACTCAGCGAACCGCTGTCGACACCATGAATGCCGCCGAGAAACCCTTCCGCGGCAAGGACGGGAAGCTCTACAAGAAGCAGTGGACCATGACCAGGACCGGGAAAGAGTCCAAGGATGTTCCCTACGAAGGCGTCGCGCCGATGAGCGATACGGAACGTAAGGTTCGAGAAGTGCAGGAACTTCCGTCAAGCCTCGTCGACAAGGAAGGGAAACGGGTGCTTCTGGGAGTATCGAAAGCCGAAAGCCCGTCCGAGCGTATAGCGGCGACAAAGGCAGGCCGGGAAGGTGCTCTTGCCTTTGCCAAGGGATTGGCCGAACTGAGCGGGAAGAAACGGGACCAGTTCAAGAAAGACCTCGACCTGGTACTGAAGCCCTTCTCCTCCGGTGGGACAGAGGATGTGATTGATGAAACGACCGGAAAGATGACGACTGTGGGCGAAAATGCGCTGAAATCTGCCGGGAAGCTCGTTGATAAGGCAAAGGAAACCCCCGATAAGCTGTCAACTGAGGACAAGCGCAACCTCCCCCACGCGAGGCGAGCCCTGCAGATGTATGAGCAGATTTCCGGTGCGGTATCCGCGGGGTGTGGAATCGAGGAGGAACAAAAGGG
>JAKAFS010000034.1 GCA_021817825.1 Deltaproteobacteria bacterium | reverse complement strand
ACCGTCACGGTGGGGTTGAGCATCACCAAGGTCCTGGCCAAGGTCGCCTCCAAGCACCGGAAGCCGAACGGCCTGACCCTTATCCCAGGCCGGGAAATTGCCGCTTACCTGCAGAACCTGCCGGTGGAGAAGGTCTGGGGCATCGGTCCGGCGACCACGAGTTACTTGAGCAAGCTGGGGATTCGAACGGCCCTGGAATTTGCCCGGCTGCCCGAGGCGACGGTGAGGAAAAAATTCACGAAGCCGGGCGTCGAGACCTGGCAGGAGCTGCGGGGTGAGTCCGTCTATCCCGTCACGACGGAGGAAAAGAGCGTCTACGCCTCGATCAGCAAGATGAAGACCTTTGCCCCGCCGACCAGCGACCGGGACTACCTCTTTGCCCATCTGCTGAGAAACCTGGAATCGGCCTGCATCAAGGCCTGTCGCTATCAACTGGCGCCGAAGAAGATCGTTCCCATCCTGAAGAAACAAAACTTCGAAAGCGCTGCCTGCGAAATCAAGATCTCCCGCCCGTCCAGCCAGCCGCTGGATCTATCCGATCTCCTGCACGAGGCGTTTCATGATTTATTCAGGGGAGGGGTGCTTTATAGGGCTACCGGGATTGTTCTTTTGGAGCTCATCCCCGACACGGTCACGCAATATGCCCTCTTTGAAGATCCCGTCAAGGCAGAAAAGATCAGGGCCGTTTATGCCGCTATCGATGAACTCAGCAGCAAATATGGGAAACATACGCTCCATTTGGGTGGCTCCCATGCCATCGAGACACAGGGCGCGGGAAAAAGGGGGGTGCCGACAGTCAGGGAGCAAACGCGTTTCTACGGCGAGACCAAGCGCCAGCACCTGGGGCTGCCGGTTCTGCATATCAAGGTTTGATAAACACATGAGGTAGGCAAGGGCCGCGCCGGCCATAGGGCCGGCCGTCACGCCCCTTGCATCTTTTCCCGCTCCCCCCTGTCTCCCCCGGCGGGGGAATTCCCGCCCGCCACCCCATCAGGCGGTAGGCAGGCGTCGCGCCAGGGCATTCCTCTGCTCCAGCCCTGTCACGCCGCCTGCATCTTTCCTTCCGCGCTCAGGCAAGGGCGTCGCCGGCCCATTCCTCTGCCCCAGGGCTCGGCACCGCCCTTGCTGATCCTCGCGCGGTGCTCTCTTTCCCGGCCGCATGCTTTGTGTGTTCCATGCTCGGCTGGTTCTGCGTGCTCGTTTCAAAGATCTGTTCGGTAGGCGTCCGGCGTTGCAGTCGCCGGGGTCGCGCCGCGGCGTCGCTCCCTGCCGGCTTGGTGCATCGCCTGCCGCGCTTTTCTCCCCGGCCCTCCCTCGCGGTTGCCATCGTCCGTCGGGGCCGGGCTGCGCTGCGCTCCGCGTCGCCCCTCCGGCCGCTTGCATCCGCGCCCGTCCGCCCCGGTGGGGCTCCCTTGCTGCCTCCGGGCCAGGCCGGACGACCGCTGCGCGGCGCCCGGCCCGTCCCTCCGGCATTTGGTACTTCTCTGTTGCCCGGTCCCGGCCGCGTCGCTATGCTCCGACTGCCGGTCCTCGGGCGCTACGGCCGGCTCCGCGACCGCATAAAACCCGCGGACGCTCCGCTCGGCCGCCTTTGCTTGGTGCTCCGGGCCTAGGCAGACAGGCGCTGCGCGCTGACTGCCCAGGCCCTCCGGTTTTCTTCTCTTTGCCCGCTCCCGGCGCGACCTCGCTTCGCGACGCCCCGGTTCACGGGCTTTTGCGCAGTCGGCTCCGCGCCGTAAAACCACGGACGCTGCGCCTCCTGCGCCGTGGTGGCCCGCTTGGCTGCCTGTCACCTCCTTCGTCGGAGACAGGCAGCCGCGGGTGATTAGTTTCTTTTCGGTCGTCGTGACTCGCCCTCCGCTTCGCTCCGGACGAGACGCGTCTCCCTGATTCGCGCCCTCGCCCTCGAAACCGCTGCGCGGATTCCAGGGTGCCGGTCAGCCTCTCCCTGTGGTCGAGTCTGTCCGGTCGGGCGCTCTAAAACCCTGGCCAAAGAACCATGGCCATGCAGGGTAGTTCCGATAAGGGTGGAGGGAAGGTGTATTAATCGACTTTTGGCGTTAGGCTGTGCTATAAATAACACAGCATTGATGGCAACAATGCTTGTCCTATTTCCAGGAAACGGGAATCGTCTTCATGCCGGGGGACTTTATGAAAGCGGATTTACAGATCCTTGTTCGAGGCAGCAACGATATTGCATCGGCGGTGGCGTTAAGGTTGTTTCAGGCCGGCTACAGCGTGGTCCTGCATGATTCTCCGCAACCCACCACGACGCGCCGAAAGATGGCCTTTAGCGATGCCATCTTCGAGGGGGTTGCCACGCTGGAAGGGGTTCTGTCGCGCCATGCGGCGGATGCGTCCGCGTTGATCGCTCTTGTCTCCCAAAGGTCGGTCATTCCGCTGACGACGCTGGAGTTCACGCAGTTGCCCGGCCTTCTTGCTCCCCAGGTCCTGGTGGATGCGCGGATGCGCAAGCGGCAAAAGCCGGAAGTGCAACTCCACCTTGCCCCCTTGACCATTGGCCTGGGGCCGAACTGCATTGCCGGGGATAATTTTCATCTGGCCATCGAAACGGCCTGGGGAACTCAGCTCGGCGACGTGATCACCCATGGTTCAACGCGCCCCCTGGAAGGAGAACCGAACCCCATCGCCGGTCATGGCCGCGACCGGTACGTGTACGCCCCTGTGGACGGTATCTTTCACACCGCTCGGCAGATCGGGGAAGTCGTCTCGCAGGGGGAAGTAATCGCCCATGTGGATGTCACGCCGCTTTATGCGCCGATCAGCGGCACCCTGCGTGGATTGACGCACGACGGCGTGTCCGTGGCGACCAAAAACAAGGTGCTCGAAGTGGACCCGCGCCTTGAGAACCCCAAGATCTCCGGTGTGGGCGAGCGTCCCGGGAAAATTGCCCAGGGTGTGTTAAAGGCGATCCGGGAGCATGCCGTTACCCCTTGACCTCCCGGTCGGATCAGCTCATGTGCCTCCCCTCTGCCTCAATCATCCTCTCATCGACGGATACGATATTGACGGTTTCAGCCTGGCCTGCGGGTGCCGGTATCGGCGTTCCGCCTCTTTCCCCGCTTCCGGCGTCGCCTCGCCGACTCGAAGACGCCTTGCAGCGGGGCCTGATAAAAGCGATTCGCAGAACGTCGCTACTGATCGAGGTGGGGAAAGTCGCGGGCGTTAATCAGTTCAAACATCCTTCAGAAGGGGCGGCAGGGATTCGCGGATACCAGCATTGGCGGGATTCCTGTCATGTCTCAGACCGTTGAATGCTGTAATATCACCGGTCGCCGGGCGCTTCATGCCTTATGCACATGTCGGTGATGGGTGTCCGGCCAGTGCGCATGGGCGTGGAACTCCGCTTGGTGGGTGTGTTCATGAACATGGGACTTGTCCGTTGCGCCGTCATGATCGTGATGGTGGTGGAGATCGTCGTGGGTGTGCAGGTGCGCGTGCGTCGCCTCTTCATGGACATGCAGGTGGGAATGCTCCTCCTCGACCATCAGCCAAAGACCCGTGATCATGAGGGCTGCGGCCGGGAACATGACCCACCCGATCCATTCCCGGAGCAGGATGAGCGATGCGACCGCACCGATGAAGGGCGCCAGGCTGAAGAACAGACCGGTCCGGAATGAGCCCAGCCCCTCCAGGGCCTTGATGAAGAAGACGAGGCTGACGCCGTAGCTGAAGGCGCCCAGCAGCAGGGCCTTGATCGTGTTGAGATTCCACGGTATCCCCACTCCGAGGAGATAGGCCAGTGAAAGGGACGTCGTCCCGGCAAAGAGTCCTTTGACAAGGGCGATCTGTATCGGATCCCGGGCGGCAATGTGCCGGGTCACATTATTGTCGATGCCCCAGCACGCCATGGACAAGGCGATCAGCAACGGTCCCGTCACGTTGAACTCACCCCGATTGGCATCCCATCCCAGGAATATTCCCGCCAAGGTCATGCAGGCGAGCGCCCACCAAAGCCGCTTCCCGGCATTCTCTTTAAAAAACAGAACGGCGATGACGGCTGTGGCGACCCCTTCGAGGTTGAGCAATAGCGAGGTTGAAAATCCGGAGGTGCGGCTCAGCCCGAACATCAGGCAGATGGGGGCGATGATTCCCCCGAAGAGCGTGGCCGCGGCCAGCCAGGGAATGTCCTTCCCCTGCAACGACGCCCTGGTCACATCAGAGCGGGGCGACAGCGACCTTCGGCCCAGTGAATAGAGGGAAAGGCCGAGAAAGGCCCCCGTGTAAAGGAGACCGGCCAGGGCGATGGGGGAGATGTCCGCGACGAGGAGCGTTTTGGCGAAGGGCGGACTGATGCCGAAGCAGATCGCGGATATGAAAATGTAGAAGAGGGGCTGTCTTTTCATTGCGACTGCGTGCTTTTCCTGTCGGATCGAGAAGGGGTTTGTTTCATATCTTGATCCAGTCCCGCCGCAGTGAGGAGTCCAGAATGACGCCGATCAGGAAAGCCGCGCCCATGTTCCACATGGCAAAGGCGGCAACGATGAGCATCACGTAGAAATCGGATTTCTTGTCCCCGATGTCCCGGACACCGATCGCCAGCTCGGAACCCGCGAAGAAGAGGATCACCCCCAGGATCGCGTTGGGGAAGATCCTGAAAAAGATGGCCACTGAATCGCTGAAGAAGAGGGCGACCAAAACGACGAGGCTGCCGAGGATTACCAGCGCCCCGCCCGTCTTGGCCCCGAAGCGGACGTGGCCCGCCATCCCGCCCGCGCCGTGACACATGGGCACGCCGCCGAAGAGCGGGGCGATCAGGTTCATGATGCCCTGGGAGATGGCGACCTTCTTTTCCGTTACCTTCCGGTCCGGGAAAAGCTCGTTGTTTTCGGCCGTGATGGCGATCACGGCGTTCCCCAGGGTCAGGGGGATCTGGGGCAGGGTGAAGAGGAGGGTGCCGGTGATGACGTCATTCCAGGTCATGGCGGAGAGGCTGAAGGCCGGCAGTTTGAAGCCGATATGGACCTGGGCCAGTTCGGACAGGAGTTTCGGGTCCATGATCACCGCGGCGCCGCCGCCGATGAGCAGTAGCACGAACATGGCCGGAATCTTCGGGTTCGTAAGCAAAAGGTAGGTGGCGACGAGGGCGATCCCCGCCAGGAGCGGCGCCGAGATCATGCGATGCACCCCCTCCAGCATGAAGGAGAGGCCCAGGCCAAGCACGATGCCGCGCACGACCGGCTTGGTGGCGAGCTTGGCGATCGGCCGGATCGCCCCGGTCGCGCCGGCCAGAAGCCAGAAAAGTCCGGTGGTGAGGCCTGAGGCGAAAAGGGCCGCCGGGCTGATCCCGCCGGCGATAGCCGCCGCGCCGATGGCCTTCATGGGCTGGATCGGAAAGGGGGTTCGGTAATAGAGGCCGGAGGCTATCTTGGCAATGCCGAACATCAACAGCAGTCCTAAGGGATCCACCTTCACGATCGTGATGTAGGCCACCACGAAGGGGATCAGGGTGCCGAGGTCGCCGAAGGCCCCGGCCCACTCCATCCGGTCGTAGCGATTTCGGGTTTTCGGTGCGCTCACTTCCATGTTGTCTACTCTCCTCGGGTCCTGTCTCGATTCTGATGTTCATCTGCGGATAACGTGTGTTCAGGCAAGATAGGGAAGATCACGGAATATGTCAATAATGTTATAATTAACCGTTTGTTTCGTCATGTCGGTGCTATAGTCTGATTTAGTATGAAGCAGTATTTTGAAGTTATATTTCGTCATTTTTCATCTTGATTTTTCAGTTTCCTTCGTCTAGGCTCCCTTAACCTTGAAGGGGGATCTTCATGTCGAGCGAATTGATGAACACCAAGGAGGTCGCCAGCTACCTGGACATCCACGAAAAGCAGGTCTACGCCCTGATCAAAACGGGACGGATGCCGGCCACGCGGGTCACAGGTAAGTGGCTTTTTCCGAAAAACATGATTGATGCCTGGATTGAGTCGAATGCCAAATCGGGGCTGGAACAGGCGCGCCAGAAGAGCGATAGGATCACCGGGGCCTTGCTGGCCTCGGGCAGTAACGATCCAGTTCTCGACATCCTCTATACCTGCCTGCGGAAGGCCCATCCCGCGCTTTTCATCTTCTCGGCGAATACGGGCAGCACGGAGGGGCTGATCGCCCTGGAGAAGGGTTACACGGACATCGCCTGGTCGCACCTTCTCGATCCGGAAACTGGAGAGTACAACATCCCCTACCTGGAGAAGCTGGCCCCGAGTGTCAAGCCTGTGGTAGTCAATCTCTTTTTCCGTGAGCTTGGATTTGTGATCGTCCGTGGAAATCCCAAGAGTATAACTGGCTTTAAAGATCTGAACCGCAAGGGGGTCCGATTAATAAACCGTCAGGGCGGTTCGGGGACCCGCCTTCTCCTCGACTATAACTTGCAGAAAGTGGGAATCATGCCCGGAAGCATCGACGGCTACGATGAGGAAGTGTCCACCCATATGGAGGTCGGTCTGGCGATTCTCTCCGGGGGGGCCGATACGGGCATCGCCACCTCAGCGGTGTCCAGCCTTCTCGGGCTCGATTTTGTACCCATCACCCAGGAGCGGTTCGACATGATCCTCGCTCAGTCGGTCTTCTTCCAGCAGGGCGTGCAGGCGCTGGTGCAGGTGCTCACAGGGGAAGCATTTCGTAAGCAGGTGGAAAAACTAAGAGGTTACGATTTCCGGCAAGCAGGGAAAATTCTCTATTCAAATCCTTGATACGTTCTTGATCATAGTCCCCCTCGTTATTGTGGATTACGGAACGATGAAACAAGTTGGCCACAGTAACGGGCAAGGGGAAATAAGCATACGTAATTATGTCTTAATTGACAGAGCTTAAACCCAATATTTGAAAAGGAACAAAGCCTCGGCTGTTGGAAATGAAAGGAGAGTCAAATGAAAAAAAATTGGGTGATGTGGTTGTTTGCCTTGCTGCTTCTCTGCCCTGGATTGGGGATGGCGCAGGATGGAAAATTTGTCCTCCTGGCCAGCACGATCGGTCCGATCGACGCCGGCATCGTCGGGGCGCTGGAGGAGGGATTCGAAAATGAGACAGGCATCCGGGTGAGGCATGTGGGTGCCGGGACGGGCGCGGCCCTCAAAATGGCCGAAGGAGGTCAGTTCGACCTGGTTCTGGCCCATGCCAAGGCTCTGGAAGAAACCTTCGTCCAGGGCGGTTTCGGGATGCAGCGTATTCCCCTGATGTACAATGACTTCGTCATCGTGGGGCCGGCCGCTGATTCGGCGGGGATCAAGGGGATGAAAACGGCGGCACAGGCGCTCAAGACCATCGCCGCCAAAGGGGTGACCTTCATCACCCGTGGGGACCAATCGGGGACCCATGTGGCCGAAATGGATCTCTGGAAGGGGGCAGGTGTGAAGCCCGCCGGGGCTTGGTATATCGTTTACGAAAAGGGATCCACAGGGAACATACCGACCCTGCTTTACACCGACGAGAGGCAAGCTTACACGGTGATCGACCGGGCAACCTATCTTGCCTTAGGCGACAAGATCAAGCTGCCCATCCTGGTGGAGAACGACGAGGCGATGCTGAATTTCATGTCCCTCATCCCAGTCAATCCGATAAAATTCCCCCGTGTCAACGCGGAGGCTGCGATGCGGTTCGTGGCCTGGGCGACAGATCCAGGGAAGGGTCAGTTGATCATCCGTGACTTCGGAAAAGATAAATACGGTGCGCCGATGTTCTTCCCCAATTCAGACGCCTGGCGCAAGAAAACGGGAAAGTAATAACTTTGCAATAATCTTAAATAAAGGAGAAGAGCATGAAACGGAAGATGCAGACGATTCTGGGGGCGGTGCTCGTCGCCGCGGTATTGACAACCGGCATGACGCTGCCCGTCTGGGCGGCACCTGCACAGAAGAACCTGATCCTGGCGACGACGACCAGTACCCAGGACACCGGGCTCCTCGATGTCTTGAACCCCCTTTTCGAGAAGAAAACGGGCTATTATGTCAAGACGATCTCCGTCGGTTCCGGACAGGCACTGGCGATGGGTGAGAAGGGCGAGGCCGATGTTCTCCTCGTCCATTCCCCCGAAGCTGAAGAGAAGCTTATGGCGGCTGGGTTCGGCGTCGATCGCCTTCTCGTCATGCACAACGACTACATCGTGCTCGGTCCCCCTGCCGATCCGGCGGGGATCAAGGGCGCCAAAACCACACCGGAAGCGTTCAAAAAGATCGCAGCGGCCGGCGCACTCTTCCTCTCCAGAGGCGACAACTCCGGAACCCACTCCAAGGAGAAGGGGGTCTGGAAGGCCGCGGGTATCAATCCCGTGGGGCAGAAGTGGTACCAGGAGACTGGGCTAGGGATGGGGCAGACCCTCAACGTCGCCAACGAGAAGAATGGGTATCTCATAGCCGACCGGGGGACCTATCTGGCCCTGAAAAAAAATATGAGCCTGGGTATCCTGAAGGAAGGCGATCCGATCCTCCTGAACATCTACCATGTGATAAGAGTCAACCCTGTAAAGTGGCCCAAAGTCAACACGGCAGGTGCGAAGGCCTTCTCCGACTTCATGGTCTCTTCTGAGGTTCAGGGGATCATCAAGACTTACGGGGTGGACAAGTACGGTTCGCCGCTCTTCTTCCCCGATGCAGGCAAGAAAGAGGATGCCCTCGGCAAGTAGCCTCCTGACGTTCAGCATGGTGATACCAGAATTGAGGGTTGCTGAACCGGGGCGACGAGTTACCGGCTCCGCAGAGGTTCGCGTTACCCGGAAGAAGGGATGTAATGGATGGATCTGATCATCGAAGGGATTAAAAAGGCTTTTTTTCTCCTGTTTACGCTGGACCGGGAGGTCCTGGGGGTCACGTTGCTGTCTCTTCAGATCTCCGGGACGGCGACTCTGATCAGCCTGTTTATCGGCATCACTACCGGAACGATCGTGGCCCTCGCCCGTTTTCCCGGGAGGCAACTGGTCGTGAGCCTGATCAACACGGGGATGGGACTCCCGCCGGTTGTCGTAGGGCTCTTCGTGACGATTTTTCTCTGGCGGAGCGGACCCCTGGGATTCCTTGAGATACTCTATACCCCCACGGCGATCATCCTGGCCCAGGCCGTCATCGCCACTCCGATCGTTACCGGGATCACCCTGGCCTCCATCCAGCACCTGCCGGCGAACCTGCGACTCCAGATCCTTGCCCTGGGCGCGACGAGGGTCCAAATGATCTGGATCCTCGTCAAGGAGGCGCGCCTGCCACTCCTTGCCGCGGTGATGGCTGGTTTCGGCGGCGTCATTTCCGAGGTCGGCGCGTCGATCATGGTCGGCGGCAACATCAAGGGTTACTCCCGGGTCCTGACGACGGCAACGGTCATGGAGACGGGCCGGGGGAATTTCGACATCGCCATCGCCCTGTCGGTCATCCTGATGCTTGTGGCTTTTTGCATCAATGTGATCCTCACCCAGATCCAGCAGCGGGAGCGGCCCCGATGAGCGCCGCGACCCAACCGGAAATTCTGCTGAAGGTCGAGGAACTCTTGGTACGCCGGGGGGGCGCAACGGTTCTGGATATCCCTGTCCTTGAAATAATGCGGGGACAGGTTCTTTCCCTGATCGGGCCGAACGGCGCCGGGAAATCGACGCTGATGCTGACCCTCGCCGGTTTGCTGAAGCCTGCACGCGGAAATCTTGTTTTCCGCGGGATGCGCGTTGCCGATGGCGGTTTTAGTTATCGCCGCCATATCGCCATGGTTTTCCAGGAGCCACTTCTTTTTGATGCGACCGTATTCGACAATGTGACCACAGGTCTCAAGATCCGCGGTGTCGGTCGGCAGGAGATCGCACGTCTGGTCCCCGAATATTTGGAGAGGTTCGGCGTCGGTCACCTGGCCAAGCGTTCCGCCCGGAAGCTCTCCGGCGGGGAGGCGCAAAGGACGAGCCTCGCCCGCGCCTTCGTGACCCGGCCGGAAATCGTCTTCCTTGATGAGCCCTTTTCGGCGCTTGACCCGCCGACGAGGGAGGCACTGACGGGCGATCTGGAAAGGATCCTCCAGGAGACGCACACGACCGCGATCGCTTCCACGCATGACCAGACGGAAGCCCTCCGGCTGGCGGACCGAATCGCCGTGGTCAACAAGGGATCAATTGCCCAGATCGGATCGGTTTCTGAGGTGATGAACCGGCCGGTGGATGAATTTGTTGCCTCCTTCGTAGGGGTGGAAACGGTCCTGCAGGGACGGGTTCTCAGAAACTCCGACGGAGTGTTCACGGCCGCCGTGGAGGGTGGCGAGATCCAAGCGGTTGGACATCACCGGACGGGTGAGGGCGTTTTGTGCTGTATCCGACCGGAGCAGGTGACCCTTTCCTCGAATAACCAACCGTCGCAGTCCAGCGCGCGGAACGTCTTTGCCGGAACGATCAAGCAGGTCACGCCACTCGGGCTCTTTACCCGGGTACGCGTCGACTGCGGGTTCGACATCGTGGCCTATGTCACCCACCAATCCCTCGATGAGTTGGGCTTGAAGGAAGGGAAGAAAGTTAACGCCTCCTTCAAGGCGACGGCGGTTCACGTCATCCCCCGAAAGACACCGCAATCGACATAGCCTCGATCGGGACCTCAATTCTTAAGCCCTGCCCTTGAATCATTACAACTGTCGTCAGGTGTCGCCTGGTTGGACAGTACACAGGGCGATGCCTGTCTCGTTAATCAATGCAAGGGACGACTTTCTTGAGATGATGGACGACACTTTCCAGTTCCTGGAACGTCGTTGTGCGGCCCAAGCTGAAACGGATTGCCCCCATTCCCGCCTCTTCGGTCACGCCCATGGCCTTCAGTACGGGAGACAGTTCCACCGCTCCGGCGTGGCAGGCGGAGCCGGTGGAGGCGGCCACTCCGTCCAGGCGGGACAGGATGGCCCCGCCCGCCTTTCCCACAAAGCTGACATTCAGGGTATTGGGGAGGCGGTGGACGGGATGGCCGTTGAGGACTACGCCGTCCCCGAAGGCCTCCCGCAGGAGCGCCCAGAACCGCTCCCTGAGCTTCAAAATGCTGCCGTCCTGTAGATGGTCCCCGGCAATCTCGCAGGCCTTTCCCAACCCCACGTCAAGCAGCACGTTTTCCGTTCCGGCCCTCCTGCCGGACTCATGACCCGCTCCATGGATGAGCGGCTCGATGGGTGTTCCTTCCCGGACATACAGCGCGCCTACGCCTTTGGGTGCGTATACCTTATGACCGGCCAGGGAGAGAAGATCGACGCCCAGGTCAGCGACGTTCGCAGCGATCTTTCCCACCGACTGGGCGGCGTCGGTATGGAAGAGGACCCCACATTTCTTCGCGATCCTTGCGATCTCCGCAATCGGCTGGACGGTTCCCACTTCGTTGTTGGCGTGCATCACGGTGATAAGAATGGTCTTGGGGGTGATGGCCTTTTCAATTTCATCGGGATCAACCCTTCCGTGCCGATCCACGCCGACGCACGTCACCGTCGCCCCGAGTTTTTCCAGAAAACGGCAGGGATTGAGGATGGCAGGATGTTCGATCTGCGTCGTGACGACGTGGTTGCCTTTCTCCCGTAACGCAAAGAAGACGCCTTTGAGGGCATGGTTGTTGGATTCGCTCCCGCCGCTGGTGAACACTACCTCTCCCGGATGACAGGCGAGGAGGTCCGCCACCTGCCGCCGGGCATTTTCCACCGCTTCCTTGGCGGGCGCTCCCGCCCAATGGAGACTCGATGGGTTTCCGAAGTGTTGCGCGAGAAAAGGCCGCATCGCTTCGGCGACCTCGGGGGCAATCGGCGTGCTGGCGTTGAAATCGAGATAAATATGATCGGGAATCATTGAGTTGCTCCTTAAATGCAAACTGCATGCGCTCGTGGAAACAGTCGATGTTATGAATCATGTGTATCTGCAATGAGCGTTGATTATCAGGAGAAATGGTCGGCAACGTTTTTTGCCGACTGTCCGCATCAGGCGAACTCTTATCCCGCCTCGCGAAGCGCTGCCCTGGCCGAAGAAAACACCCGTATCGCGGAGCGCATTAAGAGACACACAAGACCCAGTGCCACCACGATATCAGGCCAACCTGTTCCTGTAAACCAGACGGCTCCAGCTGCTACAAAAACCGAAAGATTTGACGCGATGTCATTTCGTGAGCACTCCCACACAGAACTCATGTTGACATCTTCGCGGCGATGTCGCCACAGCATAAAGAGACATAGGGAGTTTGCGGCAAGGCCAAGAAGGCTGAAAGCGCCCATAACCTCGAAGGTGGGAAGACTGGGGACAAAAAGCTTGTAAATAATTTGAACAGCCACGGCTGTCGCCGCAAGGGCAATGAGCCCTCCCTTAAATAGCGCCACTTTTGCCTTCACGGTAATGTCTCTCGATACCGCATAAAGGCTAAGGCCATATGTCAATGCGTCTCCGAGGTTATCAAGACTGTCGGCCAGCAGCGCAGTGGATTTGCCATAAAGCGCAGCGGCAGCAATGACAAAGAACATCACGGCGTTGATGCCGAGCACCATCTGCAATGTTCCGCGCTGCCGTTCACGCAGGCGGTCCAGGGAACAACCATCGTCACAACAACCAGCCATCTGCAAATCCCTCGACTTCCTTCACTTGGCGGTCACGGCATTCTCAATGACCCCGATCAATGAATCCTTTTCAAACGCCCCCGTTGAGAGGGCTATGCGCAGATCCCGGTCGATCACGACGTGATGCGGCACGGAGTCGGCGCCGAAGCGCCGGAAGATTTCTCCTTGCGGATCGGCAACCACCGGGTAGGTCAATCCGTGCTGTCCCGTCCAGGATGTCGCTTGTTCATTGCTTTCCCTGGCGCCGATGGCGAAAACCTTCAGCCCTTGATCCTTGAACCTCTGCCAGATTTCTTGCTCGATGACAGGAGCCTCCTGTCCGCAACGCCCTCAAAGGGTTTTCCAGAAGACAAGGAATACCGGGGACCCTTTAAGGTCGGATAGGCAACGATCACCGTCGATCTGAAAATCGGCGGCCTTTTGTCCGACCTCGATGACATTCGTTTGATCCTCAAAGACCTTCATCGCTTCCTCCTTTTTGATTCCATGGGAACATTAAGAACAATTTAGTGACCGTCATGGCAATGTCAAGCAGTAAGGAGCTTGCCTAGCTCCGTGAATCGCCGTCGCCCCTACCAATGTCAAGAGCCGCGAAACATCCACCTGCAAGGAATTGTCCCGGGTGATTGATGCCTTCTGTCCGGGGGGCTGCGCGACTCAGACGTTCTTTAAACGGATCATCACAACTGTCTCAATATGTCGGCCGGTTTCATTTTCGCCGTCCGCCGGGCCATGAAGTAACTGGCCAGGCCTCCGCTGGCGAGGGTCAGGGCCAGCGAGGTGGCAATCAAGGAAGCTGACAGGCTGACGGGCAGGCGGATGGTCTGCGCCGCGGCCGCCGCATCCTTGGCAAAAGCCGGCATGAGGTTCACTTCCCAAGGGGTAGAGACGGGGATGGAGAGGGTGCCCAGGAGATACGAGATCAGGTAGCCCGCCACGATTCCCGCGATGCCGCCCAGGAGGGCCTGTAAGAAGACTTCCCCCATGATCTGCTTGCGGACGTCGGCGCCGGTCCAGCCCACCGCCTTGAGGATGCCGATCTCCCGAGCCCGTTCGACAAGGTTGGCGAGCATCGTCTTGATGATCAGAAAGATGGCCCCGGCCAACGCAATGAGGGAAACGACCAGGGCGAACTGGTCGGAGATCCGGGAGACGCCGCCCATCACCTCAAGAAACGAATCGGAACTGGCGACGGAGACGCCCGGCAGTGTTTGAAGGATCTCTGATTTCACCTTGTCCTGGAGGGCGGGGTCCTTCAGTCGCAGGTAGACGGTGTTGACGCTTCCGGCGCCCTTTTCCAGAAGGGCCTGGGCGTCGGTCAGGGGGAGGTAGACATTCGCCGCGGCGATCTGCGATCCCTCCTTGATCTCCAGGGTCCCCACGACCGTGAAGGAACGGCCGCCAATGGTGAACGGGTCGCCTACCTTTGTGTGATGAAACTTGGCGTAATGCTTCTCCAGGACGGCTTCGCCCTCGCGATCGGGAAACCGCCCCTCGGCGAGCCACTCCTTTACCCGGACCGGCCCCAGGATCGGCTGCGCCATGTCCACCCCCATAACCGTCCGGAAGCCGCCCCGGTCGAACTCCCAGAGGAGGAGGGCCGTGGAGAGGGAGTCCACGCCGGGAACGGCCCGGAGTTTTTCCAGATCCCCGGCCGCGATGATCTGGCTGGAGACGGGCAGGCGGATTCCGCGCATCGACGGGGCCGGCTGGCCGGAATCCACGGCCCGCGCCTCGGGCCTCTGGACCACGAGGTCTGCGCCGAGGTTCTTGAAGGGGAGGCTCACGGCCTCCCGATAGGCGGCGGAGACGGCATTGATGGAGACGAACAGGGCGATCCCCACGGCGATGCCCAGGCAGTTGACCAGCATCCGTTGCCGATGGTGGCTAAGTTCCTTCAGGATGTAACGATAATACATGATTCCCTCACAGCGATTTCAGCCTATTTCTTTCCCGTCGCCAGATCGAGCGCCGCCCGCAGATCGTCCTTGGTCCACTTCCCCTGGAAAAACGCCGGACCGGAACCGGTAGGAAAACCGACGAACTGAATCTCTTTCCCGTTGACGCTGACCTTGGGATTGCCGGCTATCCAGATGATCAGCGGCACATGCCCCTGGACCCCCTTCTTGGCCATGAACTTCTCCCCTTCCGGGCTTTCGGAGTCATACCAAGCGACGGTGAGGGCCTTTCCGTAGCTTCCGCAGAGCGTCTTGATCTCTTTGATCGTCGGCTGGAGCGGTCCGTGGTTCATGTAGAGGACCTCCACGGTGACCGGAGCGGCGGGCAAGGCGGCCGCCGGAATAAAGAAAAGACAAAAAGCCGTCATGCCATAGACCACAAACTTTATCATGAAAGCACCTCCCCATCCTGCATGCGGACCACGCGGTCCGCTGTTTTGGCCAGCTCCGTATCATGGGTCACCATGAGGAGCGTCATTCCCTGTTCGCGGTGCAGGCGGTTCAGGATCGCCATGATCGCGTCGCCCGTGGCCGTATCGAGATTCCCCGTCGGCTCGTCGGCAAAGACGATCTTCGGGCGGTTGATCAGGGCGCGGGCGATGGCCACCCGTTGTTTCTCGCCGCCGGAGAGGGTCGCGGGCAGATGCTCCATCCGGTCCCCCAATTCCATCTTCTCCAGCAGTTCCGCCGCCCTTCGGCGCCGTTCCTCCGTGGTCATTTTGACGGGAAACAGGGGCAGGGCCGCATTTTCCCAGGCGGTGAGGGTCGGGATCAGGTTGAAGGATTGGAAGACGAACCCGACATTCTCCCGGCGAAAGAGGGCCAGTTCGTCCTCCGTCGCGCTGGAGATCTCCTTTCCGGCGATGGTCACGCTTCCCGACGTGGGTCGCTCCAGACCGGAGAGAAGGGAAAGGAGGGTGGTCTTGCCGCAGCCCGATTTGCCCACCAGGGCGACGAATTCCCCATCTCCGACGGAAAGGGATGCCTTCCTGACGACGGTGAGTTTGTCAAATGTTTTGGTCAGGTCGGCGCCGACCAGGATCGCTTCACTCATGTCTTAAAACCTCCGAAGGTTTGATTTTGGAAATGCGGCGGCATAAAAGCGCGCCGGTCAGGCCGCCGATTAGGGTGGAGAGCAGGACGGCAAAGAAGGCCAGCGACCAGGGGATATGGACGGGAAGCCGCAAAGTTTTAAAGACCGGGGCGCCGCCGCCGGGAAGAAAATGGGGCGTCGGGCTCATCTCCCAGGGAATGGGGATGCTCACGGTCATGAAGCTGAGGGCGAAGGCGGCCGCATAGGCGACGGCGAGCCCCAAGATGCCGGCGATGAGGCACTGGACGACGGACTCCGTGAGGAGCTGCAGGGTCACATCGCGCCGGGTCCAGCCCACGGCCTTCAGGACGCCGATCTCCCGCATCCGTTCCGCTACGTTGCCGGCCATCGTCTTGAAGGCGATCAGCACAGCGATGAGAATCGCGATGAGCGAGGCGACAAGGGTGAATTTATCCGATACGGCGAAGAAGCTCCCCAGGAGCTTCAGGAAGGAATCCGGGGTGGCAACGGCTGTTTTTGGCCCCATGAGGCCTTTGATGGCGGCGGCCAGGTCCGTGATCTTATCCTGATCGGCCCGGATGAAGAGCAGGTTTACGTCCCCCGCGGCGAAGGGTGAGACGGACTGGAGCGGCTTGGAGGCCGCGGCAATGGCCTGCGCTTCGGCAAGGGGCAGATAGAGATTGGCCACGGCGATCTTGGCGGCCTGGGAGGCATCCACGAGCCCCACGACGGGAAAGGTCCGGCCCGCGACGGTGATGGTATCCCCCGGTTTGATCCCGAATTGCCGGGCAAAGGCCGCCTCGACCATGGCCTCCGGTTTCCCCTCTGCAAGATAACGCCCTTCCGCGACGAAGTGTTTGAGGATCGACGGACCGACGGGATTCCCCTGCTCGATCCCCAGGACTGTCCAGGCCCGGTTCGGATCGAAGACCCAGAGGAGAAGGGCCGTGCCCATGCCCCGGACGCCGGGCATCTTGCCGCCCCGGTTGATTTCGTCCTTTTTGATCGTTACGGCCGAACAGGGAAAGACCGCGCCGGCCATCTCTTCCGGGACGTTTCCGGGCCGCTGCACCGTGATGTCAGCCCCGATCTCCTTCAGGGGGGCGCGGGCCGCCTCGTGGTAGGCAAGGGATAGGGCATTGAGAATGACGAGGAGCGCGATGCCGATGGAAAGGCCGATCACGGCGATGACCGTTCTGCGTTTCCGGCGGGTGAGCTCCTGATAGACGTAGCGTAGATTCAAGGGTTGCCTCCGTTGGGGGAAAAGGGCGAATGCACTCGCCCGTTGTTCGAACTGACCCGCAAGAGCTCGATGAACCGTTTTTTCTGATCGGGGGTCATGATCTTTTTCGACTCTGCGATGTGGGTAATGACCTCTTTCTGAATTTCATCCTGATAACCGGCGATTTCCTTCCGGAGGGTTTCCGTCTTGGACAGATCGGTCTTTTCCTCTCCCAGGGCGTCGATCAGGAGATTGCGCTTGTCCGCCACTGCCGCTTCCAGTTCATTGAGACGGCGGTGAAACGAGCCGGCCAGGGCCGTCATCTTTGCCAGTTGGTCGGGGGAAAGGCCGAGGGACTGGTACAGATGGGCATCTTCCGGGTTGAGGGGGCAGGGCGCCGCCGGTGTGATGCAGGTGTTGCGCCAGTAATGGTAGCCGATGGTGCCCAGGCCGGAAATGTTCACGGCCAGGGAGAGGGTCAGGACGATCCACAGGATTTTCTTTTTCATTATCGACGATCCTCCGTAAATGCGGCCAGGCGAAGGTAGCCGTCCCCGAGCGAGCCCGGCGGCGCGGCGGCAAAGGCCCGGAAGGCATGGATCTCCCCACCCGTCTGCAAAGCTCCGGCCTGGGACAAGGCGGTTTGCGATCCGCCCCCGACCAGCAGGTTGCCCAGGTAGGCCCCCAGGGTGATGCCGATCAACGCCACGCCCAGCGCCATCGCCGGTGCGAGTCGCCACTGATCGCCCCAGGAAATCCAGGGGAACCGCCAGTGCGAGCGGGGCTCGGGAAGAGCCCTGATCTTTTCGGCGAGACGTTTTTCAAAGCCCGGTGCAGCGTCGATTTCGGGGATCATCGCCAGAACCTGCCAGGCCTGCTCCAGTTCGTCATAGGCGCTCCGGCAGGCCGGACAACCCTCCAGGTGATTCGCGATCTGCTCCCGTTCTTTTCTGCTCACTTCCCTGTCCTGGTAGGCGGAGAGCCGCTTTTGGACGTGACGGCACCTCATTTTGACCTCCTTTTCTCGATCCTCATATTGTATTAAACGACGGGAGCGGCAAAAACCTGCGGTGATTTAAAAATTATTTTACCCTCCTTGTTTACATTTCAGGGCCAATGCACTATGCTGCCGCATCTGCTGAACAAATTGGTAGCGTCGGGATTGCTCCCGGTTAAAAAATACATTTCTAAGGCTGCAACGGATAAAAAATTTGACGGGTGGACTCGGTGTGCGCGATCGAGCGCCTGGGGAGGTCAAGATGGAAATAGTCACGGAAGCCCCCTTGGACCCGGGGAAACTGTTTGAAAAGATCCGCAAGAATGGGTCGGGATCGGTCCTGTTCCACTATGCCGTGGTGAAAGGCGAAGCCGGCGACAAGGCGTCTTCGGGCATCCGGTTCGAGCGGGGCGGTGACATAGAAGCGGAGCTGGCCGGTATTGCGGCGGAGGTCAGGGATCGTTGGAAGGTCGATGACGTCCTGCTCGTCCGGCGGCTCGGAACCTTGAAGGTCGGAGACGTGATCTCCCTGGTTGCCGTCAGTTCCCCGGCGAGCAATGACGCCTTTGAGGCTTGTCGCTTCGGGCTGGAGAGGCTCAAGAAGATGACCAGCCTCAAAAAAACAGAACTGCTCCGGGAATTGCGGGCGTAAGTTGCCCTGGGTGGCGGGTCGTCAGCCGGAGGAAAGCAATTTTTCGCGGAGGGTCTTTTTGGCCCGGACCAGCAGCGATTCGACCGCCGGGACGGAGCATCCCAGGATTCGGCTGATTTCCTCATAGGCGAGCCCATCGAATCTCTTGAGGACGACGGCCAGTCGCTGGTTGGCCGGCAGCTCCTGGAGGGCGACGAAGATCCGGCTGGCTTTCTCGGCATCGATCAGGAGCTCCTCCGGCGACGGGGCGTTGTCGCCAACTGATGATTCTCCCTCGGTGGCGCTTTCAGGGAGCCCTGCTGGCTGGATGAAGGATTGCCGGTGACGCGCCGATTTGATAGCATCCAGGCAAAGGTTGACGGCGATACGATAGACCCAGGTGGTAAATTTTGCCTTCGGCGAGTAGCCCCCCGCCGCCCGCCATACCCGTAGAAAAACCTCCTGAGCCACGTCCTCGGCTTGGGTGCGGTCCCCGAGGGATCGATAGATCATGTTCAGGACGCGCCGCCGATGGCGTCCGACCAGGATTGCAAAGGCCCGCGTCTCGCCCCCGGCGATCCTGGCCATGAGCGCCTCGTCCGGCAAGTCCTTGTCTTCAGCGGCCGTCAAATTGGAATTCCCGGCAGTGACGCAATCATTTCCCTTCCTTTCAGACAATGGCCAGCTCCTGCTCCTGGAGCGGAACGACCGGCACCGCCTTTAGCCTTTTCAAAATCAGGGGAGCCTTTCTCTCAGTGTAGAATTTGTGAACCACGGCCAAAACCAGGAACGGCGGATAAAGAGCAAGAACCATCTGCGCGATGTACTGGATGGCTAAGAGACGTTCATGATTTCCAAAAAGGCTGAACATGCCGTAAAAGCCAAACAGAATCGGAAGAAGGGCGCTGAGATACTTTCCGATGATCTTGATTTCCCCGGTTTTCCGGTTGTGCCGGCGAACTCCCAGGTCAGCCAGAGTCCAAAGGAAGGTGAGCAATATCGATGTCATCACGGCGACGACCGTGGCGCTCAGGAATCGCCCTAACTGGAACTGCGCCGGGGGCAGCACGACGGAAGAGTTGATCGTCCCATAGGTGGAGAGTTGCAGGAGAGCAATCAGTTTGGTGGCGATGAGCATTGCCAGGCCGATGCCCTGAAAGGGTCGGATGAGCCAGATTTGCCAGGGGACACCGCCGGGATGTCGCTCCTCACTGATCCGGACCAGGCGCAGTTTACGCCGGTTCAGGAGGCTCTGCATGATGCCGCAGACAGCGGGCAACAGGGTGATGGGAATGGCCAGGATGAAGGAGAACCGCAGAAAGCGCAGAAGGATTTTCCATACCGATTCCATGCCGCCGGCAAAGGTCAACCCTGAAAATAACCCGGAGATGACAATGGTCATCAGGACTACGGCCGGCGCGGGCCATGCCGCGAAAGCCATATTCTTCAAAACCTCTTGTGATGAACGATCAACTGGAAAAAACTTCATGACGGCCGTTCCCTTACCATGGACTTACAGGTCAAGGTCCTTTTTCATCTGCTGAAAATCCTCTTTGGTGATTTCTCCTGCGGCATAGCGTCGTTTGATAATTTCCAGCGGTGTTTCCATCGGCAGGTTCTTATGATCATATCCCCATCCCCTATGACAGCTTCCCCATGGTCGGCGCCACCCCCGGCAACCGAAGAAAACGCACAAAGCGATTACAACAACGATGACGATCATCATCCACGGGAATCCCCACATCCCGCCCCATCCAAAATGCCCTGGTCCCATTTTCCCATCTCCTTTCTCTCTGCCCGGCATTACACGCGGGATCTGTTCAGTTTGAGATCGATCGGCATGCAGAGAAAATACTGCCATGCATTATACACTCCTGCGCTGGTAAAAATTAAGGGATTCATTTGATCACCATGGCAAAAACAGATATTTCAACGACACCGGCGGTTCGTGACACCCGCCATGGCTGTGTTCCATGGGATTCATCCTCATATCAAAAAGGGACTGCCGATAAAATAAATCCCCAAAAGGCCGATGACGACCCCGGCGCTTTTGCGAAACCATCCACCCGATCTGATCCATGTCGCGCTCTCGGTCAGGCGCTGGACCACAGCGGTCGAGCTTCCGGCGATCATGATGGGGAGACAATGCCCCAGGGCGAAGAGAAGGATCAGCAGCACCCCGGTCAAAACCTGCTGCTGGACCGTGATGATCGCCAGAATCGGGGCGATGAACCCGAAGGTGCAGGAGCCGGAGAGGACTCCGTAGGCCAGTCCCAGGAGAAATGCCCCACGGAGCCCCTTGACGTTAAGCCTGTGCAGCCGGCTGCCCGAGAGGTTGCACTTCTCCACCCCGAGCATCCCCAAGGCGACCCAGATCAGGACAATCCCCACAACGACCTGCCAGTAATTACCCACGTCACCGAGCATTCTTCCCAAAAGGGCGCAAACGACGCCGATGACGGCGATCGTGATGAAGAGCCCCACGGTAAAAAGGATGGCGTAATGGGCGGCCTGCCTTGGCTTCAACGCCTTTTCCTGCCCGGCCACGTAGGCCACGACCAGCGGGATGGAGGCCAGATGGCAGGGGCTCAAAAGAACGCTGACCATACCCCATAAAAAGCAACCCAATCCTGCCAGATAGGTGGCGCCGGTCATCCAGTCGTTGATGGTAAGAAAAAATTGCGTCAGCATAAGGGCCTTTCTATTTTACACCCATGGCCTTAAACCGGGCGATGATATCCTCTTCGCCCAGGAACCCTTCATGACGGTAGACCTCCTTACCCGCCTTGTCGAAGAAGATCTGAGTCGGGATGCTTCGGATTCCGAAGCGTTTGGCAGGCGCAGGGTCCTCCCGTACGTCGAAGAAGACCACGGCCGCCCTCCCGGCATACTCTTTTTCCAACTTTTCCAGAATCGGCGCCATCATCTTGCAGGGAATGCATGTTTTTGCACCCAGATCGATCATCGTGACCATCCCTTTGACAGGGGCTTCCACCGAAGCCGCTGCCGGGAAGGGGGCCACCTGCATTGCGAACAGATACAGAACCGCAAGACCTAAGATGCCGGCCATAAACGTGAAGCCATTCTTTTTCATTTTAATATCCTCCCTGTTTTCAACTTATGACGTTGTTTGTCCCTTTGGCAACCTTAAGGCCCTTGCGAAGCCAGTCGGTAATGCCCCCCTTAAGGTTATAAACCTTCTCAAATCCTTGTTCGATCATCAGGCTCGCCGCCTTGGCGGATCGGCGCCCCGTTGGACAAATGAGAATGTACGTTTTTCCCTTAGACAGATTCTTTATTTTTCCCTCAAAGCTCGCACCGAGGGGAATGGAGATGGATGCAGGGATATGGCCTTCGGCAAAATCTCCCGGGCTGCCTACGTCGATCAGAACCACGTCCTTGGCTTCGGAAACCCATTTGTTCAGCGTGTTCGCATCCACCTCAAGAACCTGATTAAAGGCAAAGCCAGGAACCCGGAGCAAGAACAAAAGGACGAATCCTGCCAGTAGTGCAAACGGAAACTTAACTCTCATCTCTCAATCCTCCTCGGGAATATTTTGTTAAATAGAATTTGCATGGTGAGTACATTCTTTTCAAAAAGGATAGAAGCTGAAATGATGAAAAGAGCTGCATCCTCAAGAATCGCCTGTATCCCGACTTTTCTCTCGACACTTCCAAAGCAGCCGCAATCGATGTCCAGGCCGCGAACGGCACTGATGATGATGAGGCCGACAAAAGTCAAAAGGAGAACCGACGTGATAGTTGCCGCGCCCTTGGCATTGAACCCGGTCAGAAGACAAAGCCCGGCCAATGCTTCAACCCATGGCATAATGGCCGCTGCCAGCCCGATGATCGGTCCGGGGAAAATCCGGTAATTATTAATAGCTACGGCAAAATCAAAGGGTGAAAGAATCTTTTCCACGCCGGCGTATAGAAACATGACGCCGATCAGGATCCTGAAGGCCAAAAAAATGTATTGCTTCTTGCTTTCTTGCATGTCAGTTGCTCCTATAGAGATGATTGAATCGGGTATCTTGCCTCGGCCCAGCCGGGATATCCTTCACCAAAAACCCTGATGTTGAAGTAGCCGAGAGCAATAAGCTCCTTGGCTAACTCCACACTCAGATCACATCCTTCACCGTCGCAATAGACGATATACAGGGCGGCCTTGTCCGGGATGATCTTGCCTGCCAAATCCTGATTCTGAACGAGGGAAACGAGCGGAAGCTCCAATGCCCCCTTTATATGTGACTCGCGATAATCAGCCGAGCTTCTGGAATCAAGAAAAACGGCACCCCCTTCGTCGAAAATCTTCTTGGCTTCCTTAAGCGCGATAAACGGGATTCCCCCTGCCTTGTTCATGAGGTCGGTTATTTGTTTTTGCCCTATATCTTTCAATAGTTTTCCGTTCATTGAAGCTCCGATGAGCTCATGATTCAAAAAGCCTCCCAGGACTGTACTCACCAACAGGATCAATAAGCTCCCTTTCAGGGTCGAATAAAACATTTTACGCTGAAGCATTCCATCTCCTCCGATTCGATAAGTTGATTATTGGATTCTCCTTTATCAGTTCCTCAGGCCGCCTCCAGGCCTAACCTTCCATTGGGATACGCAGAATCTGGCCCACGGTAATCAGATTACCACTGAGCTGGTTGATCCTCTGGATCTGCGCGATGGTTGTTTTGAACTTCTGCGCCAATTGAATGAGCGATTCTCCCTCTTGGACCTTGTGGGAGATGACCCTGTCCTTCGTCGTCGTCGCCTTGGCAGCCTCGGTCCTCCCTGCGGCGACAGGGATGGTCAGCACCCGCCCCTCGCGAATAATACTGTTCCGGAAAAGGCTGTTGGCCTTGGCGATGACGTCAGCGGAAATGTCGTAACGGGCGGCGATGGCGGAAAGGGTCTCGCCCTTGCGAACTTTGTGCTGACCAGACGTCGAGGTGGCGAGGGCTGGGCTCTGCCGGCTGCCGGTCACGGGGATTTTAAGCCGCTGGCCGACCCGGAGGAGGTTTCGCTGGGTGATGCTGTTGGCCTTGGCGATGGCGTCGGCGGTACTGCCGTAACGGGCGGCGATCGCGCTTAGTGAATCTCCGCTGCGTACCTGGTACTGTGTTACAGATCCGGCTGTCTGTGCCACTGCTGTGCGGGGCGCGCCGGGGATGCTTTCCAGGACGGCCGACAGAGTTTCCGCCTGCCCCGGCGGGAGTTTGAGCTCGTAACTTTTGTCCGGCGTTGTCTTCAGACGGAGTTCGGCGTTGAGCCGCTCGATTTCTTTTTCATCGGCATGGAGGTGGCGGGCAATATCGGACAATCTCATGCTCCTGGCGGTGGTCACCGTTGTGTAGGCCAGAGGTTCGTCGAGCGGTTCGTTGGCTAGGTCAAAGCCGTACTTTTCTGGCTCCTTGACGATGCGGATCAGGGCCAGGAAGCGGGGCACGTACCGTCTTGTTTCGCTGGGAAGCTGCCGGTAGAGATCCCAGAAGTTATCGAGATAGCTCATCTGCTGTCCGGAAATGACCCGCAGCACCCGGCCCTCGCCGCAATTGTAAGCCGCCAGCACCGTCTGCCAGTCGCCGAAGATGCCGTGCAGCTCCTTGAGGTAGGCGATGGCGGCCAGGGTTGACTGTTCCGGATCCATGCGTTCGTCCACAAACTGGTCCCGTTCCAGCCCGAACTTGTAGCCTGTTGAGGGGATGAATTGCCAAAGCCCGAGGGCGCGGGCGGTCGAAAAGGCCTTCAGGTTGAACCCGCTCTCGACCAAGGGGAGCCAGGAGAGCTCTTCCGGAAGCCCCGCCTCCCGAAGACGTTCGACGATCATGGGACGGTAAGCGCCGGACCGCCGATAGGCGCTCAGGAAAAATTGCCGTTCCTGATTTTGAAAGCGGCGGATTTCGGACTCCACCTCCTCAGCCGTGGAAAGGGGGATCTCGCTCTGGAGACCCACGGAAACAGCGCTTCGCGAGGCGCAAATTTCGACAATCCGCTTGGCGATGAGAAACCGCAGGTCTTCCCGTTGCCAGGTCACCTCCGGGCCATCCTGGATCTCCAGTGTCAGGCCGTTGGCTTGATCCAGTAACCCCAGGGCGCCGTCTATATCGCCCTTTTCCCATAATTCCCGCGACTGGTTGAGAAGGAGCAGCACCCGGTCGATGGATTGCTGCGCGAGGATGGTTGCCTTCATGGCGTTATCGGCGACCTCGGCCATCGTGATCGCTTCGCTTTCGACGGTGTACTCCCTGAGGGTTCCGACATCGCCGGAATATTCCGCCAGGGTCATCGACATAGATAATTTTTTTGGAGCGGACTGATTGCCGGCCGGCTTTTGGCCCATCGGCGTCTTTTTCACCGCATCCGCTGCTTTCACCTCTATAGGACTTTGCGCCGGAGGAGGGTTCGGCAGGGAATCATAAACGGGTTTTATGGTTACCGCCATTGAGTCGGCAGCCGTCTCCGCGCTTCCTGCGCGCGCAGTGTCTGAAGCCATGCTTGCCGCAAGGCTGCGGTCCGATGGTGGGGCAGGCGGATCCACATAGCCTCCCGGTGAGACGGCACAGGACAACAAAATCCATGACGAAAGGACGAGCCCCAACGAAAAGAAAGACCTCATACGGAAAACCCCCTAACCCGTGTTTTCAACATCACTGTCATTTTAAAAGTAGTACCCGACCCGCAGCTCCGCGCGGTAGTCATTTTGCTTGCCGCCGAATTCGGTATCATGGCCGCCCACGAGAAAGGCGGTCCGGAAGCGCAGATCCCAGTTAGTGAAGCCGGTATAGGCCAGCTCCGGCGTCAGAGTGTAGCTCCTATCCTCCAGGTTCACCATCCAGGTCAGGGAGGGGGTGAAATAGAGGAGGTCGAAGGGCTCCTTCTGGCTGAGGCGGAAGTAGAGATAATCCTTCCCGGAGTTGGCTTTGCCGTAGCCTCCGTCCGCGAGGTTTTTGGCGCTGGTCAAGGCGACCGTCTTCCCCGTGGCCTGATAGAGGCTATAGGCCCGGTCCACGGAGGCGATATAATTCGTGCGTTCGTCGTCGGAAAACCCCGCGTCGTTGTGGTAATACTCGACGATCGTCGTCAGGTCGAAGGTCGTGAGATGGCGGATGCCGACCAGGTAGTTATGGGCGTCGGCTTCCACTTGGCTCGTTTTGCCGGTGGCATCCAGAACATTCTTGCGGGTGTTCCGGATATAGGCGTACTCGCCGTGGATCTCGAAATTGGTGGTGACGTTCCGGGAGAAATCCAGGCCGTACCGGTCAGGCCGGCTTCCTCCGGTCAGGAACATCAGGTCGATGTCCGTGTCGTAGAGGAGAAAGTAGAACCGGCCCGCGAAGTTCAGCTTGTCGCTGTTCCCGAAGTCGTCGTTGATATGGTTGTAGACGGGAACGACCACCGGGGTGAAGGAGAAGGTCTTCAGCGGCCCGTCGAAGCTCCGGATGTAGTCCGCAGTGGCCACGATAAAACCTTCCATTCCCAGTTCCGGATCATCCGGGTCCTTGGGCCGGTCGATGAACGCCGCCGGGCTCCAGGCATAGCCCTTGCCCCATTTCAGGGTCTTCTTGCCTGCGTCGATCTTCAGGGCCTCAGAGGGTTTCAGGGAGCCGTAGGCCTCGTAGAAAACCGAGCGTTCCGAGCTGCCCGTGGGATCGGAGTATTTCAGATCCGTATTGGTCTTGACATAGAGTCGATAGATGTCCTTCTCGAAGCTGCCCTCCAGTTGCACCCTGCCGTTGGCTTCCGGCAGGGTGCTCCCCTGCGGATCGTCGTAAAAGCGGAGCTTATAAAAGGCCGAGTCCCGATCCAGGCCGTAGAGGACCGGCTTGACTTCGAGATAGCCGCCGAAGTGAAAGGCTTTTTTCTCGATCTCCGCGGCGTCAAAGCTGTAGGTTTCCTCCGCGGCGGGGGCCGCCGCCGGGAGGAAGATCACGAGGGCCGTTAAGAGCGCACGGGCGAGGCGTCGTTTCATCGGGCCGGCCTTTCGCTGACTGCCTCTCCAGCATAGTAGCTTCGCTGATCGAAGAGCTCCGCCCTCTGCTTGACGTACTCCCGGGAATCGATCTCGCAACGCGCGTAAAGTTCCTTGAGTTTCAG
Source organism: Deltaproteobacteria bacterium (assembly GCA_021817825.1). GTDB lineage: Bacteria > Desulfobacterota > Syntrophia > Syntrophales > UBA5619 > JAKAFS01. Next base: position 10,411 of record JAKAFS010000034.1, on the reverse strand, counting down.
CATCTCCGGGCCGTTCGCCTCGATCCAGTATTCGTCCCCCAGCACCAGGGAGCGTTCCCGGTATTCGCTCTCCCCGATCGTCCCGTCCGCATGTTTTCCCCTCAGGATGTCCATCAGGCGATCGGACTCCGGGTGTTTCTTGCGTCTGATCAGGGCTACGATCACGACGATCGCCGCCAACAGCGCAATCAGCAGGATAACCACGCCGATGGTTATTCCACTACCTCCCAAAAAATAACCGTGCATTGCTCCAAATCCGTGTCTCATGGTGCACCTCCCTATTGTTCAAATTTATATATACTGCACTAATGTGCGGTGCCCACCGCCCCGTCCCGGAGAGGCATCCGGTTCGGTGGTTCCCTTTCACCCTACCGCAGCGATTCGATGTTGGGCATGAAGGTCAGGGTGAAGACCTCATCCTTGAAATCCCGTTTCTTGATCCCGGCGAAGATCATCACCGACTTGTACCCCTTGAACAGAGGGCTGTCCGTCTCGGTCACCGACGGCCTTTTGATGCCGCCGCCGAAATCCTTGACCTCCTTGAAGTAGAGGGTCTTGATCAGCATGTTGGCCTCGGTGAGGCATTCGATCTTCGTGGGCAGGACGTTTTTCTTGTCCGCCCAGATCTTCAGCCGGTCGTAGGCCACGGTCTTGGTCTTGGCCTTCAGAAAGAGAATGTATCCCTCCGCCGTCTCCTCGGCCTTCTCCACGTTATATTCCGCGGTGTAGTCCAGTTGGAGGATGTCGGCATTGTTGAACACGCCCCCCACGACGGACTGGAGGCTCGTGATCCGAACGGGCTTGCCCACGTTGGGGATATAAAGCCACATGTTGTCGCCCAGCCGCAGGGTGCTGCGCCCCTTTTCACTTGCCGGGGCAATGAACAGGGACACCATTTTGTCGGCACCCTTCTTGACGGTAAAGAGGGTGAACTCCTTCCTTTTGCCGTCCGGCTCGATGTTGATGAGCTTCCGGTAGGACTCGTAGGTCTCCGGGGTAAGATTCCGGTCGATCTGCTTCAGCAGGGCCGTGCCGTCGATGGCATAAACCGGAAGGGCGACCAGTAGCGATAAAAACACCAACACACTTTTTAACATGAAACCCTCCTATACGTGCCTGAGCGCCTTGATCGGCTCCATGCGCGACGCCTTGAAGGCGGGCTGGAGACTGGCGATGATCGAAATGATGATGACCGTGGCCGAGATCATGAGGACATCAGCCGGGGAGATGCTCGCCTGAAGGATGATCCCCGTGTCCCTGCCAAAACTGTACGTCAGTTTGAGAATGTTGAGGATAAAGATGATGCCGATCCCCACGATATCTCCGATGACAGCGCCCACAACCCCCAGGCATAATCCCTCCAAAACAAACATCTGCAGGATTTTTCCCGGCTGCGTGCCGATGGCCGCGATGGTGCCGATCTCCCGAATTCGCTCATAGACGGCCATGATCATGACGTTCATGATGCTGATCAGGACGATGGCGATCAACATGATTTTTATGAAAAACGTCATCATATCGATCATCCGGGCGATGTTGAAGAAGGGCGAGAGCTTCTCCCATGTATGGAGTTCATAGATCGGCTTTCCCTGCTGGTTGAGCTCCTTGGCAAGAATTTCTTCCAGCTTCGCGCTGAAGCCGGCCAGTTTCCCGAAATCCTTCAGCCGGATGACATACTCGCTGACCTGCGGTCCGTCCATGCGCAGGAGTTCCCTGGCGTCGTCTATGTGCATGACGCCGTCCCGGCCGCCGGCGCCGGTGACGCTTTCGATGACTCCGGCTACGATGAACTGCTTGCCGTTGACCGAACCATCCGCATTGGTGGCCACGATAACCGCCATGTCGCCCACTTTCACCTTCATACCGCGGGACAGCAATTCCGGAATCAAGATTTCGCCCCTGTTGAGATCCTTGCTGCCATCAATGATTCGTGTGGCCAGAAGCGGGACGGACTTAAATTCGCTTTCGGGATCAACTGCGGTGAGCCGGATGCTAGACGTTTCCGTGAAGTTGCTGAACATGGCGCCGAACTTGATCCGCGGCGAAAAGGACTCGATCTCCGGCTGTGCGGCCAGGATGGTTTCCAGTTTCGCGATGGCACCCCCCTTGATATTGAGGTTGATGGGAAGGCTCTCGATGGCGGCGACATACCCTTTTCGATGGACCTGCATGTGTCCTATTGCGGAGTCCGTGATCTGGGAGATCATCATGTTTTTGAACGAGCCGGAGACCGCGATAAATGCTAGGACGAAGACCACCCCCAGGGTGATCAGCGAGGTCGTAAGTATCGTCCTTCTTTTGTATCTCAAGAGATTCCGGATGGCGATTTTAAACAGATTGCCCATGACCTTTTCCTCCCTTATCCTTTGCGCCGTTGAGGGTGCCGTCCTCCAGAGTGAAAATGGTTTCCGCCTCGCCTACGATCTTCGGGTCGTGGGTCGAGAAGATGAAGGTGGTTTTGAATTCATCCCGCATCTTCTTCATCAGCCCTAGGACCATGTAGGCGGTGGCGTGGTCGAGATTGGCCGTCGGCTCGTCCGCCAGGACTAGCTTGGGGTTGGTCACCAGCGCCCGGGCTACGGCGACCCGCTGCTTCTGACCGCCCGAGATCTGGTCCGGGTACTTGTCCTTCTGATCAGCCATTCCCACGGCATCCAGCAGGGCGGTCACCCTTTTGCGCCGCTCTTCCGACGGAACCTTTCGGACCATGAGGAGCGGGTACTCGATGTTCTCGTAGACCGTGAGCACCGGCAGGAGGTTGAAGTCCTGAAAGATGAAGCCGATGTGGGCGCCCCGGAAGATGGCCCCCTGCTTGCGGTCCAGGGTTCCCACGTCGGTGTCCGCCACGGTCAGTCGGCCCGACGTGGGCTTGTCCAGGCAGCCGATGAGATTCAGCAGCGTGGTCTTGCCGCTCCCCGAAGGTCCAATAAAAGATACGAACGAGGCAGGCGCAATCTCAAAGCTGACCCCTCTAAGGGCCGGGATGACGACCTCCCCCACCTGGTAGTTTTTGCCGATGTCATCGGCGATCAGTAAACTCATCTGTTAACCTTCCTTTCCTATCGCTGGCCCAAGCCAGCGGGTTTGTAGAAGATGCGCCCCGGTTGATAATCCGGGACGTGTACCCGTTGTTTCAGTGTCAGAACCTTAAGAACCTCCGTGTGGTGTGCAGCCAGTGGTCCACGCATCTTTTCTTGCAGCTTGGCCACCTCGCCCTGGAGGGTTTCGATCCTGCCACGGTCGGGATTTGTCTGTAGCCATTCAGTTTTTAATTCCTGCCCCTTGCTGTAGAGTTGCTTACGTACAGGGTCGAGTTCCCGCGCGTATTTTTCATCTAGGGTACGGAGCCGTTCGGTCTGTTCCTGCGTCAGCCTCAATTTGGTGTTCGCTGTCAGGCTGGAGCAATCATAGCCCCTTCCATATCCCATCTGTCCCCGGTCGGTGCGTTCCCGACCCAGTCGTGAATGATCGGCCATGGTGGTTCCCTGCGTCAGGAGAATGAACGCCGATAGAATTATGATTGCTTTTCTCATGGTTCATCCTCCTTTCCGGCGAACCCGGTTTTCCGCATTTCTTGCGGGGGAAAAGGGGCGGAGACGTCTCTCCGCCCCGGGTTATGTAACTACCAACGTCCCTTCGGACCCATCCTGTGAGGACCGAATCCGGCCGCTCCGGGACCGACGCCTCCGGCAGGCCCGAAGGCCAGCCGCTGACCGCCGGCCGGTAACTTGGCCAGCTGTTCCGGCGTGAGCACCTTTTGGACTTCAGTTCTAAGAGTGTTCAACTTTTCCTGGAACTGGGTCCGCAGAGCCAAGAGCTCTTCCTGCTTGGCCTTGACCGCCGCTGCGTCCGAACCCGGAGTACCGCGGAAAAATCGAAACTCCGCTGCCTTATCCGCCATTTTTTTCTGGAGCGGTTCGGTCTCCTTCTGGAAAGCGTCCTGCAGCGCCTTGATCTGCGCGGACTGATCCGCCGTCAGGTTGGGGATAGCGGGATAGCCGGATCCCGGTCCTGCGCCAAAGCCGCGACCGAAACCCGGTCCCCAGGCCATTGCCGCAGTGCCGATGAACGCCAGTGCCAAAGTCATGCACAAGCCGATGATGATGGACTTTTTCATGGATATCACCTCCTTTCGTCTTGGTTTCGCGAACCCCGGCGTGTTCCCATTGACCTCCGGGGAGAGGGCGGACGCAGGATTCCCTTAGCCAAGCGAAACCGCGCCGCGCTTATTCAAAAAGACGAGTTGTAGAGGTGAAAATCAAATGCGAAGTGGTATGGAAAAGATTTGGATACTGGAATGGACGGATTCAGGTACGGCGTAGAGCGCCTCCTGGCAATAGCCAAGCCCCTGATCCGGTGATGTTGTGGAGACGATTGCAGCGTCAAAATGGTTCTGCGAGATGAGGGAGTGTGCCGAGCAGTTCTTTTGACCGCCGCATCCCTCCTTGCCTTCGCTCTGGGCGCAGTTGCCCCCATGCGCCATCTTGTTCGCCAGCTTCATGGGCACCATGCCCACCAGCAGGGGAATCAGCAGCAGCGTCGGTATCAGTATGAGCCATTTATTGCGGCGGAACATGCAAAACTCCCAGGCCTCCTTCGGCCTCGCACGGGTTTCGGCCGTCCGAACTTTTCCGGGCGGCCCTTATGGGAATCGTAAGGGATTCCTTTTAAGCTTTTACTTAAGCAAAGGTGATGCCATAAGAGACTGTAATTCGCAAGCGTATGTAATATGAAGACTTATACTTATCGATGATCGATTGAATCCCTCAGGGACGTGTGGCAGACCGGTGAATACTGGATACTTATGATGCAATTTAAGTATCCACATGGATGAATAGTATCCAAATAATAGCCCTTCTGGTTAGGTGATGTTACTTTTCCAGGAAATACTTGACATTTAATTTAGTATCCACTAAATTAATTCAAAAAAAGGCAATATGGATCACGAATAATGACGAAGGAACTTGTTCAAGCCCTCAAAATCCTGGCCGATGAAACGCGCCTGAATCTGGTCAAACTGCTGCTGACCCATGACCTCTGCGTAGGGGCTTTGGCGAAGCGTCTGGCCGTCTCGGAGGCGGCCGTCTCCCAGCACCTCAAGCAGCTTCGGGAAGCGGGTCTGGTCAAGGGGGAGAAACGGGGATACTGGACCCACTACACGGTGGAGAAGGAGAAACTCAACGAACTGGCCGGACTCCTGCGGGGGCTGACTGAGCTTCCGGTTTGCGGCGAGGGCCTCTGCATCAAGAAACTAGACAACAAGATCGATTGCTATCAGGAGGAAAAGAAGATGTGCGACTGCAAGTGTCAGCATCCGGAAAAGCTCAAGGGAAAGCCAGGTGACTGCTCGCTAAAACAGATCAAGGAATGCCATGGGGACGAGAAGGGGCACCCCTGCGGGGAGATCAAGGAAAAGGAAAAAGGGGCTTGAACCATGGAGACGACGCCGACGATCCGGGAACTCTTTCTCTCCTTCTTCCGGCTGGGGCTGACGGCCTTTGGCGGTCCGGCCATGGCGGCCCAGATCCGCAAGGTGATCGTGGGGAAAAAGAGGTGGCTTACCGACGCCTCCTTCCGGGACGGCGTGGCCCTCTGTCAGATGATTCCGGGGGCAACGATGATGCAGTTGGCCGCCTACGTGGGTCTCCGCACACAAGGTATCGGCGGGGCCGCCGCTGCCTATACGGGATTCGGCCTTCCCGCCTTCCTGCTCATGCTGCTCCTCTCGGCCCTCTACGTCCGTGCGCATGCCCTCCCCGCCGTGGTATCGGTATTCAGCGGGTTGCAAGTCGTCGTTGTGGCCCTCGTGGCCCACGCGGCCTTTACCTTCGGCAAGAACCTGCTGAAGGACTGGAAAGGGGTGGTGATCGCCCTGGCCGCTGCCGCATTGTTCGGCATGAACGTCCATCCGATTGCTGCCATCCTGCTGGCCGGTCTCTGCGGCCTCGGCTTTTACCACCGGCAGACCTTCCCGGTTGCCGCAAGCTCCGATGACGCGAAGCCTTATTCCCTCAAGCCGCTGCAGGCGATCCTGATTGTTTTCGTGGCGGCATTTGTTTTGTTATTCCTGTTCCAAAGGCGATTCTTCGATTTGGCTTTCCTGATGACCAAGGTGGATCTGTTCGCCTTCGGAGGAGGAAATTCCTCGCTCCCCCTGATGTTCAACGAGGTGGTACACGTCCGCGCCTGGATGGACAGCCTGACTTTTCTGGACGGCATCGCCCTCGGTCAAGTCACGCCGGGGCCGATCGTCATCACCGCGACCTTCATCGGCTATCTGCAATACGGACTGCCGGGCGCCGTGATCGCCACGGTGGCCATCTTTTTCCCCTCCTTCGTCATCATTGCCGGGACCGTGCCCTACTACGACCGGCTGAGAGCGTCCACCTGGTTCAACCGGGCGCTCCGGGGCATCCTGTATTCCTTTGTCGGCCTCCTCCTGTCCGTGACGATTCGTTTCGCCCTGAACGTCCCCTGGGATGTCGTGCGCGTCCTCCTGGCAGGCGGAGCCCTGGCGGGTCTTTTTTTCAACGTTCGTTTGATCTACCTGGTGATTGCCGGTATCGCTGTGTCGCTGCTCTTCCTGTGACGTGAGACTGAGGAAGTTGCTTCCGGCGCTTAAACGATAGCGGCCGACCCTGTCTCGCGAAGCCGGTTTATCAGGAATGAATTTAAAGTGATCCAAAACTGAGCGCAGACCGAGCCGTCGTTTCATTTGAATGATAGGTAGGCAAGGGCCGCGCCGGCCATAGGGCCGGCCGTCACGCCCCTTGCATCTTTTCCCGCTCCCCCTTGTCTCCCCCGGAGGGGGAATTCCCGCCCGCCACCCCATCAGGCGGTAGGCAGGCGTCGCGCCAGGGCATTCCTCTGCTCCAGCCCTGTCACGCCGCCTGCATCTTTCCTTCCGCGCTCAGGCAAGGGCGTCGCCGGCCCATTCCTCTGCTCCAGGTCCGGCACCGCCCTTGCTGATCCTCGCGCGGTGTTTTCTTTCCCGGCCGCATGCTTTGTGCGCAACCGGCGCGGCTGGTTCTGCGTGCTCGTTTCAAAGATCTGCGAGGTAGGCGGCCAGCGTTGCAGTCGCCAGGGTCGCGCCGCGGCGTCGCTCCCTGCCGGCTTGGTGCATCGCCTGCCGCGCTTTTCTCCCCGGCCCTCCCTCGCGGTTGCCATCGTCCGTCGTAGCCGGGCTGCGCTGCGCTCCGCGCCGCCCCTCCGGCCGCTTGCCTCCGCGCCCGTCCGCCCCGCAGGGGCTCCCTTGCTGCCTCCGGCCAGGCCGGACGACCGCTGCGCGGCGACCGGCCCGCCCCTCCGGCATTTGGTACTTCTCCTTTGCCCGGTCCCGGCAGACCTCGCTGCGCTCGGACTGCCGGTCCTCGGGCTTTTGCGCAGTCGGCTACGCGCCGCAAAACCACGGACGCTGCGCCTCCTGCGCCGAGGTGGCCCGCTAAGCCGCCTGTCACCTCCTAAAGTCGGAGACAGGCGGCTGCGGGCGATCAGTTTCTTTTCGGTCGCCGTGACTCGCCCTCCGCTTCGCTCCGGACGAGACACGTCTCCCTGACTCGCGCCCTCGCCCTCGAAACCGCTGCGCGGATTCCAGGGCGCCGGACGGCCCCGCCCTGCGGTCGGGTCCGTCCGGTCGGGCACTCCGGAAACCCAGGTCAAAAGACCAAACCAGTAAAAAGTAGGGGATCGTCATGTTGTGAACTGTTGCGGGTTAACGTTCCTGGAAGGCTGATGCTTGTATAGGCGTTCCGCCTCTTTCCCCGCTTCCGGCGTCGCCTCGCGACTCGAAGACGCCTTGCAGCGGGGCCGGATGGAAAGCAGAGAACCGCCTTGCGTAAAATGACCGATGGAGATTAGAAGAAAGTTGAAATATCGTTTGAGGAAACAGGGAAGTGGTGTTATATGCCTGACTAGGCATTCGCCACGATTCGGGAAGCGCCTTAAACAGAATCACCGTCAATTCCTATTTGCATGGAAGACCGCTATCGATCCGGGGGAGGTCCGTGGCAGTTTATGCGAATAATTCTTGCCGGTGCCTTCGGGCCGCAAACCAAAACCATTTCAATCGAGAAAAGGAAACCCAGCGACGGAGTTCCGTCCCTGGGGGCTTGGCGCCTTTGGCTCCCTCTGTCCAGAGGCGGCGATCACCTTGTCACTGCTGATGCACTTCCCCTGAATGCATCCCACCATCATCCGGAATTCTTTTTTCCCACCATGCAGCGACAAGGTATCCCTTTCATCCTGGTGTGACAGGACGCCGAGCGAAGGCGTGATTGCCGAGGGGTTGCTATGGGGAAGTACCGTACCTTGCGAAGGCTGACTCACCTGCTCCAGACCAATACCGCGATTGTCGACGCCCACTGTTCCCCGGTGGCGCAGATCGACCTCTTTTCCTTCGAGAATGCCCACAGGATTGCTTTTGGATCGGAGATGGAAGCGCTGCCCGCTATACGGAGCGGTACCGCAATCATCCCGGGGCCTAATACCAGTTGACCCATAGCCGCCCCGGCAGTACCGGCGCAGGAAAAACCAATAGGCGCAAAAGCGCAGCAGACGATCTTACAGTCTCAGAAGCCGGGTCTCGGCGTCCCCGGAGCGCGATTGAAGGCGCACCGATCCGTCTGCGTTGCTGGGGCCATGATCTGTGTGAAGTCACGACGAGCCGGGAGATCGATTTATCGCAGATCATCCTGGAGCTGCCCCTGTCCGAGCTTTCTGATTTTTTGCCGCGGCATCTGGCAGTGCGGCTCTATGGGATGGTGAAACGGTTCTTTGCCGGTCAGGCGGAGCACCACATTCCCTGCGACTTGGCTGATTTGCGGCGCAACGAAGCAGTGGTTGCACCTCTGCGGGCCCGGCTGGCCCATGTCCGCCACCTCGCGGAGCTGATCACCAACCCGCCGGTCATTCTCATCGATGAAGGACAGAAGCTCTTTTTCTACCGGGGTGTCCCGGTCCTCTTGCGTCCGGCATCTTTCGTCTACATGCTGCTTCTCGCGCAGACCCCCGGGGAATGGGTCCTGCGGGAGAGTATCTATCAGCGTCTGTGGCCCGGTGAGATGAACTACGAGGGGACGAACATGCCTTACGAACGGCAGATCACGGACCAGAAACGAAAACTGCTTGACGATATCCGGAAGGGGATCGCCGGCAAGGTGGAGAGCAGTGAAGGGGAGATGGAATCGCTGATTATCGCGAGGCACAAAATGGGGTATATGCTGAATCTCGACCGGGCGAACGTCGTGATCATTCACCGGATGGCTCTGGGTGCGACTCCTCTTTTGATATGGTTTGTCCTGGATCGATTCTTCTCCGAATGGTTCAACTGGCTTCATCTCGACATGACGGTGCAGACTTTCCTCTAGTAAGATAGTGCGGAGACGTTATGGAAAATAATACCGATCAAACAAGGTAACTGCGCGAGATAAGGCTCTCCGCTCTTGCCGTACTGTCAAGGTTGAGTAATGCGGATGTCGGAGAATTTCAGAAAGCAATGCAGGAATATATAGCACTGGTCGATCGGTTCTATGAAATGTGCGAACCACATCTAGCTCCGCAACAGTATAAAAAGGCAAGACGAGACGTTGAATATTTTATCTTTCTGATTGATTTGGCAATTCGGTATTTCGAGACTGAAAACGTAAATAATCGGACATAACCCTCCTTCTGCCCGGAAACATCCCTTAAAAATTTTAGCGGCCATCAAAAAGCCACTTTTCGGCCACAACTTTTTCCCTCATTTGTGTCATCCCCTTGGCAAACCCTTGACTTGATGGCGGCCCCAGCTGGGGGACGTCGTGTTGCAGACCTTTTTGAAGTCACGATGGTGGGGATTGATGATGGCCCGGTCCCGGATCCTGAAACCGGAATTCTGGAGCGACGAGAAACTGGCCCTGGTGCCGCGGGAGGCAAGACTTGCTTTCGCGGGGCTCTGGACCTGCTCCGACGATTACGGTGTCACGAAAGGGCACCCGGCCTGGCTCAAGGCGCAGATTTTCCCCTACGACGTGGACCTCACCCTGGCTGATTTTCAGAAGTGGCTGGCCGACCTGGAGCGGATCGGCGTCATCGATCCTTTTACGGCAGATGGGGAATCCTTCTTTTTCATCCGGAATTTCGCCGATCACCAGAAGGTAGACCGGCCGAGCAAGATGCGCAATCCGCCTTGTCCTCGCCACATCCTCGCGAGACCCTCGCGAGTGTCCCGCGAGCCACTCGCCACGGACTCGCGAGAGTGCAGCGATGAAACAGAAACTGAAACTGAAACCGAAACAGAAATACAAACTACTACTGCGGCGGCCGAAGAGGCTCGCCCGCCGCTGAAGGACGGTGAGCAGGGGGATGATGCCGATCTTCCACTTCCCGACGCTGGTCGCCGCCAGCCTAAACCTGCGGCACGGGTATCCAGTCC
>JAKAFS010000033.1 GCA_021817825.1 Deltaproteobacteria bacterium | reverse complement strand
AGGGCGTTGTCGGCCCCCAGGCTTAAAGTGCCGGCGCTGATCGTCGTCGTTCCCGTATAGGTATTGGCGCCGGCGAGGGTGAGCGTGCCGGCGCCGGTCTTGGCGATCCTGCCCGTGCCGGAGATATCGCCTGCATAAGTCCCCGCAGTGGTTTGGTTGAAGATCACCGCTGCATTGTTCGCGATCTCTCCCTGAAGGCTCTCTGAATGACCTTGAAGGGTGCCGGCGCTGACGGTCGTGCCTCCGGAATAGGTGTTGGCGCCGGAGAGAATAAGCGTCCCGATGCCGGCCTTGGTGAGGCCGCCGGCACCGGAGATGACGCCGGAGATCGTATCGGCGGCGTTGTTCACGGTGATCTGCCGTGTGGTAGCTCCCAGATCCATCGCCCCCGACAAGGTGAGGGCGCCCGTCCCTCCCGTCGCCTGTCCGAGTGTGAAGTCTCCGGTGACCTGGGCGCTGTTCGTCAGTGTCCTGGCAGTCGATGAGGATGAGGTGAGCGTGCCGCCGTTCAGTTCCAGCGTGCCTGTTCCCAGGGCGGCATTGTTGGCGACGGAAAGGGTGCCGGCGGCAAGGGTCGCGCCGCCGGAGTAGGTGTTGGCGCCCGAGAGGGTGAGTGTGCCCGTGCCCGTCTTGACGAGTCCGCCTGTACCGCTGATCACCCCGGCATAAGCCGTGCTCGCAGCGTTGCCTGTGGTGAGCCTGCCGGCGCCCAGGGTCACATTGCCTCCCGTGGTGCCGCCACCGGCCAGGGACCCGATGGTCTGATTGAAGCTGCTGAGGTCGAGCGTTGCTCCGGCCGTATTGGCCAAAGTGAGCGCCGTTGTCTGCGACAGGGCGTTGTCGGCCCCCAGGCTTAAAGTGCCGGCGCTGATCGTCGTCGTTCCCGCATAGTTGTTGGCGCCGGCGAGGGTGAGCGTGCCGGCGCCGGTCTTGGCGATCCTGCCCGTGCCGGAGATATTTCCGGCATAGGTCCCGGCCGCCGCCTGGTTGAAGACGACATAGGCGTTGTTTGTGATATCGCCCTGTAGACTCGCGGCATTGCCCTGAAGGGCGCCGGCGCTGACGGTCGTGCCGCCCGTGTAGGTGTTGGCGCCGTAGAGGCTAAGGGTGCCTGTGCCGGTTTTGGTGAGGCCGCCCGTGCCGGAGATGACGCCGTAATAAGAGGTGCTGGCAGCGTTGCCCGTGGTGAGCCTGCCGGCGCCCAGGGTCACATTGCCTCCCGTGGTGCCGCCACCGGCCAGGGACCCGATGGTCTGGTTGAAGCTGTTGAGGTCGAGCGTTGCTCCGGCCGTATTGGCCAAAGTGAGCGCCGTTGTCTGGGACAGGGCGTTGTCGGCCCCCAGGCTTAAAGTGCCGGCGCTGATCGTCGTCGTTCCCGTATAGGTATTGGCGCCGGCGAGGGTGAGCGTGCCGGCGCCGGTCTTGGCGATCCTGCCCGTGCCGGAGATATTTCCGGCATAGGTCCCGGCTGCCGTCTGGTTGAAGACGACATAGGCGTTGTTTGTGATATCGCCCTGTAGACTCGTGGCATTGCCCTGAAGGGCGCCGGCGCTGACGATCGTGCCGCCGGAGTAGGTGTTGGCGCCGTAGAGGCTAAGGGTGCCTGTGCCGGTTTTGGTGAGGCCGCCCGTGCCGGAGATGACGCCGGAGATCGTATCGGCGGCATTGTTCACCGTGATCTGCCGTGTGGCGACGCCCAGATCCATGGTTCCCGACAAGGTGAGGGCGCCCGTCCCTCCCGTCGCCTGTCCGAGTGTGAAGTCTCCGGTGGCGAGGGCGCTGTTCGTCAGTGTCCTGGCAGTCGATGAGGATGAGGTGAGCGTGCCGCCGTTCAGTTCCAGCGTGCCCGTTCCCAGGGCGGCATTGTTGGCGACGGAAAGGGTGCCGGCGGCGAGCGTCGTGCCGCCGGAATAGGTGTTGGCGCCCGAGAGGGTGAGTGTGCCGGTATCCGTCTTGCTGAGGCCGCCGGCGCCGGTGCCGATGACGCCGGATATGAATGTATTGCCCGTTCCTCCCACCGTAAGGTTCCGGCCCGCCCCGGAAACGGCGCCGCTTACCGTAAGAGAGGTCAGGCCCGCGCCGTTGTTCGTTGCGGTCCATGTTTGATCGGCCGCGAGAATCAATCCTTCGCTGATCGTATAGATGCGGGAAGTGGCGTTCGGGATTGCCGCATTGATCCCACCGTTTCCGATGGTCAGATTTCCCGCGCCGGCGGCAATCGAAAAGTTGCTGTCCCGATTGATGGTCAGCCCCAGAAAATAGCCATTGGTATTGATGGTGGCGCCGGCGCCACCGGTTCCGAAGGTCACCAGCTGGGTGCCGTCCAGGGCAGGGACCACATTGCCATCCCAGTTATTGGCGGTATTGATGTATGGGTTGGCGCCCTCGCCATCCCAGATATTGCCGGAATAAGCAGGCATGCCAATGACTATCAACGAAAAAAAGCTTACAAGGATGGCGAAAATAATTTTCATAGAATAGGAGTTTCTTGAATAATTATTCGTGCATTAAGCTGTCTGAAATTATCGCCGGCGCTGCCTGTGCTGTTATGCCATGTAAGTTGTAAGTATTTTAAATAGTCATGTTCCTTTATGAATCCTGATGGCCAGTGGTTGTTTCGAACCGCAATCCGCTATTAAGCATCAAGTATGCCAAATGGCGCGTATTGTTTATCTGGTTCATATTGTTATATGTTTTTTGTTTTTGGTCGCAAATGATCGCCTTGGGAACGAGAAACTGAAATGAAGTCGCTAGATTTGATGAATAGTGAATTATATTGAAGTGTTATGGCTTTTGTGTAGCAAGTGGTTGATCTTCCAGCGGATTGCGTTTATTGGTGGCTGTCCGGCCTGGGCGGAACTCTGTCCGCTTGAACCGGATAAAGTTCCGGTTGAGTAGGACCGTGCGGAGATAGATTAGCTTTCTTCTTTAAGGAGTCGTCACCCAGGTGACGATGTATTCCCAGTCGCCCATCGCCCTCCGGGAAGCATCCCGCCGCCAGGCTCCGTTCAACCCCAGTTCCTTTGCGGACAGTTCGAAGTGGCAAAGGGCGATACCCATATCCATATTTTGGAGCTGGATGTCTTTGCCGAATTTTTCATAGCCCGGCGTCCGGCTGAGATAGAAGTGATAATCCTCGCCCACCCGGACGATCCTCCAGGGCTGCTTGTTCGAGGCCGAGGGGGCGAGCCGGACGCATTCGAGGGGCGTCGCGAAGGGGCCCGCCGTCGCCGGACTGAGCGGCGTATCCGGGGTTCCGTCAAAGAAGAGTTCCGCCCAGGGTTTGCGTTTGTCCGATCCGGCGCTGAACCGGAAGAACCTATCCGTCAGGGAGCGGCTCTCGCCGGCATGGCCCAGGGGACTTACGGCCGGCAGGACTTCTCCTTCCCTGAGAGGCATCAGCCGGGCAAAGCCGCTCCTCCGGAAGGTGCCGGCCAGCCAGCAGGTTGCCAGTCCCCCGGCCGTGGCCTGTAGGATGTTTTTCTCCATGCAGTAGCCGAAATCTTCCATGGCCTGGGGGCGCGTGGCGACGGCGCCGATGATAAAGTGCCGGGGGTCCTTGATGACGCCGTAAGTGCCGACTTGGCTGAGTTCCTCTGGCCCCAGCTCGTCGAGTGCCAGGAGTCGAAAGCGGACGCCGCCGCCGAAGGGCCCTTCCGTGTTGGATGCCAGAAACCTGTTCCATTGGGCCACGGCGTCCCCTTCCAGGGAACGCCCGTCGTAGGTGCGGCAGGAACGGCGGGCCTGGATCGTTTCGATCAGTGTCATGGCTCTTTTACCTGCTTCATCGGGAAGCGCACAGCGCGCTTCAGATCCTTTCGCCGCACTGGTTGCAGAAGACGGCGTTCGCCAGATTCGCCGTGGTGCAGTGGGGGCATTTCTTTTCCATCGGTTTTTGCTCCACAAGCCGGCCACACTGGCTACAGAATTTGGCGTTCGGCGAAAGATTCTTCCCGCAGGCGACGCATTTCTGGAAGATCAGGAGTTGATGACCGCAATGGGGGCAGAACTTCGCCTCGGATGGGACGGCCTTCTGACAGTCGGGGCAGGGGATAGCCCCTGCCGGGGGAACTGCCGGCGCGGGCGTTCCCCGGAAGGCTTCGGAGAACATGGCCGGCATCATGAATCCCATTCCCATACCGAGCCCCGTTCCCGCCTCGCCCTGGCTCTGGGAGGCCGTTTCCATGGCCATGGCGGCCTTCATCTTCAGGAGCTTGTTCATGTCGTCGAAGAGGCCAAGGCGGCTCTTGTCGTCGATGGCCTTCTGCACCTCCGGGGGCGGCGTGATCGCGTTGATGTAGAGGTCCGTGAGCCCCAGACCGAACTGACTGAAGTCCTTTTCCAGCAGATCCTTCAGCTCCCCCGAGAGTTCGTCGTAACGGGCGGGAAGAGCGAAGATCGTGTCGATCTTCTCGCCCATGAAGTCGTTGAAGCGCGAGACGATGACCCGGTTGAGGTATTCGGAGATCTCCTCGGTTGTGAAAACCCCCTGTGTTCCCACGAGGCTGTTGATGAAGAGGACCGGCTGGAGGATGCGCAGGTTGAAGATGCCGAAGGCCCGCAGACGGATGAGGCCTAGTTCCCGGTCCCGGAAGGCGACGGGGTCGCGGGTGCCCCAGGTGAGATTGGGGAAGACCTTCAGGTTCGTGAAGTAGACCTCGGCGCGCAGCGGGCTCGTCATTCCCCAGGGGATGCTCAGCACCTTGGTCAGGATGGGAATGTTGGCCGTCTTGAGGGTATGCCGTCCGGGACCGAAGGCGTCAAAGGCTTTGCCGTTGTAGAAAAAAACGGCGGCCTGGCTTTCCCGAACGGTCAGTTGGGCGCCCCACTTGATCTCGCCTGAACCTGCCTCCGGGATCCGGTGGACCAGTTCCTGCCCCGATTCATCGAACCACTCGATCACTTCCAGAAAAACGCGGTTGTTCGTACCCATGACTCACCCTCTGCAAAGTGGTTGCTAGCGATTGTGCGCTGGTTCATTGACTCCGTTAGTTGCCGCAATTTTGCATACTTTTTCCGATCCGTCAACCGGTGAGATCGAAAGGCGGACCAAGGAATGGGCCTGTCGTCCTTTGCGCCGATTTGCGTTTTCGGCGCGAATATTGTACAGATGCCTCCATGAAGACGCAGGCGACGGAATATGCGGGGATCTATCGAGGGGTGGCGCTCATTGCCGATCCGATCTATCGGTACGCCTCCTTTACGGTGCCCATTGCCGAGGGGGCGGAGGAGAAGACGGAAAAGGACTTGATCGATTCCCCCTGGCTCCAGCGATTGCGGCGGATCTATCAGCTCCAGAGCGCCCGCTGGGCCTATCCGGCGGCCGAGCACACGCGGTTTCAGCATTCCTTAGGGACGATGCACATGGCCGGCGAGTTCGGCCGGCACCTTTACCCGTCGCTCAAGGAGGCCTGTCCCGATTGCCCCTCCCAGGAGTGCGTGGTCGAACTGCTCCGGGTGGCCGGTCTCCTCCACGACGTGGGCCACGGTCCCTTCGGCCATTTCCTGGACGACCACTATCTGGACGGATTCGGCCTGACCCATGAGGATCTGGGTCGCCTGATCATCGTCCGGAAGCTGGGGCGGATCATCGGCCGTATCCGGCGCAGTCCCGCGGGTCCCTTCGCTACAGGCGAGGCGCTCGATCCTCAGGCCGTCGCCTTCCTGATCAAGATGCCGGACAACCGGGACGAGCGGATGCCCCGTTGGCTCCAACTCCTGCGGCAGCTATTTTCCGGCACCTATACGGTGGACAACCTCGATTACGTCCAGCGGGACGCCTTCATGACGGGCTATTCGCTCGACATCGTGGATATCGACCGGCTGCGCTTCTACACCTTCTATTCCAGGGACGGTTTGACGCTCCACCAGGCGGGCGTCTCGGCCCTCAGCCGTTTTCTCAACGCCCGGCTGAACCTCTACGCCAACGTCTATTTCCACCGGACCACCCGGGCGCTGGACCTCCATCTCCAGGAGATCTTCCGGGAGACGATGCGGCTGGTTCTGCCCGTGAGTCCCGCCGAGGACCTCGATGCCTATCTGGACTGCGACGAGTGGCGACTCTATTCCGAGGTCCGGGCGTGGCTGGCCAGCGATGATCCCCTGAAGCAGAAGCTCGGACGGGAATGGAAAAAGCTCCATTGCCGGGAGGTCAAATGGAAGATGTCCTTTTCGGCGGAGCTCTCTGTCGATCAGCTTCAGAGGGGGACTCGGTTTGCCCCTGCGGCGGATTACGAGGCCCAGGTCCGGTCGCAACTTCCCGGTTCCCTGAAGAAAAAGCCCCTCCGCGTCGATTTGGCGACCCAGGACCCGCGTCCCCTGAACCCCATGGCGGAGACGGGAAAGCGGGTCAATATCTTCAACCCTTCGACGGGGCTGACCTCGCCGGAGCCGCTCCGCGACATCTACCGCTTCATTCCGGCCCGGGTGGTCCATTTCCGGGTCTTTTCCCTGAACCATGATCACGACGACCTCATCGCCCAGGCGGCGGAGCGGACCCTCGAGACGGTGGAGAAAGCGGCAAAGACGAATATCTGATGACGAACGATTCCGAAACCACCGATTTGACCCTTTTTGTCCAGACCTCCGGCGAGGAGGTGGCCCGCTGGAACCGCCGGCGCATCGTCGAAGCCCTGATCCGCGAAACCGGGATTGCCGAGGAGACCGCCGAGGAGATCAGCAAAGAGGTGGAAAAGCAGATCGTCGCCTCGGGGATCAGCCTGCTGACGACGGCGCTCATCCGGGAACTGGTCGACGCCAAGCTCATCGAACGGGGGTTGGAACAGGCCCGGAGGATGCATGCCCGGCTCGGTTTTCCCCTCTACGACGTTCGCCAACTGATTTTTCATCAGAACAAGGAAAACGCCAATGTGCCGCACGCCCCGGAGGGGACGAGCCTGGTCCTCGTCGAGGGGATCAAGCGGGAATACGCCCTCCACGACGTCTTTTCCCGGGAGGTGGGCGACGCCCATGTCCTGGGGGATTTTCACCTCCATGGCCTCGGTTACGTCGACCGGCCCTACAGTTCCTGCCAGTCCCTCGAATACCTCAAGCGGTTCGGTTTGAAGCTGCCCCATTCGGTGACCGTGGCGGGTCCCGCGCGCCATGCGGAAGTGCTTCTGGCCCACATGGTCCGATTCGGGGCCTCGCTCCAGGGGCACTTTGCGGGGATGATCGGCTGGGATACGGTGAATCTTTCCTTTGCCCCCTATCTGACGGGGATGAGCGATGCGGCAATCGAGCAGTTCGCCCAGATGCTGATCTACGAGTTTTCGCAGCTCACTTCCGCCCGGGGCGGGCAGGCGATCTTCACCGATATCCATCTCTACTGGGAAGTTCCCCGGATCTTTGCCGACCTTCCGGCCCTGGGGCCCGGCGGCAAGCCCACCGGCCGCACCTGCGGGGAGTACGGCGAGAGCGCCCGTAAGTTTGCCCGGGCGCTCCTGGCGGTCTATCGGCAGGGAGACGCCACGGGAAAGCCCTTCGTCTTTCCCCGCCCGATTCTGCATATTACCGATGAATTCTTCCGGACCCCCGGCCATGAGGCCTTTCTGGAAGAGGCCTGCGGTGTGGCCGCGGCGATGGGGAACCCCTGTTTTGTCCTCGACCGGGAGACCGGCGCCGCCCTGGCCACCTGCGGCTGCCTGGATGCCGGAGGCGCGGGTGGGGCTCAAATTGCGGAGACGCCCTGGAGGCGGAGGTGCGTGACGATCCAGAACATCACCCTGAACCTGCCCCGGCTGGGTTACCGGGCCGGGAGCGACGAGGGCAAGCTCTTCTCCCTGCTGGACTCGCTCATGGAGCTGGCGGTTCAGGCCCATATCCAGAAGCGCGACTTCATCGAAAGACTGCTTTCCCTCGGCGATGCGGGGCCCCTGGCCACCCTGGCCATGCAAAGCGACGGCTCTCCCTATCTGCGGATGGACGACGCCATGTATCTCATCGGGATCACGGGGCTTAACGAACTGGTCCAGATCCGGACCGGTCGCCAGCTGCACGAATCGGAACAGGCCCTGAAGGAGGGACTCCGGATCATCGGCCATCTTCGGGAGACGGCCGACCGGCTCCGCGACCTCCGGAAGATGCCGTTGCTGCTGGAGCAGACCCCTGCGGAAACGACGGCCTACCGTTTTGCCCGTCTGGACCTGAAGCATTTCTCGCCCCTCCCGGGCCGCTATGTCCGGGGAGATCTGGCGCGCGGGGAGATCTACTACACGAACTCGTCCCATCTCCATCCGGCGGCGCCCGTGGACCCGCTGACCCGTGTGGAGCTGGAAGGGCGGTTTCACCCTTTTTTCCGGGCCGGCGCGGTCACCCATGTGGAGTTGGCCGCCGTCGAACCTGCCGCTTCCTCGC
Source organism: Deltaproteobacteria bacterium (assembly GCA_021817825.1). GTDB lineage: Bacteria > Desulfobacterota > Syntrophia > Syntrophales > UBA5619 > JAKAFS01. Next base: position 29,620 of record JAKAFS010000033.1, on the reverse strand, counting down.
TGGCCGGTTTCGTCGTTCGCGCCTTTCGGGAGACGCTGAGCAACCAGATCGTTTTTTCCCCCGAATTCACCTCCTGCACCCGTTGCGGCGCCACCTCACGGGGTTTGCTCACCCAATGCCCCTCCTGCGGGTCGAACGAGGTGGACGGTCTGGCCCGGATTACCCAATACATGAGTTGGGTATCGGGTTGGAACCGCGGCAAGCGCGCCGAACTGCGCGACCGGAACCGTAAAGCGGGCCCCTTTCCCCTCCTTTGAATCCGCCTGCGGGCAAAAATCTGAATTTTCCGGATAAGACCCTGCCGATCCACGGCCGGATCGGCATCGCGATCCTTTCTTCCCCGAATATTGAAGTCTTGTAGGAACGGTTGCCAGGGCCGGGCGGAGGGGAATTGCGAATTTTGTCGGTTTCCTTCCCTTGACAGGGCCGGGGGTGATTCTTATATTAGGCCGCTTTCGAGGCATCAGGGAAAAAGACGAGGAGAATTTTCGTGGAAGATCACATTGTTAAGATTTTTCGGGAATCGAATCAGATCAAGGAGACTTTCCTCAACGAGAACCTGACGCGGATCGTCAGGGCCGTTGAGGCGGTCACGAGAGCCCTGAAGGCCGGTCGCAAGATCCTGCTTTTCGGGAACGGCGGCTCGGCGGCCGATGCGCAACACCTGGCCGCAGAATTCGTGAACCGGTTTTTGATCGAGCGGCCGCCGTTGCCGGCCATTGCGCTGACGACCGATACGTCGGTGATTACCAGCATCGGCAATGACTATGATTTTGCCGATATCTTCAGCAAGCAGATCCGGGCGATCGGCCGTAAAGGCGATGTGGCCTGGGGAATGAGTACGAGCGGCACTTCGGCGAACGTGGTCAAGGGGCTGGAGGCGGCCAAGAAGATCGGGATGGTGACGATCGGCCTGACCGGCCGGGACGGAGGCGACATCGGGAGGATCGTCGATCATTCCCTGAATGTGGCTTCTGCCAGCACGCCGCGTATTCAGGAGGTGCACATCACGGTGGGCCATGCGATCTGCGAGATGGTGGATTTCAAGCTCTTTCAGCGGCCGGAGAACGGATAAGGATAAACGGGGATGCACAAGAAGGTGAAGATGGACACGATGGAACCGAAAGATGTCTATGAAGGAACGCCGAGGAGCGCGGAAACGGGGGCAAAAGAAAAGAATTCCGCAACAACGCCGGGACCAGAGGAATTGATGGAGAAGCTCCAGGAGGCGGAAAAGAAAGCCGCCGATCATTACGACAAATATGTGCGGGCTCTGGCGGAGCTCGATAACTATAAGAAACGCGCCGTCCGGGAAAAGGCCGACGCGATCCAGTATGGCAATGAGACGCTGCTTCGGGATATCCTGCCGATGGTGGACAACATGGACCGCGCCTTGGAACATGCCTGCAATTCCGCCGACTTCGAGGCCTTCAAGAAGGGGCTCCAGATGCTTCGGGAACAGGTGTTGAGCTGTTTGAAGAAACATGGCGTGGAGCAGATCGAAGCCGTGGGGAAAGAGTTCGATCCCCATGTCCACGAGGCCATGATGCAGGTGGAGAGCGAGGAACACAAGGAAAGCAATGTGGTGGGTGAGTTCGAAAAAGGCTATCGCTTGCACGGCAGGCTGCTGAGACCGGCGAAGGTGTCCGTCTGCAAAAAGACGGGCCGACAGGATTGCTGAAAAACTACGTAGATCGTTAAGAATAATGAAGGAGGACAGGGAATCATGGGAAAGATTATCGGCATCGATTTGGGAACGACGAACTCGTGCGTCGCGGTGATGGAGGGCGGAGATCCCGTCGTGATTGCCAATCAGGAAGGAAACCGGACCACGCCCTCGATGGTGGGCTTCACCGAGAGTGGGGAGCGGCTGGTGGGGCAGGTCGCCAAAAGACAGGCCGTCACCAACTCCGAGAATACCGTCTATGCGATCAAGCGGCTCATCGGGAGAAAATACAGCTCGAAAGAGGTTCAGTACGACCGGACGATCAGCCCCTTCAAGATCACGGAGGCGAAGAACGGCGACGCCCAGGTGTCGGTTCGGGGCAAAGATTACAGCCCGGCGGAGATCTCGTCGATGATCCTGGTGAAGATGAAGCAGACCGCCGAGGATTACCTGGGCGAGAAGGTGACGGACGCCGTCATTACGGTGCCGGCCTATTTTAACGATTCGCAGCGCCAGGCGACCAAGGATGCCGGCAAGATCGCGGGCCTCAATGTGCAGAGAATCATCAACGAGCCCACCGCAGCGGCCCTGGCCTACGGCCTGGACAAAAAGAAGGACGAGAAGATCGCCGTCTTCGATCTGGGCGGCGGGACCTTCGATATTTCGATCCTGGAACTGGGCGAGGGGGTTTTCGAGGTCAAGTCCACCAATGGCGACACCCATCTGGGCGGCGAGGACTTCGATCAGCGGCTCATCGACTACCTGGCCACCGAGTTCAAGAAGGATCAGGGAATCGATATCCGCAGCGACAAGATGGCGCTCCAGCGGATCAAGGAAGCGGCGGAGAAGGCGAAGATGGAACTCTCCAGTTCCATGGAGACGGACATCAACCTTCCTTTCATCACGGCCGACGCTTCGGGCCCCAAGCATATGAACATCAAGATGACGCGGGCGAAACTGGAGGCCCTGGTCGAGGATCTGATCGAAAAGGTGACCGGGCCTTGCATGACGGCCCTTCAGGATGCGAAGCTCAAGGCCTCCGACATCGACGAGGTGATCCTCGTCGGCGGGATGACCCGGATGCCGCGGGTCCAGCAGAAGGTGAAAGAGCTGTTCGGCAAGGAACCCCACAAGGGGGTGAACCCCGATGAAGTGGTGGCCATCGGCGCGGCGATCCAGGGCGGTGTCTTGACCGGCGACGTGAAAGACGTTCTGCTCCTCGACGTGACGCCCCTTTCCCTGGGCATCGAGACCCTGGGCGGCGTCATGACGCGGCTCATCGAGAAGAACACGACGATTCCGACCAAGAAGAGCCAGATCTTTTCGACGGCGGCCGACAATCAGCCGGCGGTGAGCATCCATGTCCTCCAGGGCGAACGCTCCATGGCGGCCGACAACCGGACGCTGGGCCGTTTCGAGCTGGTCGGCATTCCCCCGGCGCCGCGCGGCGTGCCGCAGGTCGAGGTCGGCTTCGACATCGACGCCAACGGGATCGTCCATGTCTCGGCCAAGGATCTGGGGACCGGCAAGGAACAGAGCATCAAGATCACCGCCTCCAGCGGCCTTTCCGAGGAGGAGATCAACAAGCTGGTGAAGGATGCCGATGCCCATGCCGAGGAGGACAAGAAGAAGAAGGAACTGATCGACGTGCGCAACCAGGCCGATGCCATGGCCTACAGCGTCGAGAAGAACATCAAGGAGTTCGGCGACAAGGTGGACGCCGCGGAAAAGACGCGAATCGAAGAGGGGATCGCCAAGGTGAAGAAGGCGATCGAAGGAGACGACATCGAAGCGATCAAGGCGGCCCAGGAAGAGCTGACCAACGCTTCGCATAAACTGGCCGAAGCGATGTACGCCAAAACCGCGGGACAGCAGGCGGATCCGGGCGCGCAGCCGGGAGCCGACGGCGGAGCGGGTGCACAGGCGGCCGGCGGCAAAAAGGACGACGATGTGGTCGATGCCGACTTCGAAGATGTAAAGAAGTAATGGCGCTTCTTGGCCCGGGCAGCTCTGATGAGTTGCCCGGGCTTTTTTTTATCGACGCGGGACCCCGTTTGGTATAGATAATAACGCATCATACAGGGGCCCTTCCGAAAGGAGCGGGGCGCCCCGTAAGGTGCGGAACGGGTGACGAGCATGCTTAAGCGTACAGCGGCAAGGCAAAAATGGCAAAGACGGGTCAGGGCGGTCGTCCTGGTTTGCTGCCTTGCCCTGTCCGTCCTGCCGACGATCTGTGCGGCCGCAGACGGAAAGGCAGCGGATCGGCAGACGATCGGCTTGATCCTTCCGCTGACGGGGCGCTATGCCGAACTCGGCAATCGCGCCCTCGATGCAGCGCTTCTGGCGGCTGGCCTCTTCGACGAGACAAAGGTGACGCCGGTCCGTTTCCTGATTGAAGATTCCCGTGGCGATCCGACGGTGGCCGGTGCCGCGGTGGAAAAGCTCGCCGCCGCCGGAGCCGTCTGCATCCTCGGACCCCTGGGAAGTCAGGAGGCGCTGGAGGCCGCGAAGACTGCCCAGCGTCTGAAGATTCCGATCCTGACCCTGACCCAGAAGGAGGGCATCACCGGGGTCGGAGAGTACGTTTTTCGCAATTTTCTGACTGCGACCATGCAGATTCGGACCCTGGTGGAGTATGCCCGGACGACCCTTGGCCAGCGCCGGTTTGCCATCCTTTATCCCGACGATCTCTATGGCCGGGAGATGGCGCGGCTTTTCAAGGACGAGGTCCGCAGGCTAGGAGGGGCGATCCGCAGGGAAAGGTCCTACAAGACGGACCAGACGGATTTTGCAGAGGAAGTGGCGGCACTCGGCGGCCGGGCTCCGGTCCGATCCGGCGCGGAAGGCGCGGGGGGGGGCTCGCCGAAGCGGACAGTCGATTTCGATGCCCTGTTCATCCCCGATGCCGCCTTGCGGGTGGCGCTGATCGCACCGCAACTGGTCTATTACGATCTGACCGGAATCCGGCTCTTGGGAACCAGTGGCTGGGATGCCCCGGAGCTCCTCAAGACGGACCCCGCTCATCTCCAGGGAGCCGTTTTCGTGAGCGGATTTTTCGCGAACAGTTTCCGACCGCAGGTCAACCGGTTTACCGAGGCCTTTTACATGGCTTACGGACGGGAGCCCGATGTGCTGGAGGCGCTGGTCTATGATGCGGCCGGGATGGCGGTCCGGCTCCTGACCGAAAACCGGGGCGGCACGCGGGAGGAGCTTGGCAAGGGATTTCTGCAAGTCAAGGGGTATCCCGGCGTGACCGGGAAGACCTCCTTCCCGGCGTCGCGGGATGCGGAAAAGGAACTTTTCGTTCTGACCGTCAAGGACGGCCAGATCATGCAGGTGAAATAGGACTCAAGATGCGTTTTCTTTTGACCAATGACGATGGGATCTATGCACGGGGGCTTGCCGCTCTCTATCAGGAACTTTCCAAAGACGCCGAGTGTCTCGTGGTGGCGCCCGAGATCGAGCAGAGCGCCGTCGGCCACTCGATCACGATCTTCCGACCGCTGATGGTTCGCAAGGCCTTCAAAAACGGCGCTTTCCTGGGCCATGCCGTGGCAGGCACCCCGGCGGACTGCGTCAAGATCGGCCTCTGCGAACTGGCCGAGGGACCGATCGACCTGGTCGTCTCGGGGATCAACCGCGGCGCCAATGTGGGGATCAACGTCCTCTATTCGGGGACCGTTTCGGCCGCCACGGAAGCGGCGATCCTGGGCGTTCCTTCCCTGGCGATCTCCCTGGACACCCATCGGGACGCCGATTACACCGTCGCCGCGCGCTTTGCCCGGCAGATGGCGTCCTTCATTCTCGAACATCCCCTGCCCCATGTGGCACTCAACGTGAATGTTCCGGCGATTCCCGAAGCGGCGATCCGGGGCGTGGTGGTGACGAAGCAGGGAGGGGCGCGGCTGATGGAGCGTTTCGACAAACGGATCGATCCAAGGGAGAATGCCTATTACTGGCTGGCCGGCGAGACGGCGCTGCCTGACTGCGAGGATGAGGAAACGGACGCCTCGGCGTTGAAGCGCGGCATGATCACGCTCACCCCGATCTGTTATGATCTGACCCGCCACGATCTTCTGGAAGGTTTGCAAAACCGGGCCACTGCACATTTCCCGACTTTGAAAAAGCTTTGAAGCTGAAGGCGGCTGAAACCTTGCGCCGACGTTTGCCAGGTGCGACAGGGGGAACTTGAAATGACGTTTTTTTCTATTCGCCGGAAAGGTGCGGAACCGCAAAGCGTCCGTGACAAGCTCGTCGTCATTGAGGCTCTGATCTTTGTCCTGCCGCTGCTGATCCTTTTCTACATCCTCTACCGAGGCCACTACCACTTCGACACCTCGCAAGTCATTCTCTTTGCCGTACTCGCCATTTTTGCCCTGGCGGGGATGGTGATCCTGCGGCAGATTCTCGACCGGTTTTACGGCATCGCGGTCTCTTTGAAGAAAGCCGAGTCCGGCCAGTCGGTCACGATGGATGACAAAACCGATGTCCTCGAATTGCGGGAGATATCGGCCTCGGTCTCCAGCCTTCTTGTGCGGCTCGATAGGACGACGGAAGAGCTGGCCCAGAAGGCCTTTGAAATCGCCACCATCAAAGAGTCGGCCGAGATTGCCAAAAGCAATCTCGACATGGATGAGCAGATGCAACTTCTCTTGGAAAAGTCCATGGCCGTGACCGGGGCGGGCATCGGATCGGTATTGATGGTGGAGCCGGAAGCGCGTCAGAAAAATGTGCCCGTCTCGAAAACGACACCGATCAATCTGTCGACTCTCTACCGTTTTCGAGTGGCTGCGGCGATCGGGCATGGCGAGGCCTTGCCGAAAGGTTCCTACCTCAATATCGACAGTTCCGTAGCCAAGGCGGTCCTTTTGGAAAGAGGGCCGCTGCTGGTTCGGGATATCGAGCAGGATCCGAGGACCCTCAAGGCCAACGATCCGAAATACGGTGCGCCCTCTTTTTTGAGCATGCCCATCTTCGTGGGCGATACCGTAGCGGCGATCGTGAACCTTGCGGGGAAGAAAAAAGACGGGCCCTTTGACAGCAACGATGAACGGGTGCTTTCCATCATGTTTCGGGAGATCAGCATTGCTTTGGAGAATGCCCTGCTGCAATCCAGAATCATGGAGCAATTGGCGAGGATCAGGCAGCATAATAGCGAACTGGAGAAGGAGAGCGAAGGACGCCTGCGGACCGAGAGGGCCTTGGTGGAAAGCGAAAATAAATTCCGGCTCTTGGTCGAAAAGAGCAACGATATCATCTACAGCATCGGCCTTGGCGGCCAGTTTACCTATGTCAACCCGGCCGCCGAGCGGATTGTCGGCTTTTCCGCCGCCGAACTTCTCGGCAAGACCTACCGCTCGCTGATCCGGCCGGACTTCCGGGAGCAAACGGAGGCTTTCTACAAAAAGCAGCTCGCAGAGAACCTGTCCAGCACCTACGCCGAGTTCCCCATTGTCGTTCAGGATGGCTCCCTGCGCTGGATCGGACAGCATGTCCAATTGTTGACGAAGGAGGAGCAGCCCGTCGGTTTTCAGGCCGTCGCCCGGGACATTACGGAAAGCAAGCGGGCGGAAGAGGCCCTGAAGGAAAGCGAACACCGTTACCGGACCCTGGTCGGCAATATCCCGGACATCATCGTTTCCATCGACCATCGGGGAAAAATCACGGCTATGAACAGCACCGTCGCCCGCTATGGCTATTCGGAAGAGGAACTGATCGGCAGTCCCTTCAGCGGCCTGATTCATCCGGAAGATCGGGAACCGGTGGCCCGTGACTTTCAGGAGGCGATCGTCCGGCGTCGGAACGTGACGAGGGGGCTGGAATTCCGCATCCTGGGCAAGGATGGGACGGTTTACTGGGAAGAGCTGACCTCCCACAAGCTGTGGGATGAAAAGGGCGGATATCTCCAGGACGACGGGGTGATGCGCGATATCACGGACCGGAAAAAAGAAGAAGAGAAGATCGCCGCCTTGAACGCCAATCTGTCGGAAGCCAATCAAAAGCTGGAGGCGGCCTATGCTTTGATGCGGGAACACCGGGACAAACTGATCGAAGCCCAAGCCCGGGACGTGACGGGCTTTCTGGTGGACAAGGACGGTTTCATCCAGGGGACAACGGAAAACGGCCCGGAAACGATGGGAAAGCGGCGGGACCAACTCCTGGGCGCCCGGATCATGGATCTGCTGCGCGATCCGTACCAGGAGGCTTTTGCGGCGGAACTGAACCGCGCCTGGCTCGGAATCGACCAGGGGATCGATGCGGAAACGGTTTCCGCCCGGGAGGAGATGAAACGGGTGAAGATCAGGATGACGCGCCTCGCCCTTGCGGATTTCCGGCTGCTGCTCGTGACCATGCAGGAGTCGCGAACGGACCGGGGTGAAGAGCCGGAGATGCGTGTCTAGCCTTTCCGGCCGATTACCAGCCTGCCCAGAGGGCCAGACGATAGGCGGCCAGACCCCCGAGATAGGAGACGACGAGCGTCATGACCAGCGAAGAGACGAACCAGACACGGTCGGCCATTTCCCGCCGCATCACGGCGATCGTGGCGGCGCAGGGAACGAAGAGCATGATGACCGTCAAAAAGGCCAACGCCGAGGCGTGGCTCATCACCGTGGGAAGCACCTTCAGGAGCCCCTGGTCGCCGACGCCGTAAAGCACGCCCAAGGTCGCCACGGCATTTTCCTTGGCCACAAGGCTGGTCAGGAGCGCCGTCATCATCTTCCAGTCGAGGCCGAGAGGCCTGCCCAAGGGCTCGATGAAGCGTCCGATTTCCGCCAGGAAACTCGTTTCCGTTTTGCCGTAGGGAAAATAAGCCAGCAGCCAGACCAGGATGGACATGGTCAGGATGACCGTGCCGGCCTTCTTGACGAAGGAGACGGTCCGCGTCCAGATGACCTGTCCGATCGTCCGCGGGTCCGGACGGTGGTAGAGGGGGAGCTCCATGATGAAGGGGGTCGGCTCCGCCTTCATCAGGAAGGTATGAACGGCGCTCCCCAGGGCGCCCAGCACCAGGATGTTGAGGGCGACGAGGGCCCAGACGACGAGCGTCGCCTGGGATGCGAAAACGGCGGCGGCGATGAAGGTGAGGACTGCAAGCCTCGCCGTACAGGGGACGAAGGGGGTCAGGAGCATCGTCAGGAGACGGGCCCTTTTCGATTCGATGATCCGGACGCCCAGGATCGCCGGGACATTGCAGCCGAAGCCGATGCACATGGGGATGAAGCTCTTGCCGTGCAGGCCGATGAGATGCATGAACCGGTCCATGACGAAAGCCGCCCTGGCCATGTAGCCCACGTCTTCCAGCAGCGCCAGGGTGGCGAAAAAAATCAGCAGGATGGGCAGAAAGGTCAGCACCGATCCTGCGCCGCCTATGACCCCTTCGACGAGCAGCCCCTTGAGCCAGAGGGGCGCCGCTGCCAGCAGCGGTTCGACAGTGGTTCCGGAAGCGGTGACGAGCGATTCCAGGAGCTTCTGGAGAGGGAAGCCGATTTTATAGGTCAGCACAAACACGCAGGCCAGGACCGCCAGAAGGACCGGGATCCCGAAGAGCGGCCGGGTCAGGATATGGTCGATCCGGTCGGTCATGACCACCTGGCCCATCCGGAAACGCGAGACCACCGCCCGGGTGACCTCTTCGATCCAGTCGTAGCGGCTACAGACGATGGCATGGAGGGAATCCTCGTGGGCGATCAGCAGGGCCTTGGCACGCTCCGAAAGAGGCGGCGGGAGGGATTTCTCCATCAGGGCCGCCACCTCGGGATCCCCTTCCATCAGTTTGGCGACGACCCAGGCCACCGAATAGGGAGGCGGCACCGCTTCTTGGATCAGTTCCGTCAGTTCCAGAAAGAGTTCGCGATGGTCCGCCCGGACCTGGAGCGGTTTCATCCGGGGCAGCACCTCGCCGCAGGAGACGGCGATGATGCGTTCCACCAACTCCCGGATCCCCCGGTTCTTTGTGGCCACCATCGGAACCACGGGAACGCCGAGGGCTTTCTCCAGGGCCTCCGGATCGATACGGAGGCCTTGCTGTTCCGCCACATCGAGCATATTCACGGCGACGACGACCGGCGGGGTCAGCAGGAGCAGTTCCGAAAGGAGGTAGAGGCTTCTCTCCAGGGCGGCCGCGTTGACCAAAAGAACGATCACATCCGGCGCTTCATGGATGATGAAGTCCCGGGCGACGCGCTCCTCTTCCGAAAAGGAGGTCAGGCTGTAAGTCCCGGGGAGATCGACGATCCGCAGTTCCCGTCCCTCCGCCGTGTGGGACCCTTCTTTTTTTTCCACCGTCTTTCCCGGCCAGTTGCCGACGTGCTGGGAAAGCCCGGTCAGAATGTTGAATACCGTCGATTTGCCCGCATTGGGCTGACCGGCGAGGGCGACGAGCAGCGGGCGGCTCCGCAGGGGGCGGTCCTTTGCTTCGCCGGGAGGGGGGATCGGGCTGACCAGGATCTTCTCGGCTTCGCTGTGTCCCAGGGCCACGCGCGTTTCGGCGACCTGGACGATGACCAACCCGCCGCTCGCATGGTGGAGGCGGATGCGGGTATTCAACGTGATGCCCAGGCCCGCCAGCCGGCTGATCAGGGCATTGCCGCCCCTGATCGAGCGGATCAGCCCCTCTTCACCGTAGCGAAGCGTCGTGACCGGTTGTTCTTCCTTGGCGGATAATTTTTCAATTTCCATAAGCCTTCTTAACATGAAGTCCTCAGGAAATCCAGCAAAGGGGCATGCCCGCGGTTGTGAAAAACCGTCGGCGGAGACGGATTCTTTGGGTCTGTTCGGTGCGCCTGGCGAAGTCGCGAGAACTGCAATTGATTGAAAAGCGGCGCAGAACCGGTTCGTGACGGTTGACTTTCCCGAAGCGCTGCGTGTAAGATTACGACCATGCAGTTTCTGGAGATCGAGATCAAAGATAGACTCGTCGCGTCGGGGCAGAGGAGGCGGTCAGATGATCAAGATGAATCCCAGCTACAGCGTGGTGCTCCGGGTCAGGATCCCTAACCGGCCGGGGATGCTCGGAAAAGTCTTGTCGGTCATCGGCCGGGCCGGAGGGGATGTCGGGGCCATCGCGATTGTCGGTTTCGAAGACGGGTACATCATCCGCGACATCGAGGCCAGCGCCCCCGATCTGGATGAGGCCAAACTGATCACCGCCGCAGTCAAGCGGATCGAAGAAATCCGAGTGCTCAACGTGGCGGACCGGACCCTCCTGCTCCATCAGGGAGGGAAGCTCGAGGTGATGAGCAAGGTCCCCCTGAAGACCCGTTACGATCTGGCGATGGCCTATACGCCCGGCGTGGCGAGAGTCGCCATGGCCATTCACGAGTCGCCGGAGCGGGCCTACGAACTGACCATCAAAAAAAATACGGTGGCCATCGTCACCGACGGAACGGCGGTTCTCGGGCTCGGCGACATCGGACCGCGGGCGGCGCTGCCGGTCATGGAGGGCAAGGCGCTGCTGTTCAAGAACTTCGGCGGCGTCGATGCCTTTCCGATCTGTCTCGATACCCGCGATCCGGAAGAGATCGTCAAAACGGTAAAATGGATCTCTCCGGGGTTCGGCGGCGTCATGCTGGAAGACATCTCGTCGCCCCGCTGCTTTGGGATCGAAAGCCGGCTGAAGAAGGAACTGGACATTCCCGTTTTTCACAGCGACCAGCACAGCGGGGCGGTGGCGGTCCTGGCGGGGCTCAGCAACGCCCTTCGGGTGGTCGGCAAGGGGCTTGCGGAGGTGCGGATCGTGGTGTGCGGCCTGGGCGCTGCCGGGATCGGCCTGATTCGTCTGCTCGGCGCCGCCGGCGCCGGACCGATCATCGGCTGCGATCGGGCCGGCATCCTCTACCGGGGACGGAGGGAGAACATGCACCCCGTCAAGGAGGAGATCGCCCTGGTCACCAATCCCTCTGGGCTCCGGGGCGGCGTGGCCGACGCCCTTGCGGGGGCGGACGTCTTCATCGGCGTTTCCGAGGCGCGATCGGTTCATCCCGATGCTTTTCGGCAGATGGCCAAAGATGCGATTGTTTTTGCCCTGGCGAATCCCGTTCCCGAAGTCCTGCCCGGCGATGTGGAGCCCTTTGCCCGGGTGATCGCCACGGGCCGGCCCGATTACGACAACCAGATCAGCAACACCCTCTGCTTCCCCGGCCTGTTCCGGGGGGCCTTCGACTGCCGGGCGCGGGAAATCAACCGGGAGATGCTCATCGCGGCCGCCGGGGCCATCGCCGCCTGTGTGGTTCCCGAGGAACTGATGGAAAGCAACATCATCCCCAGCCTCTTCAACCGGCAGGTCTCCGGGAAAGTCGCCCAAGCGGTGAGCGAGGCGGCGATCCGTACGGGCGTAGGGACGCTGGCGCACAAACAGGCTTATTTTTCAGGATAAAGGAGGAACATGCGGATGGAGTCGGATCACCGTCCCTGGGGATATTATCGGGTTCTGGCCGATGAACCGGATCACAAGGTGAAGAGAATCGTGGTCTATCCGGGGAAGCGGCTGAGCCTACAGCGCCACGCCCGTCGAGCGGAGCACTGGTACCTCCTTTCGGGAGAGGCGGTCGTCACCCTCGACGGTCGGGAGATCCCCTTGCGGATAGGCGAAGCCGTCAACATCCCCTGCGGAGCGGTTCACCGTCTGCACAATGCCGGCGGAACCGAGGCGGCCTTCATCGAAGTTCAGACCGGCGACTATTTCGGCGAGGACGACATCGAACGGCTGGCCGACGACTACGGACGGAGTTGAACGACGGAATTATTCTCCGCCTTTTCCGGACTTTTTGGCCCGCTTGGCCTCTTTTTTCTCTTTCATCGTCTTGGCGGGTTTCTTCTTGGCTTCCTTCTTGACGTCTTTGTCCTTGCCCATGGTCCTTCCTCCTTCGGCGTTTGTTTTTGTACGGAAATCCCATACATGAGATGGCTGGATTTGGCAACCAAAATCTTTTTCTGCCCTTCCCGCCCGGCGGCGGTTTTTTCCACGAAGAGTTTTTTGCCGCTGAAGGGATCGCGTTCGGTGAAATACATGAGCGTCGAGAGCGTCGAAGGGGTGGGGGTGAAAAGCTGGACCTGTTCCGGATGGATGCCCAGTTCCCGGGAGGCGAAACGGCGCAGCGCCTCCATGTCTTCTTCGGTGCAGCCCGGGTGGGCGGCGATCAGGTAGTAGGTGAGGAACTGATCCTTGCCGGCTTCTCTGGTGAGTTTGAAGAAAAGATCGCGGAAGACGGACAGCTCCCGGCCGACGGGTTTGCCCATGAGCCGCAGAAGCTTGGGTTCCGAATGTTCGGGAGCGACTTTCAGCTGTCCCGAGACATGATGGCGGACGACCTCGCGAAGGTAGGGGATGCCCTGCTTGCGGTCGGCCAGGACGAGGTCGCAGCGGATGCCCGAGGCCACGGTCACCCGTTTGACGCCCGGGATCCGCCTGAGTTTTCCCAGCAGGGAGATCTGGCGGCTGTGGTCGGGACAAAGCGACGGGCAGACCCCGGGGTAGAGGCAGCGCCGGTCGGAACAGGCCCCCTGGAGGCGCTTTTTTTTGCATTCATAGCCGTACATGTTGGCCGTCGGTCCTCCGACATCGAGAATATGTCCTTTGAAATCGGGCCGGGCGGCGATGGTTTTCGCCTCCCTTAAGATCGAGGCTTCGCTCCGGGAACTGACGGTGCGTCCCTCGTGGAGGGCGATGGCGCAGAAGTGGCATTCGCCGTAGCAGCCCCGGTGCGTGGCCAGGGAAAAACGGATCGTTTCCAGCGCCCGCACCTTTCCGGCCTGCCGGTCGAGGGGGTGGACATCGCGGGCGAAATCCAGGGCGTAGAGATCGTCCAGTTCTGCTTCGGTGAGCGGCTCCATCGGCGGATTGTGGATCAGCCAGCGGCTGTCCTGGAGCTGGCAGAGCCCCCGCGCGGTCCGGGGATCCTGGTTTCGATAAAATGCGAGGAACATCCGGGTGAACGCCGCCGGGTCGGCCGCCGCCTGTTCATAGGAGGGCAGTTCCACCAGATCCGGGGGTCTTTCCCCGGCGATCCGGCAGAGCCCCCGCAGAGCGCCGCAGTCTCGACCCTCCCGGAGGCCGGCCGCCAGCGCCAGGATCGTTTTTTCCCCCATGCCGTAGACGAGAAAGTTCGCCTTGGCGTCCAGGAGGATGGAGCGGCGGACCTGGTCCGACCAGAAGTCGTAGTGGGCGATCCGCCGGAGGCTCGCCTCGATGCCGCCCAGGACGATGGGCTTGGTCTCCTTGAAGACGCGGCGGATCAGGTTGGCATAGACGATGACGGCCCGGTCGGGTCGGCGGTTGTTGATCCCGCCGGCCGTATAGTCGTCTTCCCGGCGCCGCTTGCCCGAGGCGGTGCGGTTGGCGACCAGGGAATCGATGCAGCCGCCCGTCACGCCCCAGAAGAGGGCCGGTTCCCCCAGCCGGGCGATGTCGGTCCGGGAGGCGACGTCGGGTTGGGCGATGATTCCCACCCGGTATCCGGCCTTGAGCAGCCATTGTCCGATCACCGAGACGCCTACGAAGGGGCTGTCGATATAGGCGTCGCCGGTGATCAGGATCACGTCGAGCCGATCCCAGCCCCGGCGGCGGACTTCTTCAGCTGTGGCAGGTAGAAACACGGATGGTTCGCTCCTTATTGAAACGGCGAAAAATGACTAAACGCTGCAGAGGGGTGTTCCGTAGCGAACAGGGATGGGCGTGAACCGCCTGTTAAAGGACGATCTCCATATCCTGATGCATGGCAAAACAGGAAAGAGCACTCCCGGCCGCGAGCTTCCGGCAGTCGGCCACCATTTCCTCCACGTCCAGGTCCGTTCTTTCCTGGTTGTGATGGTACAGGCCGAGCCTGCGGACGCCGGCATCGAGAGCCAACTGGAGGGCGTCGGTATGGACGGAATGGCCCCAGCCCTTTGTCCGGCAGTAATCCTCGGGACGGTATTCCGCGTCGTGGATCAGCAGGTCCGCGCCCTTGGCGAAGGCCGCGTAATCTTCCGCCGCCCTGCCGCCCGGATGGCGATAGGCCAGTTCATTGTCGGTGAGAAAGACGAAGGATTTTCCGTCCTCTGCGAATCGGTATCCCATTCCCTGATTGGGGTGACTCAGGGGGATGGGGGTGACGGTCAGACCGCCGACCGAAAAGGGCGCTTGGCAGGCCTCCTCATAATGGATTTCCGCCTTGATTTCATCGAAATTGACCGGGAAATTGGGAGGGGTCATGATCCGGGAAATCATTTCCCGGACCGAGGCCTGTGCAAAAGGGCAGCCGTACAGGCGAATGCGGGCATCCCGGCGATAGATCGGCTTGAAGAAGGGAAAACCCATGATATGGTCCCAATGGGCGTGAGTGAAGATTAGCGTGTAGTTTTTTAAGTTCTCTTCCAGGAGCCGGTTGCCGAGCCTGCGAACCCCCGACCCGGCATCGATAATCACGACGGCGCCATTTCGGGTCCGGATTTCCATGCAAGGGGTGTCGCCTCCATACCGCAGGTATTCCTCACCGGAAACCGGAATGGATCCTCTTGCGCCCCAGCAGCGGATCAACATGGCGTTTCTCCCCAATCAATCCAGACGGAAGTCTTTTTCCCTGAAGATGCGCAGACAGGCGTCCACCACATCGGGATCATAGAGAATTCCTCGTTGCGTCTGGATCTCCTCCAGCGCCTTTTCCAGACCGGGCGTCGGCCGGTAACCGCGTTGGGAGACCATGGCTTCCACTACATCCGCCACGGCCAGAATCCGCGCTTCGGGCAGGATTTCGTCTCCGGAAAGGCCCAGCGGATAACCCGATCCGTTCAGCCGTTCATGATGCTGCCAGACGAGACGGGCGACCGACGGCCAGGGAAAATCGATCTCCTTGAGGATTTCATAGCCGTTCTGGGCATGGGTTTTGACCACAGCGTACTCCTCGTCGGAGAGCCGGGCCGGTTTGCCCAGGATCGCCTCCGGCAGTGCGATCTTGCCGATATCGTGAATGATCGCCGCCATCCGCAGCCCGTCGAGAGTCTCTTCGGCCAGTCCCATCTCGGTGCCGATCGTCCTGGCCAGATCGGCCACCCGCTTTTGGTGGCCGGAGGAATAGGGTTCTTTCGTCTCCACGGCCTTGGCCATCGCCTCCACCGTCGCCCCCATCGCCCGTCGCAGGTTGAGCAGCGAGCGATGGAGGTGCTCTTCCTCTTCCCGGCGGCTGGCGAGCAGGCGCTGGAGGTCGTCGGTCCGCTGCCGGACGGCCAACTTGAGCCGCCAGCGGTAGCTGAGGAGAAAATAAAGCAAGGCCGTCAGCAACAGGACGATGGCCAGGGTGATCCCCCGGAACTGGAGGAGCGGCTTGGCGATTGCGGCGTTCCAGCCCCCTGCGGGAATGGCGGCCAGCTTCCAGTCGCCGTCGGGAAGGGGCACCTTGCCAACGACGGGATGATCCGCGAGGACCGATTTTTTCCCATAAAGGAGACTCCCCGTGCGGTCCTGAAGGATCAATTCCAGTCCGGCGGGCAGAGGATCCATCGCGGCCTCGGCAAAGGCCGGGGTGATGTCGAAGGCCAAAGAGACGATTCCCCAGAGGGTTTCACCCCGGTATACGGTTTGCCTTGCCGCCAGTTCCAGCCCCTTGGGCCGAACGGTGTAAGGGCCGCTCAGGACGATCCGTTGCGAACGGATGGCGCGCTGCACATCGGTGCGGACCGGCACGCGCCGGTCGCGGATGAGATCCTGGCCGACCAGGGATTCATTGCCTTGCAGCGGATAGACGAATTGGACGATCCCGTCGGGAGCGATGACGACACTGCGGATGCCCGTGGTTCCGCTGGTCAGGAGGGCGGCAAAGACGGCAAATTCGCCGGCATCGACTTTGGCGGCGGAAAAAGCGCGATGGTCCGCGAAGGCCTTGACCCCCCGAAAGAGGGAGAGACGTTGTTGAAGGGCGGAACTCAAGATCCGGGAATGGACCGCGACGGCGCCGGCGATGCCGGTCCGCGCCTCGTTCAGCAGGCGCGCCTTGTACCAGAGGCCTGTCTGCCACCAGAGAGGCAACAGGATGGCCAGGACCAGCAGCACCATGAGCAGAGACCTGCTGCGCGGTTTGTTTTTCAACAATAAATCGACCATGGCCCTCATGATGACGACGGCGGGATCGGCTATCCCCTGCACCGCGTAATTATGGCCGGGAAGCGTTCCGGCCGATCGTCTTTAGGTAACCCTGCGTCCTGTCTTAATTCTTGCTTAAATATCCGGTCGCCTCGGTCCTGTCAAGCAATTAATGGCCTGCAAAATCCGGTTGTGGGCGGCGGAATGGATGTGCTAGAAAATTAAAACAAAAGAGAAAAATTCACCGGGAACGGAGGAAAAAGATGACGACGATCAAGATCAAGGGGATGACCTGTCAGCATTGCGTGATGGCCGTGACCAAAGCCCTGGGCGGGATCGAGGGCGTCAGGGATGTCCGGGTGGACCTGGCGAAAGGAGAGGCGACGTTTGCCGAGGAAAAGCCGGTCGATCGACGGCTGATCCGGGAGCGGATCGTCAAGGCGGGATTCGATGTCGTCGACTGACAAGACGCTCAAAACCACGGTTTCCGTCGGAGGGATGAGCTGCGCCGCCTGTGTCCGGCGCGTGGAAAGGGCGCTGGCCGAGGTCGCAGGGGTGACCGGCGTGGCGGTGAATCTGGCCACGGCCCGGGCGACGGTCGATCATGCCCCCCAGTGGGCGGGTGTCGAGGCGCTCCGCCGGGTCATCGTCGAGGCCGGGTACGATTTTCTGGGCGTCCCCGACGAAGAGCGGGAGGATCCGATCACCGCCGCGCGGGAAAAGGAGCTGCGGGACCTTACGCGCCGCTTCGTCGTCGGAATCTGCCTTTCCGTCGTCATCTTTCTGGGCTCCATGCAGCACTGGTTTCCCTTTCTCATGGGGATCCCCCGGCAGCCGCTCCAGATCGTTCTGTTTTTCCTCACGGCCCCGGTCGTCTTTTGGGTCGGGAACCGCTTTTTCAGCGGCGCCCTCAAGGCGGCCCGCCAGAAGACCACGGACATGAACACCCTGGTCGCCGTGGGTGCCTTTTCCGCCTACCTCTACTCGGCGCTGGCGACCTTCTTTCCGCGGCTCTTCGCCGGCGCGGGGGTGATGCCCCACGTCTACTACGACGGCGCCGCCTTCATCGTGACGCTCATCATCCTCGGCCGCCTGCTCGAAGCCCGGGCCAAAGGCCGGACGTCGCAGGCCATCCAGCGCCTGCTGGGGCTCAAACCCAAGACCGCCCGGGTGCTCAGGGACGGCGTCGAGACCGACATCGCGATCGAAGGCGTCCTTATAGGGGATCTGATCCTCGTCCGTCCCGGCGAGAAGATCCCCACCGACGGAACCGTGGAAACGGGGAGTTCGACGGTGGACGAGGCGATGCTCACCGGGGAGAGCCTGCCGGTCGTCAAAGAGCCCGGCGCCGAGGTCTTCGCCGCGACGCTGAATCGGACCGGGAGCTTCACTTTCCGGGCGACGAGGGTGGGATCCGAGACGGCCCTGGCCCGGATCATTCATCTGGTCGAAGAGGCCCAGGGCTCGAAGGCGCCCATCCAGCGGCTGGCCGATCGGGTGGCCTCGGTGTTCGTTCCCGTCGTCTTTGCCATCGGACTGGTCACCTTCGTGATCTGGAACTGGTTCGTTCCCGATCCTTCCTTCAGCCGCGCCCTGTTGAACTTCGTCTCCGTCCTCGTCATCGCCTGCCCCTGTGCGCTGGGACTCGCGACGCCCACGGCGGTCATGGTGGGGACCGGGCTGGGGGCGGAAAAGGGGATACTGATCAAGGGCGGCGAGAGCCTGGAGAACGCTTACCGGCTCACCACCGTCGTCTTCGACAAGACCGGGACGCTGACCCGCGGAGAGCCGGAAACGACGGAACTCCTTTCCGTGGCGGGCGTTTCTGACCAGGAGGTCCTCCGGATCGCCCTTTCCCTCGAAGCCGTTTCCGAGCACCCGCTGGCCCGGGCCGTTCTCGCGAAGGGCGCCCAGGAAGGGCTGAAGGCCGAACCCGTGGAGGGCTTTGTCGCCCACTCCGGCCTCGGCGCCAAGGCCCTCTGGAACGGGAAACCCTGCCTCCTGGGAAACCGCCGCTTTATGGAAAGAGAAGGGATAGCGCCGGTCGGATTCGACAAAGAGGCCGAAAGGCTGGCCGGCGAGGGAAAGACCGTGGTCTTCGTTGCCGAGGGCGGGCAGGTGGTGGGGCTCATGGCCTTTTCCGATCTTCCCAAGCCTTCGGCCCGGGAAGCGATCGCGTCCCTGCAAGCCCTGGGCCTCAAGGTGGCGATGATTTCGGGGGACAATGGCGCGACGGCCCGCGCCATGGGAAAGACCCTCGGCATCGATCGGGTGCTGGCCGAGGTCCTGCCGGGCGACAAGGCCGCCGAAATCCGCCGCCTCCGCGAAGGCGGAGAAGTCGTCGCCATGGTGGGCGACGGGATCAACGACGCCCCGGCCTTGGCCGCCGCCGACATCGGGATCGCGATCGGGGCCGGGAGCGATGTGGCGATCGAAGCCTCGGACATTACGCTCATGAAGGACGACCTTCGGGCCGTGCCGCAGGCGATCCGTCTTTCCTTCGCGACGATGCGGACGATCCGCCAGAACCTCTTCTGGGCCTTCATCTACAACGTCATCGGGATACCGATCGCCGCCGGCGTCCTCTACCCTCTTTGGGGAATCTTTCTCAATCCGGAGTTTGCCGCCGCCGCGATGGCGCTGAGCTCGGTCTCGGTAGTGACCAACTCGCTGCGCCTGCGCCGCCGCTGGCGGAAGGTCCTGGCCGGGTAGTTCCAACCTGCATCTCAAGGGAAGAATTTCAAAAGGGCTGCCGGAGGCTCTGGAACAAGCCTCCGGCAGCCCTTTATCCTTTATCTACTTCCGCCGAAGGTGATGGGTTTATCTGGATGCTTAATCTACGCCGATCATCACATTGGAGGCCTTGATGATGGCATAGAGCTCTTTTCCGGGGGCCAGTCCGAGAGACTCCGCCGAAGTTTTCGTGATGATGGATACGATCTCCGCGCCGCCCGGCAGTTCCACGATGATTTCATCGTTCACCGCGCCGGTTTTGACCGATTTGACTTTGCCTTTGAGTGTGTTGCGAGCACTGATCTTCATGGTTGCACCTCCCTGTTGGTTTAAAGGATCAGATACACAACGGCTTTCGTGCATAGTGTAAGGCCGCCGGGAACCTCTGTCAACCGCTCGATAGGGACTTCTCCTGAACGAAGGCGCTCAGACCTCCTTTTCGAACTGGTCCTTTCCGGCGCCGCAGACCGGACAGACCCACCCGGCAGGGAGATCCTCGAAGCGGGTGCCCGCCGGGATCTTCCCTTCCGTATCGCCCTTTTCGGGGTCATAGACATAGCCGCAGACCTTACAGACATAACGGTCCGCTTCGGCCGCCGGAGGCGCCGCAGGTTTTGGCGTTTCGGCCTGATAGGTCGGAGCCGTCTTGGGGGCCTTGCCGCCCTTGATCTGATGGTAGTAGGCGTAGGTCATGGGCTCTAAGGTCGCACCCAGAAGATCGCAATCGACGACCTGGCCGAGGAAGATCGTATGGGTGCCGCAATCGAAGGCGTTGACCACCTCCGCCTCGATGAAGGCGCAGGCGTGGTCGGTGACGATGGGGACGCCGGTCTGGCCTTTTCGGGTGGCGATGCCCGCGAATTTGTCGATGTCGCGGCCGCACTTGAAGCCGAACTGGCCGATCATCGTCATCGGCGTCGCCTCTTCCAGGATGGAAACGGCAAAGCGGCGGCACTCGGTGAGGCACTCGTGGGTGTAGTTCTGCTTGTTGATGCTGATGGCGATAGTGGCGGGCTCGGAAGTGACCTGAAAGACCGTGTTGGCGATCTGTCCGTTGAACTTCCCCTCCCGCCCCGTCGTGACGATGTATAAGCCGTAGCTCAGTTTGAAAAAGGCTGCCTTGTTCATCGCTCAATCTCCTTTGTCGATGGGTGAATCCACCTATCTTTATATCTGTAAGGAAAGGTCACTGCCGCTCGCCGAAGATCCCCCGGCCGATCCGGACGATCGTTGCCCCCTCCTCGATGGCGACGGCGTAGTCTCCGGTCATCCCCATCGAGAGTTCCCCCATCTCGACCCGGGGCAGCGCCTCGGCATCGATCCGGTCGCGCAGTTCCCTAAGGGCCCGGAAGTAGGGACGCGCCTCCTCGGGATCGTCGAACCAGGGGGGCATCGTCATGAGCCCCTGAATGGCGAGATTGGGCAGCGGTGCGACGGCACGGATGAGGTCCGGGGCCTGGGCGAGCGGAACGCCGCTTTTGGTCTTTTCGCCGGCGACGTTGACTTCGATCAGGACTTCCAGGGTCCTGCCGGCCGCCCGGGCGCGGCGGTCGAGTTCGGCGGCAAGTTCCCAGCGGTCCACGGAATGGATCATGTCGAAAAGCTGAACCGCCACCTTGGCCTTGTTCGTCTGGAGGTGGCCGATCAGGTGCCAGGGGTCGCTTTTGCCCAGCGCCTCCTGCTTTCGTTTGGCCTCCTGGACGTAGTTTTCCCCGACGATTTCCACGCCGGCCCGGAGGGCCTCCCGGATTCGCGCGTCATCCACCCTCTTGGTCACCGCCATCAGGCGGATCGCCTCGGGGGATCGGCCTGAACGGCGGGCCGCGGCGGCGATCCCTTCTCGGATATGGCGGATGTTATCGGCAATGGTCATGTCCGCCTCCCGGAAAACGGATCGCCCGGACGCGCTTCAAGGCGTCGATCACCTCGCAGAGCGGCAGCCCCACGACGTTCGAGTGGGAGCCGCGGATCTCGCGGACGAAAAACCCGCCGATTCCCTGCACGGCATAGCCGCCGGCCTTGTCGTAAGGCTCGGGGGAGCCGGCGTACCATTCCAACTCGTCGTCGGTGATCTCCCGGAACAGAACGGCGGAACCGACGGCATCACGGAGCACGATGCCCTTGTCCCGGCAGACGATGCAAAAACCGGTGAAGACCTCATGCTCCCGGCCGCTCAGCTTGTCGAGCATCTCCTTTGCCTCGGCGACGGAGCCGGGTTTCCCCAGGATCTGGCCGTCGATGGTGACGATCGTGTCGGCCCCCAGGACCCAGGCGTCGGGCTGCTGCGCGGCGACGGCCAGGGCCTTTAGCTCTGCCAGGCGCAATACATGCTCCCGGGGGGTCTCACCGGGCAGCGGGGTTTCGTCGATGCAACTCGGCAGGACCTCCACCGCGAGCCCCATGAGCTTGAGCAGCTCGCTCCGGCGGGGCGAAGCCGAGGCGAGGATCAATCTTCCCGAAACAGCGAGGTGCATGAGCGTTTCCTTTATCCCTGTCCTGCTTCATATAGAGGAATGGCGGCGCCCTGTCAAGCCGGGGCGGGTAGTCGTGATCCGCGAAAAATGACGTCGGGTGGAAAAAAGGGTGCCCGATTCATTGCCGGAGTAAAAATGTGCTGGATTTTTCCCCTCCTTCGGGATTAGAAGGAAATGCCAGCGGGACAGCGGCTGGCATAGAGATGACGGAAAGGTGAAACGCGATGATTAAAAAGAAGGCCCTGGCCCTCATGATTTTGTTGGTGCTGCTGGTCGCAGCGGCGCCTGCGCTGGCGGCGCAAAAGACCTTTCAACTGCACATTCCCGGCTGCGCGGCCTGAGGCCCCTTTGCGAGGATCAGTTCGATCCTCAAAGGCATCGACGGGGTCGTCCGTTTTGCGAGCGTCGGCGAAGATGCGATCGATATCACCTATAACGACCAGCAGACCGACGAGGCGAAGATCACCCAGGCGCTGCTTTTGGGCGGCGTGGAGATGCAGGGAAAACAATCGTCCGGACCGGGCGCGCCGATCCTCTATAAATAATCGGTAAGCCCTCTTTTTTCCAGGGCTTCCACCACCTTGCGCACCTCTTGAGACCGGCCCCTGCGGCAGATGAGCAGGGCGTCCGGCGTATCGACGACGAGCAGATCTTCCACCCCCACCAGGGCGACCAGCTTTTCCGGGCTGTGGACCAGGCAACGCTTCGCCTCGACGGCGATCCATTCCCCCCGGACGGCGTTTTCTTTTTCCCCCTTCGGGGAGACCTCCCAGAGGGCATCCCAGCTGCCCAGATCGGACCAGCCGAACTCTCCCGGGATGACCAGGACCTCCTTGGCCTTTTCCATCACGCCGTAATCGATGGAGACGCCCTTGAGCGCCCCGTAGGTCGTTGCCACGATCTCCTCTTCCCGGTCCGTGCCGAGAGCCTCTTGGATCTTCAAGAGGCCCTGGTGGAGATCGGGGAGGAACTGCCGGATCTCAGCGAGAATCGTCGAGGCCTTCCAGACGAACATCCCGCTGTTCCAGGAAAATCCGCCCTTCTGAAGGAACTGCTCGGCCAGCGCCCGATCGGGCTTTTCCCGGATCGACCGCACCCGATAGACCTTTGCGGCGCCGTCCGTCGGGACGGGATCGCCCTGTTCGATGTAGCCGTAGCCCGTTTCGGGTCCCGTGGGGCGGATGCCGACCGTCACCAGCGCCTTTCCCGCCGCCGCGACCTCGGCGGCGGCCCGCAGGATCTGGCGGAACGTCTCTTCAGCGCCGATCCGGTGATCCGACGGGAGGACCAGCATGACCTCGTCGGTTCCGCGCTGGAGGATGTGCAGCGCGGCCAGGCCGATGCAGGGGGCGGTGTTGCGCCCGACCGGTTCGATGAGGATATTCTCGGCGGGGATCTCCGGAAGCTGACGGATCAGTTCCGCCGCATGGCTTTGTCCCGTGACGACCAGTATCCGCTCGGGCGGCACCAGCGGCCGAATCCGGGCGACGGTCTCCTGGATGATGGTCCGTTCGCCGAGGATGTCCAACAGGTGCTTGGGTCTGGTCTCCCGGCTCCTGGGCCAGAACCGCGACCCCTTTCCCCCGGCCATGATGACGGCAAACATAGGCGCTCTCCCTTGCTGCAATTTTCGTGTGCTTCACAGTACCAGAAGCCGTGGGGATTGGCAACGGGCGTTTGCCTGCAAAGGGAGGTAACGCTCCTCTTTGCGCAGCGGACTCAGGAATCGGTCAGACAAAGATCGCTCGTCCTGCCTTTTAGTCCCGGAAGCCCTGTTACCAAATGGTACAGGGCAAACAGCTCCAGGGAAAAGGGGAGGTACCCCAGGTAGCCGGCGAGCGGCATCTCGAAAAGGGGAAGCCAAGCGGCGTAGGGGATCCGGTAGATCCATTTGGGGTAGGAATAATAGTTCCACATCTCCCAGAAAAAACCGCAGATCAGGCATCCGGCGCAAAGGGCGATGACCGGCCGCCAGTCGCCCCGGGACAGATCGTCCAGGAGCGAACGGTTTTTGAGCCTGACGTTGAGCGGTTCGATCAGGCCATAGAGGGAGATCCAGAGCAGGGGAAAGAAACGGTCCGGCCAGCGGAGGCAGGCAAACAGCATGACGCCGCCGGCCATGAACATCCCGCCCAGAAAGGCCGGAGTCGGTCTGAGCACGGGGCCGGGGCCGATCCGGCGGATCGGCCCCCAGGTGGCGGCCAGCTCCGCAGTCCCGAAGACGGCCGGCATGACCGTGGAAAAGCTCACCGTGGAGAGCAGGGCGTACTCGCAGGTCGTAAAGGCCGTTTCGCCGAGATAAAACCAGTTCTGCAGCCGGAGGTTGAGCCATTCGAAAAGCCACCAGGCCGGCGCCGAGATGCAGAACAGCCCTGCATAGGCGGCAGGGCTGCGGGTGAAGAGGGAATGTCCCTTCCGGCAGAAAACAAGAGCGTCCACGGCCAGGGCATAACCCAGCCAGAGGGGGAAGAATCCCCAGTGGGTCCTAAGGCCCGTAAGGCACCAGTTCAGAGGCCAGAAGCAGGCGATCAGGGCGAGGCCGACCCAACCCCGGGTCGGCCAGCGTCGCGTTCCGCTCGTTGCCTGACCGGCCATTTTTGTCCTCCCAAACCGCTACCGCGGCTTCTGCGCCTTCAAAAAGGTCAGGATCTCTTCGATATCGGGCAGCTTGCCGATCGGGTAGACCTTGACGAAGATCACCTTGCCCGTCTCGTCAAGGATGATGTTGGCCCGCTGCGAGATCCCCTCGGCCTTGCGGAAAATTCCCAGGGACCTGGCGACTTTGCCGTGGGGCCAAAAGTCGCTGAGGAGCCGGGTTTCCTTGAGCTTCATGGAGGCGGCCCAGGCGGTTTTTGCGGGAACGGGATCGACGCTCAAGCCGAGGGCGACGACGCCGAGCTTGGCGAAGTCCCGCCGGTGCTTTTCCAGGGACTTCATCTGCTCCGTGCAGATCCCGGTCCAGGAGAGGGGATGCCAGGAGAGGAGCACCTTCTTGCCCCGCAGGGTGGAAAGGCGGACGTCCTTTTTGTCATGGGCGGGAAGGGAAAAGTCCCGCACCCGTTCACCTACCGCTACGACCTTCTTTTCAGCCATGAAAGACCTCCTTTTTGCTGTCCATTTCCGGCGCCGGAAAACCGGCCGTCCTTTGCCCACGATTGGCAAAGAAACCAAGGATTCGTGAAGCTTGATTGGTAGATTGATCCAACTTGCCGCCGCTGTCAAGGCAAATCCGCGGGGTTTTTCAGGAGTTCGATGAGACGGTCCGGGCGGTTGGTGATGATCCCGTCGACGCCCAGGGCGATGAACCGTTTCATCGCCTGCGGCGCGTTGACGGTCCAGGCGTGGACGCGGATGCCGGCGGCATGCGCCCGGCCGATATTCGCCTCGTTGAGCGTGGCGGAGCGGCAGCTGAGGGTGGGGTAGCGCTTCCCCTGGCCCGGCTCCTCGGGTGAGGTCCAAGGGTTGGCGGTGATGAGGGCCACGGGAAGGGCAGGGTGCCGTTCCCGGATCCGGTCGAGCGCGGCAGGGGCGAAGGATGAAAAGAGGATCTGGGCGAGCAGTCCCGCCTTTTCGCAGGCAGCCAGGGTCCGGTCGGCGAGTTCCTCCGGGCTGTAAGGCAGGGTTTTGCCCGCTTTCAATTCGATGTTGAGCAGGATCCGGCCGCGGGCCAGCTCCAGAACCTCGATCAGGGAAGGAATGCGCTCCCCGGCAAAGGACGGCGCAAACCAGCCGCCCGCATCGAGCCGCCGGAGAGCGGCGAAAACGTGGTCCGCCACCTTTCCCCGGCCGTCGGTCGTTCTGGAAAGGTCGTCGTCGTGGATGACGACGACCTCCCGATCCCGGGAAAGATGGACATCGAGCTCGATCATGTCGCAGCCGGCGTCGATCGCCGCCCGGAAGGCGGCAAGGGTATTCTCGGGGGCCCGGCCGGAAAAGCCGCGGTGGGCCGTTACGCAGAGGGAATATTTTCCCTGCCCGACAACCGTCATGGTCATAGGTGTAGCCGGGCCTTGACCCCCAGCGCGTATTGGCCGGCCACCTGCAGGGCGTTTACCATGCCCCGGTCATCGACGATTCCTTTTCCGGCGATGTCGAAGGCGGTCCCGTGGTCCACCGAGGTGCGCAGGAACCTGAGCCCCATCGTCAGGCTGACCGTTCCGTGAAAATCCAGGGTTTTTGCCGCAATGTGGCCCTGATCGTGATAGAGGGAGAGGACCCCGTCGTATCGCCCTTCCCGGGCCTGGTGGAACACGGAGTCCGCCGGCACGGGGCCGGCTACCCGATACCCCAGCCGTTTTGCCCTTTCGACGGCCGGTGCGATGACGTCCATCTCCTCCCTTCCGAAGAGGCCCCGCTCTCCGCCGTGAGGGTTCAGCGCCGCCACGGCCAAGGTGGGATTTTCGATCCCCAGGTGGCCAAGATAGCGGATGCAGTGCGGCAGGGCCGCGTCGATTTCCGGCCCGGTAATGGCGTCGGCGATCTCCCGAAAAGGGATGTGGCGGGTGAGAAAGAAGATCCGCAGGGTATCCGCCACAAAGAGCGTCATCGGCTGATAGAGGGAGGCGCGGGCGACGAGCACCGCCGTGTGGTCGATGAACCCGACCGCCGCGGCCTTCAGCGATTCTTTGTTCAGCGGCGCCGTGACGACGGCGTCCACTTCCCCGGCAAGGGCGGCAGCGATAGCCCGGTCCAGATAGGTAAAACCGGCCCGGCCGCCTTCGACCGAGACCACCCCCCAGGAAACCTGTTTGTCCAGGACGCCGACATCGATATAGTCGATCACCCCCGCCTCGCCGCCGGCTTTTGCCGGGCGGTCGACCCGGCGAAGCGCCGTTTCCAGACCACAGGCCCGGAGGGCCGCCGTCAGGACGCAGCGGTCCGCGTACACCACGGGACGGGCGATTTGATAAATCCCGGGATCGCTCAGCGCTTTGACCGTGACCTCCGGTCCTACCCCGGCCGGATCGCCGATCGTAATTGCCAGAATGGGTCGTTCTTTGTTCACCATGCCTCCTTTTGAAATCATTTCTTTGCTATCGCCGCCGGGCGGGCCGAAAATAGGCGGCACCATTGCGAATGAGCGGTGCAAGGGAAAGGAAAAACCGGCCCGCCGACCCTTACTTCAGGCGAAAGTCCACCCGGCTCTCCTGCAACGGTTCCTTTTTCGGCGGCGACAGCGATGACGGCTCGATCATGAAGATCCGCTCCGGCGTCACCTCTCCCGATTGGAGAAGGGCATCGCGGACATTCAGGGCGCGCTGGGCAGCCAAAAGCCGCAGGTCGTCGTCCTTCACTTCCGTATAGGTGAGTATCAGCTTTTCCATTTCCGGAACCGGCAGACTCTTGGGTTGGCCGGCGGTGTCCCGGGGTTTCGGGAATTTTTCGGCGTCATAGGCCATTTTCAGGAACTTTTCGTATTCATCGGGCGTGATGACCACCGCGTCCAGGGCCACGGCCTCTTTCCCCTTCCGGCTTTCCTCATTGAGTTTCTGAACCTTCAGTTTTCTCTGGAAGAAGTTTCCTTTGAGGGCCTCCCGGTCCTTTTCGATGTCCACGTACCCTGCGATGTCGAGTTTCAGGGCGGGACGCTCCTTCAGCGCCTTGGCGAGGGGCTGGATCTTTTTGAGCTCCCTCTCGGCCGGAACGGCGCTGCCGGTGGCGAATTCCACGAAACTCAGCTCTTCCCCTCCGCCGAAAAGGGATCCCAGAAGGGCGAAGGGGGCGGTCGCGGCCTTGGTCAGGAGATTGACGAGGACCTGGACGACGATGCGCCAGACGCTGAATTCCGGGTCATCCAGCGATCCGGAAACGGGAATGTCCAGCTTGATCTGATCGTTGCGGTCCTTGAGAAGGGAAATAGCCAACGAAACTGGGAGCTTGGTCGCCTGGGGACTTTCCACCCGGTCTCCCAGGGTAAACTGGTCGATAAAGAAGTTGTTCTGGGACTCCAGCTTCTTACGGTTGATGAGGTAGCGCAGGTCGAAGGAAAGCTTCCCCTTCCGGATGGTATAGCCGATGTACTTCCCCGAGTAGGGGGTGACGGGGCTCAGGTCCATGTCCTTGAAGGAGGCCTTGAGATTCACGAAGAGGTCTTTCCTGAGCGGGTTGATCGCCCCTGTGATCTCCAGGGGGGCGTACCCGTCGAGCTTGCCCCGGAGTTCCACCGCCGCCTCGGAGGTTTCCAGCGACGAGAGGCCCGAAACCCGACCGCCGAGTTCGACGAATTTGCCGGAGAAGTCGGGATCGATGAACCGGTCCGTGAAGTCGATCTCGCCGCCCTGGAGGGTGATGGCGTCCATCCGGATGTCTCTGCCGGCCTGCTTTTCTTTTGACGAGGGCGCGGACTTTTCCTGCTCCGCAACCCCGGCAGCCGCGCTTGGGGCGGATGCTTCCTTTTTCGCAACGGCGAGGTTCTGGAGGTTCAGCGTTCCGTCCTCGCGGATCAGGACTCGGCTGTAGAAACGGCTGAGGGCGATCTCGCGGATATGGACGAACAGGGGTTCGGTGCCCATATCGATCCCCTTGACGTGGAGGGTTTCCCAGTTCAGCAGGTCATTGGCCTGGGCCGTATCGACGGAGGCAAACCGGGTGACGAGCAGCTTTCCGGTGTAACGGGTCTTGAGGGGGCCGCCTGCCGAATCGACCAGGAGCGTTCCGTCGGTGGACAACTTCCCTCCCGTGATCCGGAGCTGGACGGCCTCGCCGAGGTAAGGCTGAAAGGCGGAGAGATCCAGATCTTTCAATGTCAGCGCCAGTTTGGTCGCCAGAGGGGCGATCGTGACCGGACCTTCGAGGGAGAAGGAACCTTTCTTGGGCAGGGAAAAAGACAGGGAGGCCTTTCCCTCCCGGCCGGCCGCCGTGGAAAGACCGCTGCCCGCAAGGCGAATGTCGCTCAGGAGCAGTTGGAAGGGATCGTGGGGGACGGCATCGGTAAAGAGGACTTTCCCCTTTTCCACCAGGAGTTCATCGATCTCGACGACGGTCTTTTCCCCCTTCTCTTCGGGCGCTGAGACCTTGGCGGGGGGAGTTGCCGGGGGAGACGGCGGCTGCGCTTTGGGCAGCAGGGTCAGCAGGTTGATTTCACCCTTTTCGTTCCTCCGGACCGAAATTTCGGGCGCCTCGAGGGCCAGACGGGCCAGATGAACTTCGCCGGCCAGCGGCCGTACCGAGGCCAGATCCACGCTCAGGGAAGGCAGACGCAAGAGCGGCTTCCCCTGGAGATCGTCAAAGGCGACCTCTTTGAGCGTGACATTGCCGGTCAGCGTCAGGGAGGGCGTCCCTTCCTTCTCCTGACGGAAGGCGAGGCGCATCTTCGCATCCAGCTTGGCGGAGAGCAGCCGGCCGTTGAGCTTCAGGGGGAGATAGGGCAGGTAATAGGGGAGGTTCAGATCCCCGATGACGATATCCAGGTCCGTTTCGCGGCCGCTCTGGAAGGGTTTGGACTGCCCCTCCAGGGTATAGGAGGTGCCGTTGATCCGGGCGGCAAAGGAGGGTTTCACGAAGGTGTCCGTGCGGTCGGGCATGGTGGAGACAAAGGGGATGCCGATCTGGATCTCCTCGGCCCGATGCACGGTTCCCCGCGGTCCGTCGCTGAACTCCACCTTTCCGGCGACGATCTGGATGTTGTTGATCGAAAAAGGGAAGGGACCGGTCTTTTTTTTCGGTTCCTCCTGGGGTTTTCCCGTCAGGAGA
>JAKAFS010000032.1 GCA_021817825.1 Deltaproteobacteria bacterium | reverse complement strand
TCCCGCTTTCGCAGGTCCTATGTTTGAAGAAAAGAAAGGCAAGTCTCCCTTTTCACCGGTATAGTTTTTGTGCCCCAAAAACGCCACCGAAAGGAGACTCGCCATGTCATACGCTAACAAAGTCGATTTCACAGGTCAAACCATTTACGTTGGAATGGATGTTCATCAAAAAAGCTGGACCGTGAGCATATTTATGGATCTCATCGAGCATAAAACATTTGCCCAACCGCCGGATGTCGAGGTTTTAGTTGCCTACCTGCGTCGCCATTTTCCGGGGGCGAGTTATAAAGCCGTCTATGAGGCCGGTTTTTGCGGCTTCTGGATTCATGACAAGTTAAAACTACACGGCATCCCCTGTCTGGTTGTCAATCCAGCCGACATTCCAACCAGGGACAAAGAGCGGGCCCGCAAGGGAGACCGAAGCGACAGCCGTAAGCTTGCCCGCGGCCTCCGGAATGGCGAACTGGAAGGGATCTATGTCCCTTCCAGGGCAATGGTAGAGGACCGAAGCCTGATCCGGACCCGCCAGGCTATGGTCCGCAAGCAAACCCGCTGCAAAAATCAGATCAAATCCCTTCTCCACTTTTATGGTATTCCTGTCCCCGATATCTTTCGCAGTTGGTCCCGCAATTTCATCCGTTCCCTGGAAACACTGCGGTTGGAACGTGAAAGCGGTCATTTGGCCATGAAAGCGCATCTGTCGGAATTGATCCATTTGCGTCAAATTCTCGCACAATTGGATCGGGATATTCTCGCTTTATCTCGTACCGACGAGTATCGAGATCGCGTACAGCTGCTGAGATCCGTCCCGGGCATCAGTACCCTGAGCGCTATGGTCTTCCTCACGGAGCTTGGCGACTTGGCACGCTTTACGTCCCTCGACAAACTCTGCGGATATGTGGGGCTCACCCCGGATACACATGCCAGTGGAGAGAAGCAAGGCACGGGCGACATGACCCGCCGTTGCAACCCGGTCTTCCGCTCCCTGTTGATTGAATGCTCTTGGGTGGCCGTTCGAAAGGACCCGGCCTTGGCCCTGGCTTACCATGACTTCTGTAAAAGAACCCTCAAGACCAAAGCGATCGTGAAGATCGCTCGCAAGGTGCTCAATCGAATCAGATTCGTCTTGAACAACCGGTGCCGGTATGTTTCATCCCTGGCAGCGTAGAGAAGAGTATTAGTAGTATGCAATCCGATAATCGCAGAATCGTGGGCAGCGTAGAGTCATTCCTGCAGCTCATCTTCTTGATGATGTCTGCCATTTCGCAGGTTACGTGCCCACACCTTATTCTCTGATTGAGATCATGCAGCTGCTTCTGGCATGTCTGCACATAGAAGGCTGATTTAAGGATTGCGATTTTCAAAGAACAAAAAACTTTACCCCTTTGTTGAAAAAGGAACTTGCTTTTCAACATAGAGGGAATGACGGAAGAGATGCGGGAAACACCCATGCCCCGTGGGGTACCAGGTCGGCATGAAAGTATCTGTCACTCCCGGGTCAGCGGGAGTCCAGAAGTCCTTTGAATGGATTCCCGCTGACCCGGGAATGACATAGAGACCGAGGGAACGATCGTTACCTCCTCTTCCCCATATCCGGATAAACCGATTTCCGATGCCGGATCGCGAGAATCCAGACTTCGGACTCCACCACCTGGAACACCACCCGGTAATCGCCTACCCGGAGCTTCCAGTAGCCTTTCAGCGACTTCCGCAAAGGCTCGCCGTAGTCCTGCGGTGCGATCTGCAGCCTCTCTTCGATGGCCTTGCGGATCCTGCCTCGCGACTTCTGGTCGATCAGGGGCAGATCCTCATCGCGAACCGCCGGATGATAACGCAGGGAAAAGGGCATGGGTCATTCCCATAGGTCTTGGTGGGTCAGGGCCTTTTTCTTGTTGAAGGTCCGGGTGCGCCGGTCGGCCAGCGCCGCCAGGTCGACATCCTCCCTAAGGTCGATGGCTTCCCGGATCAGGTCCCGGGCCACGGTGGACAGGGAAACCCCCTCGCTCTCGGCCAGATCCTGCATGGCGGTATACAAGGGCGGCTCGACGACGATGTTGACCCGCGGATTTTTCGTAGGCATGATGTTTTCTCCTTGCCGATAAGTGTATCACTTGTGATGCACCTTGTCAAGGCATGGGGATCAGGCGACAGGTTTCGGCTGGTTCCTCAATTTAGGCCGCCAGGTGACCAGATAGACCCCGGAGGCGATCAGGGCCGCAGCCAGGAAGTCCACGACCGTCAGCGTGTCTTTCCCAAAAACGACGGCCGTCAGCGAGGCCACGAGCGGCTGGAGGTAGATGTAGATGCCGTTGATGTTGGGGCTGAGGGTCTTGAGCGAATAGTTGATCAGCCAGTAGGCGACGGCGGAGGTAATGAAGACGACAAAGAGAATCGCCAGCCAGATATGCCAGGGGATCCGGACGAATGAGGTGGAAACGGTCACGCCGAGGGTGAGGGGAGAGGTGATGATCAGGCCGAACAGGAAGACCCATTTCATGAGCGTCTGGGAGTCGTACTTTTCCATCAGGGGCCTCACCAGGACCAGATAGAGGCCCCAGGAGACGCTGTTGGCGAAGACCATGACATTGCCCAGAAGCGTATTGCCGCGCAGATCGCCCAGGCCGGCCGAAAGGATGACTGTCAGCGCGCCTGCGGCGCCGAGCAGGATGCCGACCACTTTGCTGCCCGTGATCCGTTCCTTGAGGAGGAGATAGGAGAAGATCAGGATGACGATCGGCGAGGTCGTGACGATGAGCGAGGCGCTGATCGGCGCGGACCGGCTCAGCCCTTCGAAAAAGAGGATCTGATTGATTGCGATGCCGAAGAGGGAGCAAACGGCGATTTTCAGAAGGTCCCGGGCGGCGACTTTCCGCCAGGGGATAAAGAGGTGGAGCAGCCAGAAAAGAAGCGTGGTGCCGGCGATCCGCAAAAAGATCATCGCCCGGGGCGCCAGATAATCGGGCATGATTCCCTTGGCGATCACGATATTGAGGCCGTAAATCGTGTTCGCCCCGATGATGGCCAGGTGTGCTTTGATGTTCTGATTCAATCAGGGCTCCGTTGCGGCCGAGCCGGTTTTGAAGAAAGCCCCCGCCCCATGGGGGGACGGGGGCCGGTGCTGCATGCCGCAGTTTAAAAATAGCCCGGCAGGTAAATCGGGAAACGTTTGCCGAGATCCGCGATCTCGGTCTTGACCCGCTTGCGGACCGCTTCGTCCTGGGGGTTGCGGAGCACCTCGGCGATCCAGCGGGCGACCTGCTTCACCTCGTCGAGCCCCATGCCGCGGCTCGTCATGGCCGGGGTGCCCAGGCGGATGCCGTAGGGCTTCTTGGGGGTCCCCTTGTCGCCCGGGACCCGGTTTTTGTTCACCACGATGCCCGCCTCTTCGAGGATGATCGAGGCCGTGTCGCCGTCGATCCCCTGGGGGTAAAGATCGACGAGCATCAGGTGGTTGTCCGTGCCGCCGCTGGCGATCGGGAAGCCCAATCCCTGGAGTTCCGAGGCCAGGAGCTTGGCGTTGGCCAGGACCTGCTTGATGTAGGCCTTGTACTCCGGGGTAGTCAGGTGCTTGAGCCCCACGGCGATGGCGGCGATATTGGCCTGGTGCGGACCGCCCTGCATGAGCGGGAAGACGGCCCGATCCACCTTGGCGGCATGCTCCTTCTTGCAGAGGATGAGGGAACCGCGGGTCATCCGCAGGGTCTTGTGGGTCGTCGTGGTCACGATGTCGCAGTGGGGCACCGGGCTCGGGTGGTCGCCCGTGGCGACCATGCCGGCGATGTGGGCCATGTCGGCCAGGAGGTAGGCCCCGGCTTCCTTGGCGATCGCCCCGAAGCGGGCGAAATCGATGATCCGCGGATAGGCGCTGGCCCCGCAGACGATGAGCTTGGGCTTCAGTTCCAGGGCCAGGGCCCGGATCTGGTCGTAATCCATGAGCCCCGTCTCCTGGTTGACGCCGTACTGGTGAATGTCGAAGAGCTTGGAGACGATGCTGACCTTGGCGCCGTGGCTCAGGTGGCCGCCGGCATCGAGGTTCATGCTCAGGATGCGGTCGCCGATCGAAAGGAGCGACAGGTAGGCGGCGATGTTCGCGCCCGAGCCGGAGTGGGCCTGCACGTTGGCGTGGTCGGCGCCGAAGACGGCCTTGGCCCGCTCCCGGGCCAGGGATTCGATCTTGTCGATATTTTCGAGGCCGCGGTAGTAGCGTTCCCCGGGATAGCCCTCGCTATAGATGCCGGAAAGCATCGAGCCGATCGCCTTCATCGCCGATTTTGGGGGATAGTTCTCCGAGGCGATCAGATTGATCGTTTCCTCGTTGCGCTGCATCTCCTCCCGGATCAGCGTATCGATTTCGGGATCAACCTCTTCCAGCTTGACCTCCAACAGGTTCCTGGTCGCTTCCATCCTTGCCTCCTTCATGAGCTTGGTCTTTAAATACAGGGGTTTACCCTTTACACCGATTTGCAGGGGTCTTTTTCGTCTCTTGGCGGGATCCTTTGCAAAGGGCGAGACCACTACTACACCAATCAGGCGGAGAATTCCAACAAAAATGCGTTCAACGGCGCCGCCTGGTACAAAAAAGCGCCGGTTCGGCAGGAGGGCGGTACGATACTGGCATAAAGACAGAAAGATCCAGAGGACTGGCAGGCTGTAAAGTGTCCTGCAACACCCTGTCAGGGAGGGATGCGCGGAGGCGGGAAATGGAAAAGAAGAGACTCAAAAAAGCAACCGGGGAAGCTCTGCAGAGCTTCCCCGGTTCAGGAGTGAAAGACTTTGGTCGTTTTACTGTCGGCTGATCGTGCCCGCGTTCAGCAACAGGTCTTTTCGATTTTATATGCTTGCATCTGCTGTGCCAGTCGGGGAATAAAATTTTAACACCAAAAAATGATTAGCTTATTTTCTTTTTTGCCCTGTTGCTTCCCCCTTTTGCTAAACCGGGTTCGCGGCAAGATTTGTCGTCCCGGTCGAGGAGTGATTGCAAAAAACTTAGTTGTTGTAGTTAGTTGACAAATAGGTACGGTCGGAACCGGAAATCGACAAAAATGTCGAAAACCCTTTCGGCGGTCGGAGGGGGCCTTGAATGAATGATATGGCTTCCGGACCGTTCGGCAACCGGAGGAGAAGGTCTTTCGGAAAGAAAGAAAACGTTGACTTTCGAGGCAAATGACCTATGATGACGCGCACGTCGGGATAATGGATTCCCGAGTCATCCCTGGCAGGCAAACGGGTTTTTTCCTATGAACTTTGAACGAAAAATCATCTGGCAGCACATCGCTCCCCATTACAACCGCTCGTTGCTCCAGCCGCTGGCCGTCGCCCTGGTCTGCGCCATTTTCATCGGCCTTTTTCTGACCATGGGGATCATCGACCTGCGGCGGAGCGAGCAGACCTTGAGGGGGTTCATGGAGGACCAGGGGATGCGCGTTGTCGGCGTGGTCGAGCGGCTCACCGATGAAAACATGAAAACCATGATCCTGGCGTCCCAGAAGGCGGGCGGCACGGCGTTCGTTCCCCTGACCGAGCAGGTGATCTCCCCGCAGCTCTTTCTGACCGAAAAGATCGTGGCCATGGCGCGGGAGATCGACAATCACTGGAAGAAGGAGCATCTGAGCGCCGGTTACATCAACCGCTACGCCGAAGAGAAAAACCTCTGGTTTCTTGCCGTTCTCAACGCCTGGGGCCAGGTCATCTACCAGAGCCGGGACCTGGAGGGCGCGTCTCCCTCGGCGGCGGCCAAGTCCCTGAAAACGGGCAAGCCGGTGACTGCCGAGCAACTGTTCGCCCGCCTCAACAGCCTCCGCACCGGCAAGATCGGTTTCATCGCCTTGAGTCGCCGGGACGGCAGTGGAACGATCGTCATCGCCCTGGACCAGGACGGCGCGCGGTACTGGGGAAGGCGCGTCGCCGTGGAAAAGGCGATCGAAAAGCTGGGAGAGGGGCAGGGGCAGGGGATGGTCTATCTCACCGTCCGGGATACCCAGGGCAAACCCCTGGGGACGGCGGGCAACCCTCCGGAAGGATGGGAGAAGGATGAACAGTCGATCGGAAACGACGTTCCGTCCCTGGCGACCTTCGAAAGCCGGAACGCGACCTACGGGGGGAAGCGCATCCTGGAGATCATCGCTCCCTTGCGGTTGAGCGGCCAGCCGGTCGGCGTTGTCCGCCTGGGGCTGGATCGGGGAAATACGGATCAGATCATCGATGAGAACCGCCGCAACATGTTCATTTTTCTCTCCTTTGTCGTGCTGATTGCCCTTTTGTCCATGTGGCTGCTCTACCATAACCAGAACCGCCATCTGGCCGGGATCCTCAAGATGGAACGGCAGCTCGAAAAGGCGGAGCGGCTCTCGGCCCTCGGGCAATTGGCCGCCGGCGTGGCCCACGAGATCCGCAATCCCTTGAATGCCATCAGCATGGCCAGCCAGCGGCTCAAAAGGGAATGCGCTCCCGAAGACGGAGAAAAAAAGAAGGAATTCGAGGTGATGGCAGGGGTCATCAAGGACGAGATCCGCCGCCTCAACGGCATCATCGAGGAGTTTCTGACCTTCTCCAAGAGCCGCCGCCTCGAACTTCACGATTGCCCGATCCAGGAGGTTCTCCAGAAGATCCTCCTGTTGATCTCCGCCGAGGCCGCTGCCAAGGGGATCGAATTGAAGACCGACTGGCCCGAGGCGCCGATCGTCATTCCGATGGACAAGGACAAACTCCAGCAGGCCTTCCTCAATTTCATCAAGAATGCGATGGAGTCGATCAACGGAAAAGGGACGGTGACCCTTTCCATCGCGCTTGTGGAAAAGGGGCGGGTGAGCGTGCGGATCATCGATACCGGGTGCGGCATGACGACCGAAGAGGTGGATCGGATCTTCAATCCCGAATACACGACCAAGGAAAAGGGGCTGGGGCTCGGCCTGCCTTTGTCCCATGAGATCATCCGCGGACATGGCGGGGAAATTCGGGTCTTGAGCCGGAAAGGATCGGGGACCACTTTCGAGATCCTCCTTCCCGTACTTCGGCAGAGCAATGGCAAGGGGGCATAGACCGCAATGAAAAAGCTCAACATCCTGGTGGTGGAAGACGGCCAGTCGCAGCGGGAGATGCTCCGGGATTTTCTCCGCAAGGAAGGGCACACGGTCAGCGAGGCGGAAAACGGCGAGCGGGCGATCGAACAGGTCAGGTCAGGCCATTATGACCTGATCCTCCTCGACTACCGGATGCCGGGCATGGACGGAATGCAGGTCCTCCGCGCCGTCAAGGGGATCAATCCGGAGATCGATGTCGTCATCGTCACGGCCGAGGGAACCATCGATATGGCCGTCGAGGCCATGAAGGACGGGGCCTTCGACTATATCACGAAGCCCGTGGAGTTCGACGAACTGCTCCTTTTGGTGGACCGGGTCGCCGAACGGCGGACCCTGCTCAAGGAAAACGAAATTCTGCGCGGCGTCTTCCGGGGCGGGCTGTTCGGCGAGAAGGGGGTGACGACCGACCGGATCGTCTACCGGAGCGAGAAGATGAGCGCCCTCATCAACATGGCCGGCCGCGTGGCGGCCAGCCGCGCCACGGTTCTGATTCAAGGGGAAAGCGGAACGGGAAAGGAGCTTTTGGCGAGGCTTATCCATCAGTTGAGCCCCCGTGCCGCCCGGCGGATCATCGCCGTCAACTGCGGCGCCCTGCACGAGAACCTCCTGGAGAGCGAACTTTTCGGCCACGAGAAGGGGGCCTTTACCGGGGCCACGGCCCGGCGGATCGGCCGCTTCGAGGAAGCGGACGGCGGAACCCTCTTTCTCGACGAGATCGGCGAACTTTCGCAGCAAGTCCAGGTCAAACTCCTGCGTTTCCTCCAGGAACACGAGTTCCAGCGCCTGGGCGGAAACCAGACGCTCCAGAGCGATGTCCGGGTGATCAGTGCGACCAACCGCGACCTGGAGCAGCGTGTGAAGGAAGGGGCCTTCCGGGAGGACCTCTTCTACCGCCTGAACGTGGTGACGATTGCGATCCCCCCGCTTAGGGAACGCAAGGAGGATATTCCGGCGCTGATCGAACACTTCCTGAAGCGCTACAGCGAAGAAAACGGAAAAGAGATCAAGGGGCTCAGCTCCGAAGCCCAGGACGTCCTGCTCAAGTACGACTATCCCGGGAACGTCCGGGAGCTCGAGAATATCATCGAACGGGCCGTCGTCATTGCCCGGGAGGAGATGATCTTCACGGAAGATCTGCCCTTCCACGAACCTGCCGATGCGGCGACGGAGACGCGGAAGACCGAGGACGGGCTCCTGCGCGGCTCCATCGAAGAATTGGAAAAGAAGCTGATCGCCGAGGCGATGGAGAAGGCGGGCGACCATCAGACCCGGGCCGCCGAAGCGCTGGGGATCAGCGAACGGATGCTCCGCTACAAACTCAAGAAGTACGGCCTCAAGGCCTCCTGAGGGCTTCTTTTTCCGCCTCCTGCCGCGACCCCTTTCTGATCTCCTGCACCTCCGTCTCGGGGATGCCTAGGGACGACAGAAAATTTCCGTGCGCCTCCGGCGCCCGCGCCTCGAACTCGATGTGCCAGCGCTCCATTGCCCGGTCGTCCATCCCCGCCGCCCGGAGCATGGCGACCCACATCGCCTTGTCCAGTGCCGGCGGGAAGTTTCCGGCGGCCATTCCTTTGAGCATCCGGGAGAGGAGGGTCTGCTGGGTCTTCAGGGCGATGATTTCCTCGCCGATCTCGTGGAAACGCCGCTCGAGGATCGCCGCTGCGGGTTTTTCATCCGAATCGATCAGGGCCGGAATCTCCGCCAGGGCGATGCCGGCCCGGCGGAAACCGCAGATCCGCTCCAGGCGGTGCCGGTCCTTTTCAGCATAGCAGCGGTATCCGGCCCTCGTTCGGCCGGTGGGTTTCAGCAGGCCGATCCGGTCGTAGTAGAGCAGCGTGCTTCGGGAAAGTCCGAACAGCCGGCCGAGCCGCGAGATCGTGTAGGCGGAAAGCCGCTCCGGGAGGGGCGCGGCGGTTTTGGCTGCGGCGCCAGGGGCGGGCGTAGGGCCTTTCTTGGTCATGGTCTTCTTGTCCTTTCCTTTGTTTCCTGGCCGGAAACGGTCAGCAGGGTAAAGCTATAAACTATGAACCCCTAGACGTGTCAATAGGGGAAGTCAAATTTGTTTGCAGTGGTGATCTTGGGATCGCCTAAGATAATCCGTTACATACCGGGATAGTCGTGATAGCATGAGTCTCTAAAGTTCATCGGGCGCACGTCCGATAAAGGATGATCGGCTCTTGTGCGTCTGAAATTGTTGAAGGGGAAGCCGGATGTTCATAGATAAGGAGGTGTCGCTTGGGGAAAAAAAAAGAGACGGCCGATTTTGGCGTTCTATTGGACAAGCCTGTAAAGGTCGAGCACTATGAAAAGCGGTTCGGGATCACCGCCGTGGAAAAGGGGCTGATCACCGCCGACGATCTCGTCAAGGGGTTGACCATTCAGGTCGAGGAGGATATCCGGAAGATTCCCCACCGCCTGTTGGGCGAGATCTTTTTTGAGATGGGGCTGATGACCAGTGCGCAAGTGGAAGAAGTCCTCAGCCACATTCTGAAGAAAGGCGAACCGAAGGCTTGAACCGGTCGACGTTTCCATCCTTCCTTCGGCCATGAGCCTCCTGTTTAGGAGGCTTTCCGCCCTGTCCCTGCCATGCCGTGGCTCCTGGCCGTTCAGTGCTTCAGCCGGTGCTTCATCTCCGTAAGCACCATGAAATGCTTTCTTTCTTCGGCGATGATTTTCTCGATCGCCTCCCGCTGGTCCGGGCGGAGCAGCCCCCGAATCTCCTGGTAGTAGAGGATGGATTCGAATTCGCGCTGGATGGCGAAATTGAACGCCGATGTTTCGTCGCAGACCTTCGCGATTTCCTGGGACAGGGCCTCATCGTTGAAGACGAGGATGTGGTCCACGTAGCTGTGCAGGTAGGCGGCATACTGTTCGTCGTATCCCTCTGCCTGGGAGAAGGGCGGCGCCATGGCGGTCCGGAGATTCATGAAGGTCTCCCGATGGTCGCCCTCTTCCTTCGCCAGGTGCAGGAACAACGCCTTCACCTCGCTGTTTCTCACGATTCCTGCCGCCTTGCGGTAAAATGCCGCGCCATTTTCCTCGATCCGGATCGCCACTTCCACGATGTCGCTTGCGTCAAAAACAGCCATGTCGATAAATCCTCCTTGTGATAAATAGGTGCAGCCTCGGCAGGCTGCAAAGCCTCCAACGCAAGGTGCGACACCTTGCTAAAGCCACTTTTTCCTTCGGAAATAGGAAAACATGAAGAGCGCGATGACGAGCATTACGCCCAAAAGGGCAAAATATCCCCAGCGCCATTCCAGTTCCGGCATATACCTGAAGTTCATGCCGTAGACCCCGGCCAGGAAGGTCAGGGGCATGAAGAAGGTGGCGATGATCGTCAGGACCTTCATGACCTCGTTCATCCGGTTGCTGATCGAGGACAGGTAGATGTCCAGCATGCCGGAGAGCGTGTCCCGATAGGTCTCGATCGTGTCGATCACCTGGACCACATGATCGTAAACGTCGCGGAAATAGATGACCGATGGCTCCCGGATGAGCGGCGATTCGGATCGGTGCAGGTTGTTGACCATCTCTCGGAGGGGCCAGACCGATTTTCGCAGGAGGATCATCTCCCGCTTGAGCGTCTGGATGATCCGGAGGGTCGCCGGCGTGGGGCGAACGATCAGTGTTTCCTCCACCGCTTCGATCCTCTCCCCGAAGGCGTCCAGGACGGTAAAGTAGCTGTCCACGATGCCGTCGATGAGGGCGTGGGCGAGGGTGTCCACTCCACTTTTGCGCAGTCGCCCTTTATTGCTGTGCAGCCTCTCCCGGATGGGGTCCAGAAGCGTTCCCTCCTTCTCCTGGAGGGAGATCAGCCAGTTGGGACCCAGGACGATGCTGACCTGCTCGGGAATCAAGCCGACGCCGGTCTCGGGGATGTGGAACCGCCTCAGGACGATATAAAGGTACTCCCCGTGATCATCGAGCTTCGGACGCTGCTCCGTGTTCAAGATGTCTTCGAGGGTCAGGGGGTGGAGGCGGAAAAGTTCACCGACCCGTTCGAGAAGCGGGATGTCGTGCAGGCCGTCGATGTGGAGCCAGGAGACCGTCTGGGCGTCGGGGGCCGGCAGGGCGCCTTCCGGGGCATCGATTTCCCGTGACCTGAAATGGTTTTCGTCGTATTCAACGAAGGTTGCCTTGGCCCGCTCCGCATGCCTCTCCCCGATATGGATCAGGGCGCCGGGCGCAAGACCGGTCTTGGCGGATCTTTTTTTGGGGGCCACGGTCACGATTCCAGCCTCCGGAAAGGGGTCGCATTACGGGATTGTTCATCGTCTGACGCAGAACACGCCTGTACTCTAGCCCATCGGTGCCGGAAATACAATAAAAAATTGGGCGGCCGCGGTCCGCCGCCGCCTGCATTTCCCCTTGACAAGCCGAGCGGAATTGCGCAGAGAAATCCAGCGCGTCGGAATAATGACTGACCTTGTACGGGAGGTTTCATGCGAGCCATCCTTGCGGTAACCGCGGATCGGGAAGCGGTGGAGGCCATGCGAGCGGCCTTCCGCCGCTCCTTTCACGTGGACGAGCTCTCCGCCTTTCCCGGCGGCCGCGATGCCGCCGGGAAGCGGCGCTACGAATTCCTCTTTATCGACCTTGCCCTGATGGGCGCCGGCGGCGAGGAACCGCTCCGGAGTCTCCGTCAGACTTTCCCTGCGGCGGAGATCATCGTCATGACCCCGCCCGAGCGTATCCGTGACGCCGTCGATCTGGTCAAGGCCGGGGCCGCCAACTACCTGACCACTCCGCTCAACGGCGACGAGATCCGGTATGTGGTCGAAAGCATCCACGAGAGCCTCCGGTCCCAGTCGGAGCTGGACTATCTGCGGGACCGCTTCTGGCAGTCCGATTCCCTGGCCATCGCCCAGACCCGGAACCCCGCCATGCGGGAGGTCTTCGAGCAGGTCCGGCTGGTGGCGTCCACCAAGAGCACCGTGCTCTTGACGGGCGAGACGGGGACGGGCAAAGGGATCCTGGCGAAACTCATCCACCGCCACAGCAACCGGCGGGAGGTGCAGTTCATCGGCGTTCACTGCGGCGCCATCCCCGAATCCCTTCTGGAGAGTGAACTCTTCGGCCACGAGAAGGGGGCCTTCACCGGCGCCGTGCGGCGCAAGCCCGGCAAATTCGAGCTGGCCAACGGGGGAACCCTCTTTCTCGACGAGATCGGCACGATCACCCCGGCAGCCCAGATCAAACTCCTACAGGTCCTTCAGGAACGGTCCTTCCAGCGCGTCGGCGGCGAGGCGCTCATCGAAACGGACGCCCGGATCATCGCCGCCTCCAATACGGACCTCGGCGCCATGGTGGACAAGGGGCTCTTCCGGAGCGATCTGTACTACCGCCTCAACGTCTTTCCCATCGCGATCCCGCCCCTGCGGGAGCGCCGCGAGGACATCCCCCAGCTGACGGAAATCTTCTTGAAGCAGATGAACCGCTTCAACCACCGGGGAATCCACTACATCCATCCCCTGGTGACCGAGGCCTTTCAGCGCTACGACTGGCCCGGCAACATCCGGGAATTGCAGAACCTCATCGAGCGGGCCTGCATCCTGGAGACCTCCTCCATCCTGACGCCCGAGAGCTTCCCGGCCGAACTCTTCGCCGGCGTCGCGCCGCAGGCTCCGCCATCGGCGCCTGTCGCAACCGGGGCCACGCTGGCCACGGTCCGCAGGCAGGCGATCGACGAAGCGGAGCGACGCTATCTCCGGGAGATCCTGGCCCAAAAAAAAGGCCGGATCAACCGGACCGCCGCGACCGCCGGCATCACGGTCCGCCAGCTCAACAAACTGATGAATAGATACGGGATAAAAAAAGAGGAGTTTCGGTAGGGCGACGTTTCCGCCCCTCGCGCTGTCGTTTTTATCAACCCCGCCCTCCGCTCGTCTCCGGCGCGACGAATTGCTCCCGGGCTGATGCCTGACCCCGGATGGCCTTCAGGGTTGCGGCGAGGTATCTGCCGGGGCCTTGGTCTTGACGACGACCCGAATCAGCGGCGTTTTGCCACCGGCAAACTGGATGTCGGCCGGATAGCGCAGATTGGGGGTGAAGACCTTCTGGACATCGAGAAGCGACAGGTCGATCGGCTCGGTCAGGATGCGGATCCGTTTGCCCCGCAGCCGGCGGGGGATGAGGATCTGCGCCTCCTTGGGCAGGATCGTGATGCTCTGGATGGCGATCCCCTTGGGCGGGGCATTTTCCGTCAGGACCTCGATCGGCACCGTTTGCGGCAGGAGCCGGGAAGTGACGACCTTGATCCGCTCGGGGCTGATGCCGACGACTGAGAGGTTGGACGGGGCCTTGACCATTTCCCGTTTCAGGGTGATCTCCTGGGCGCCGGGCCGGAGCTGTTTCAGATCCAGGGCGATTTTGAGGGAATCGGGGTGCAGAAGCTGAAAGGCCTGGGCGGGGCCCATGAGCATAACCTTGGCCTCCATCACCTTGGGATCTTCCAGGACCCATTCCACCGGGGCGTTCAGGTACTGGATGGGGACGACGAAATCCCGGCGGACCGTTTCCCGCTGGTAGCCGAAGATGACCCAGAGGATGCAGGCCAGGACGATGGCGAGCACCTTCTCGCG
This sequence comes from Deltaproteobacteria bacterium, assembly GCA_021817825.1. Lineage (GTDB taxonomy): Bacteria > Desulfobacterota > Syntrophia > Syntrophales > UBA5619 > JAKAFS01. The sequence continues at coordinate 24,968 of JAKAFS010000032.1, read as the reverse complement.
AGGGTTTTCCTTCAGCCACCGGAGGAGCGGCTGGGGATTCTTGAGCGGCATCCGCTTGGCGAAAAAGGACTCCAGCTCGATGCGGAGCGCCGAGGCATTGGCGATCGCCGCGATCCGCTCGCCCTTGGCCAGGGAGATCGTACCCCGTTCCTCGGAGACGACGATGCATAGAGCGTCCGATCGCTCGGAGAGGCCGAGGGCGGCGGTGTGACGCAGCCCCAGGTTGCCGTGCTGCGCGGCGTTTGCCGAGAGCGGCAAGTGGCAGCCGAAACGCATCAGCCGGTTGCCGTCGATGAGGGCCGCGCCGTCATGACCGGGTGAGTGGGGATCGAAAATGCTCTCCAGAAGAGGCTGGCTGAGGAGTCCTTCCAGTTTGTTGCAACCGGTGAGGTGGCGGTCGAGCGGGTCGTCGCCTTGAATGACGATCAGGGCGCCGACCTTCTTGCGGACCAGATCGGCCGCCGTCTGGGCGATGATCTCGGCGCTTTCGTGAAAGGCCTTAACGGCGAAGGATTTTCTCCGAAACTGCCCGATGATGGCCACTCGCTCGAAGAAACGACGGAGGTCCTCCTGGAAGATGACGACCAGAACGAAGAGCACAATGGCGAAGAAGCTCTGTAGTACGAGGGTGGTCAGGTAAAGCTGGAAGAAACGGGCGAGGAGATAGATGGCCCCCACCACCGTGACGCCCAAAAAGACGAACCGGGAGGCCCGGTCCTTGAACCAGATCAGCAGTGCCGAAAGCATGATCGCAATGATGGCGATATCGAGGAGGTCCTGAATGCGGAAATTGCCGAGTAGCGTCAGTGCGTTTTCGATCATGTTTCCTTCTCGTCTTTCCGCCTGCGGGAAGGCCGGCCGGAGGGGCAGGGGTTGAAAAATGGAAGAAAAGAACGCTTTTGAGCAATATAAGCAAAAGGTCCGCGGCCTGTCAAGAAAAGATCGGTTTGCGAAGTGTTAAAATTGCGCCCGACGGAGGATTCCTCTTCCTGGAGGCGGGCATTTTTTCATTTTGTCTTTTCGCCGCGGTTCGACTATAGTGCTGGCCTTGCCGCGTAAGACGAGCGGACGGGAACGGCAAAGGGGGACGCATGGTCACCGAGGATCGGGAAACGCAGATTGTCCAAGCGGCGGAGTTGATCGCCGAGGTCGGACAGACGGTCGTCTTTACGGGCGCCGGCGTCAGCACCGAATCGGGGATTCCGGATTTCCGAAGCCCCGGGGGGCTTTGGTCGCGGTTCGACCAGGCGGACTTTACGATCGACCGGTACATTGCCAGTCCCCAGGCGCGGCAAAAACATTGGCGCTTCCTGATGGCCGGAGGCCTCTTCAAGAACTGCGAACCCAATGCCGCCCACCGGGCCATCGCCGAGCTGGAGGCCTTGGGGTTGCTCGACTGCATCATCACCCAGAACATCGACAATCTTCACCAGAAGGCGGGAAACGTGCCGGAGCGGGTCTTCGAGCTTCACGGCAATATGCGCTGGATCCGCTGCCTGGACTGCGGGAACCGTTTTCCCTTGGAAGAGATCCTCGACCAAAGCGGGGCCTCCGCAGAGGCGCCTCCCTGCATGCATTGCGGGGGAATCCTGAAGCCCGATGTGATCTTCTTCGGCGAGGCCCTTCCCGAAGAGATCCTCGAAGAGGCGACCCGGCGCGCGATTCGCTGCGAACTGATGATCGTCGTCGGCTCGTCGCTGGTCGTCTATCCGGCGGCCTACATGCCTGCCTATGCCAAACAGTCGGGGGCAAAGCTCGTCATCGTCAATCTGACCCCGACGCCGGCGGACGAGATGGCCGATCTGGTCATCCACGGCTCCGCCGGCGAGGTCATGGGGCGGCTCGTCGCCGAGGTACGGCGGCGATTTCCCGGATCGGCCTGAAACTTCAGGGAGGAAGGCCGGGGATTTTTTAAAAAGGAGTCTTGCATGTCGCGTCGTGAATATCCGGACAGTCCGCGGGTCGGGGTCGGAGCGGTTGTCCTGAAAGAAGGCCGGGTCCTGCTCGTCCGGCGGGGGGTGCCCCCCAATTGCGGGCTATGGGCCATTCCGGGCGGAGGGCTCAAGGTTGGGGAGACCATGCGGGAAGGGGCGGAACGGGAGATCCGCGAAGAAACGGGGATCACGATCCGCGCCAAGGAACATGTCTACACCGGCGACTTGGTGGATCGGGACGCCGCAGGGCGGGTCCGCTTCCATTACGCGGTGATCGATTACGCCGGAGAGTACGTCTGCGGAGAGGTGAAAGGGGCCGACGACGCCCTGGAGGCGCGCTGGGTGTCGCCGGAGGAGCTGGCCGACCTGCCGGCCACGAAAACCACCCTGCAAATTCTGCGCGAACTTGGTTTTATCCCGCAACCGAAGGCATAAATGCGGGCTGATTTTATTTCAACTGTTCCTGAAGCTTCTTGCGGTTCTTGATCGCCTCGTTCATCCGCCCGAGGGCCAGGGTGATCCGGTCTTCGGGCTTGCCCAACTGCCGGTCTGCTTCGCGATAAAGGCCGAGCGCGGCATCGAAGTCTCCGCGGCTCTCGGCGCAGACCCCGAGATCGTAAAGGACGGACGGTGCATTGGGGGAGAGCACCCTTGCCGTGCCCCAGTGTTCGCAGGCCTGGTCCATCCGTCCTTTGTCCGCATATTCCAGCCCCTGTTTCAGCCGGTCTTTGGCTTCCGTGGAGGTCATGCCGGCCGTGTCGTCCATGAGGGTGATCTGCCTTGTGACGTAATGGGGCGCGATGTCTTTCCTAAACTGTGCCTTGACCTGCTCCTGCGCCTTGTCGAGGAGTTCGGGACCTCCGGGGAGCGGTCTTCCGTCCTGGCAAGCAGCGGCATCCGCGGAGCCCGTCAGGTTGTGGGTGTAGAGAACCTTGCCGGTCCTCACTTCGATCAACTTCGGCGAGCAGGCGAAAGTGGCCACCCTTCTGATGCACGAGACGGGACGGGAGCGCCAGCTGATGCAGCTTCCCTCGGTCAGCTTTCCCCTGGCATCGCGCTTGATTTCCCGTGCCGCGCATTCCTGGCGCGTCTCCTGGTAGCGGCTGTCGTTCCAGGCGGATTGCGTCACGACGCCGGTGTAGATTCCCTGGGCGCCGACCAGGTCCCCGATCTTTGCCGCGGTTCCCGCATCCACCAGACCGCTCTGGCCGAGTTTCAGCTCCGAGACGGTCTTGTCGATGGCAGAGCGGTCCACAACGGTGAAGTACTGCTTCTCGTCGATGTTGATGCCGCCGAGGACCGCCTCGAACTCGGCGGCGACGGCCTGGCCATCGGGACCCGCAAAGGGCATGACCGCGACGGTCTTGGTCAGGGAAGCCTCGTGGTATTCGGCCGGCTGGAGCATATTGACGCGGATCTGCGTGGCGCAGCCCGTGCACAGGGCCATCCCGCAAAGACAGAGAATCCATCGTCCCTTCATTTTGCCCTTTTCGCGGGCCGTCCCTTGGTGTCGCATCGGCTTTTTCCCTCCCGTCATTTCCATTCCAGCATCAGGCTGTAGGGTGTGAAATCCACGATCTTGAAGCGTCCCTTCTGGCGAAGGCTGTTGGCCAGGTAGAGGGAGTTCTCGGGATAGCCGACGACGAACTCGCCCCGCCGTTTTTCCTCCACGTCCGTCACCCAGACGATCTGCTGGAGCAGTTCCTTGATCTCCCGGTTCGCGTCGAGGTCTTTCACGCCGGCGACCTGAATCGAAACCCGCTTGATATTTCCCTTGATGAACGAGGCGATCTTGTCGAGGAGCAGGGGCGCCGTTTTTGCCGCCAGGGCCTTCATCCCCTCCGCGGCGGCATCCTCGACGCTGCCCGCCACCCCCCGGGCCTGTTCCGCGCCGGCCGTCAGGATCTCCGCATTTCCCGTTTTTGCGTCCCGGGCAACGATCCGGTAGCTCATCCGGACCGTCACGTGGTTCAGGGGCATGGAAAGGCCGTAGCCGATATCCTCCCCTTTTTTGGTGGAAACGGCATAGTCGATCTTGCCGATGATAATCACGTTGGAGAGAAATCTGTACATCAGGCTGCGGACCGTGAGGGTGTTGCCGCTCTGGAGGGCCTTTTCGATCGCTGCCGCGTCGGCCGCGCCGGTCGGCGCCACATCGACGACGCGGTAGCCCTGGTCGGTGAGTTTGCCGATCAGGGTTTCCGACAGGAGGTTGCTCTCCTCGTAGGCGTCGGTCGGTCGCGCCGCAGGTCTCTTTGCCGGGATGAAGACGGCAACGGCATTGTTCAGCGCGAGCGCCGACACCGCCGCCTGGGCCTGCTTGGGTTCGACGCAGGCCTTGATCTTCACGAAGACCGAATCGGGACGATTGTCCTGGGCGAGCAGCTGCCAGCTCGTGACCACGCCGGCGGCCTGGGTCTTGATGATCTCATCGACGAGGGTGAAATTTTGGACAATGCTTCCGGACTTGACCTCGGCGCCCACGGTCTGTTCGATAGCCGCCCACTTCGCCCGGGCGACGGCCTCGGTCTTTGCGGAGGGAATGTCCCTCTCGACAATGACGGCCTCTCCCTCGGTCTGAACGCATTTTTCTGCACAACTGCCGGGCAGGGGGGAAAAGAGAAGGACGGCAAGACACAGGGGCGCTAAGACTGTTTTTCGCATGCTAGGTGGACCTTTCCCTTGGCCGGGTTTCCCGGCGCCGGCACTACCTATACAGAAAAAAGGGGGGGCTGTAAAGGGAAAGCGGTTCTACTTGCCGATGCAAAATTGGGCAAAGATCCGGTCAAGGACCGCTTCCGGCGTTGTCCGTCCGGCGATTTCGTCGAGGGCGTCCAGGGCTTCCCGGATCTCCAGAGCGACCAGTTCCGGCGGAAGCCGGTCCCGCAATCCCTCCCGGGCGCGGACCAGGCCCTCTACGGCCTTCTCCAGGGCGACCTTGTGGCGCAGATGGGCGACCGTCAGCTCGGCGGCTTCGGCTGCCGGGATCTCGGGGACCAGAGCCCGGATTGCCGCCTGGAGATCCTCGATGCCCTTGCCGTACTTGGCCGAAATCCGGACGGGGGAAAAGGCGTCGGAGGGAAGCAGGTCCTTCAGGGCCGCGGCATCGAGTTGTTGGACAAGATCGGATTTGTTGATGACCGGGATCAGGGGAATATTGCGGATTTTTTCGATGAGTTCCCGGTCTGCCGCCGTGGCCGGCAAGCTGCCGTCGAGGAGCAGAAGGACGGCGTCGGCCCTCTCCAGTCGTTCCCAGACCAGCGCGATGCCCGCCTTTTCCACGGCGCTTTCGGGCGGACGGATTCCGGCCGTGTCGGTCAGGCGGACGGCGATTCCGTCCAGATCGACCGCCTCTTCGATGAAATCCCTTGTCGTTCCGGGAATGTCGGTGACGATCGCCCGCTTTTCCCCCAGCAGGCGGTTGAGGAGACTCGATTTGCCGACGTTCGGCCGGCCGGCGATGACGATGCCGAGTCCCTCCCGGGCGATCCTTCCCCGCCGGTAGCTGGCCGCCAGGGCCGATAATGCGTCGATGAGCGGCTGGACCTTTTCCAGCTCTTCGGCGGGCGCTTCCACGACGCCCTCTTCGGCGGCAAAGTCGATGGCGGCTTCGACGCCGGCCAGCAGGTCGACGATGTGCCCGCGGAGGGTATCGATCCGCTCCGAGAGCCGGCCCTTCAGGCGGGCGACAGCCGCCGCGAGTCCCTCCCGGGTCTGGGCGGTGATCACGTCGTGGACGGCCTCGGCCTGGGCCAGATCGAGACGGTCGTTCAAAAAGGCCCGTTTCGTGAATTCCCCCCGGTCCGCCGGACGCGCTCCGGCCCGCAAGACCTCTTCGAGAACGGCGCGGAGCAGGAGCGGACCGCCGTGACAATTGATCTCGAGGGTGTCTTCGCCGGTATAGGAACGGGGCGCTTTCAGAAAGGAGACGAGGACCTCGTCCAGGACCTGGCCCGTTTCGGGGGCGACGATTTCTCCATGGATGAGGCGATGGGAGGCCAGCCGGGTCGCCGGTCGGGAAGGCCGGAAGAGGCGGCAGGCAATCTCCTCCGCTGCCGATCCGCTGACGCGGATCAGGCCGACTCCTCCGACGCCGGGCGGCGTCGCGATGGCTGCGATGGTGTCCCTGAAAAGCATCGGATCAGGGTTCCTCCGTCAAGGCGCCGTCAGGCGTCGGCGTCTTCCGGACCGCGTCGGACCGGCAGGATCAGGATGTTCCGGTATTCACCCTCGCCGCGACTCTTGGTGGTGAGGGTGGTGTCGTTCTGGATGGCCAGGTGAATGATGCGGCGGTCATGGGCGTTCATGTGGCCGACGGTCACCGGCTTTTTCGTCTTTTTCACCTTTTCGCCGATCCTCATGGCCAGGGTGATCAGGGCTTCCTCACGCCTTTTCCGGTAGGCCTCGGTGTCGATGACGATCATCTTGTGGCCGTTGGCGGTGTGATGAACCGCCTTGTTGACGATATACTGGAGGGCATCGAGGTTCTGCCCCCGCTTGCCGATGAGCAGGCCGCTACCGTCTCCCTGGATGTTCAGGATGATCGCTTCCTCCGTCTCCTTGACCTCTACGGGGGCCTCGATCTGCATTCGCATCAGCAGGCCTTCCAGTATCCCCTTGGCCTTTTGCGCAGACGCATCATCGTTGCCGGATGACTCCGCAACGACCGGTGCCGGGCGTGGTTCGGCGGGCGCCGGAGTGGGCTTGCGCTCCTCCCGCGATGCCTGACGGATTTCCGGCGGTCGGGTCGGGGGCTGGGGAGGCCGGACCGCGGCCTTCGGCTCCCGGGGTGGAAAAGGGGCATCCATCGACAGATCGATATTCAGCAGCCCCGCCCTGATCTGGGCCTTCTTTGCCCCGAGACCCAAAAATCCGGAGGTCCCCTCGGAGAGGATATCAATGTTCAATTTTTCCCGGGGAACCCCGAGCGACTTGCAGGCCTTGTTGATGGCCTCGTCGATGGTTCTTCCTTCAAACTCCATTACGTCCATGCTGCTGCACCTCTGTCCGGAATCATGAGGGTTGCCGATTGATGTAGACCTGCTGGCCGATGCTGATGATGTTGTTGAAGAGCCAGTAGATCACCAATCCCGACGGGAAATTGAGGAACATGAAGGTGAAGATGATCGGCATGAAAAGCATGATCTTCGCCTGCATGGGATCGGCGCCGGTCGGCGTCATCTTCTGCTGGATGAACATCGTGGCCCCCATGATGATCGGCGTGATGTAATAGGGGTCTTTTGCCGAGAGGTCCTGAATCCACCAGAAGAAGGGCGAGTGGCGCAGTTCGATCGCATAGAGCAAAGCCTTGTAGAGGCCGAAGAAAACGGGGATCTGGACGATCATCGGCAGGCAGCCTCCCAAGGGATTCACCTTGTGGGTCTTGTAGAGGGCCATCGATTCCTGACTCAACCGGGTCTTGTCGTCCTTGTACTTCTCCCGGAGGGCCAGCATCAGCGGCTGGAGCTTCTGCATCTCCTTCATCGACTTGTAGCTCTTGTTGCCCAGAGGCCAGAAGATGAGCTTGATCAGGACGGTCAGGAGGATGATCGCGATCCCGTAATTGCCGACATAGCCGTTGAGGAACTGGAGGACGACCAGGAGGGGCATGGCCAGCCACTTGAGCCAATCGCCGAAATCGATGGCGTTCTCCAGGCCGATGTTCTGTCCCTTAAGGAGGCTGTAGTCCTTGGGACCCAGATAGAGATGATAGCTGAAAAGTCCCGCTTGCCCTGGAGGAACCACGCTTTGGGGTCCTTTGAGGCTTACGGAGACCAGATTTGCAGCATCCTTGGAGGTCCGGAAGCTGGTCAAGGAAGGATTCTGCGGGATCAGGGCGGCAATGAAGTACTTGCTCTCGAAGGCGCCCCAGGAGACGTCGGGACCCTGTAGTTTGTCCGCTTCGAGTTTGGCGACCTCGGGGCGGTCGATTTCTTTGCCGATGTAAGAGACGGGGCCGTCGTGGCCGTAGCTGTCCACGGGCGCCTTAGGATCGACGTACTGATACCAGGCAAGGCTGCCGTTCTGGCTCAAGGGAGCGTTCGTGAGATTATGGACCCGGACTTCCATGGCAAAGCTGTACTTGGCCGGATCGAAGGTGAAGATCTTGTCGATCCTGAGCTCCCCGGGGTAGGTCTGGGTAAAGGTCAGCGTCTTTTGATCCTTCCCCTGGGTCAAATCGAGGTCGCTGCCCTTTACTTCGTAGACGCCGTCCAGGGGGACGTTGAGGGTCGAATCGGGAAAGGAAACGGCCAGCGGTCGCGGCATCCCAGGGGAGACATGGACGAGTTCGACCTGACTCGGCGCCGCCGGTTTCGGTTTTCCCTTGCCGATCAGCCGGTAGAAGATATCGACGAGGTCGTCCTCGTTGGCCAGCGCCGTTTTGTACTGCTTGAGCTGGAAAGATTTCAGAGCGGCGCCGCGGGTGGTGAAGACGGCCCGGTAGAGGGGGGTGTCCACGACCACGTCTTTTTCCGAGGCGGTTCCGGTTGCGGCCACCATGCGACCCGTCTGGAGGGTCTGGACCGCGGTCGGTGCCGTTGCCTTCTCCGCCGCTGCCGGGGCCGCCGGCTGGGCGGGCTGCGCAGCGGCAGGCGCCGCCTGCTGGGTCGGCGCGGCCGGCTTTTGGACCGGCTTGGGCGCAAAATAGGTTTGATAGGCGAATACCACTGCGATTGAAAGGACAACGGCGAGAAGGGTTCTCTTGTCCATCTATTACCTCCCAAAGAGATACATTTAGTTTATTTTACCGGATCATATCCACCGGGGTGCCAGGGATGGCAGCGAAGCAGCCGCGTCAGGGCCAGGAAAGAGCCCCTGGCGGGACCGTAACGCCGGATGGCGTCGATCGCATATTCGGAGCAGGACGGATGAAAACGGCAGCAGGGAAGCAAATAGGGGGAAATACAGAGTTGGTAGGCACGGATCAGCACTACAAAAAAAGACCCCAGGAGTCGCATGAAAATATTTTCAGGCATCGGCTCTGTCGATAAGACGGCTTTCCAACTCTGCACAAACGTCATGGTACGTCAACGGCAATATCCCTTTTTTTGCGATAATCACAAAATCCTGAGAGTCGGGAAGCCTGGATTTGTTCAATCGGAAAAATTCACGCAAAAGACGTTTGATCCGGTTTCTCTGTACCGCGTTCCCTGCTTTTTTGCTGACCGTCAAGCCCAGTCTTCTGATCCCCGATGGACTGGGGCAGGTGATAATGGTGAAGCGTCGTGAATAGCGCCGCGTCCCCTGCGCATAAATCCTGACGTAATCCTGCCTCTTGCGAATGTGTTCCTCTTTGCCGAAGGTGTGTGCTTCCATGGCGCATCATTGCCCCTTTCCCGGGGCCGGCCCGACTTGTCCTTCGGTACGCCCGGGATGGATTACACCGTCAGTTTCTTCCGTCCCTTGGCCCGTCGCCGGCTGATGACGGCACGGCCGTTCTTGGTGGCCATCCGGACGAGGAAACCATGGGTGCGCTTCTTTTTCGTGTTGCTGAAATTCGTCAATGTCTTCTTCATAGTTTGAACTCCGGTTAAAATTAATAAGTTTTCCCATAAACCATACCGGGGTTCCTTTGTCAAGGCAAATATAGCCGGGAGAGGGCGGTGCGGATAGGGTGAAAGGATGCTAACTTAAGACGGCAAACATTGTCAATGGCAATTATTTTTGCACGGGGTCGGCGGGCTTTAAATCTCCTTGACAGCACGGGACCATTCTCGGTATCTTGGCCAAACGCAGCAACCATCCTCCTAGGGCCGAGAGCTGCACAATAGGCTTTGGGAAGGGTGCGAACCGCTTGGATCCTGCGATTGGACTGAGACGGACAGGCATGCCAGCGACGCTTTCCGACCTTCCGTAGCTAACGCGGGAGGTTTTTTTTAGGTGCAACCATGTCAGCAGCGGCAACGCAAAGAGAAAAATGCGCCATCATCGGCTTGGGTAAGGCGGGGACCGCCATTGGGTATCTCCTCCGGCAGCTCGGCTATCCGATTGTCGCCGTCGCCAGCCGCTCCCACGCCTCTCTGGAGGATCGTCTGCGCTATACGGGCGGCCGGGGGTTCACTGCCGAGGCGAACGCCGAGGCCGCAAAACTGGCAACCTGTGTCTTCATCACGACCCCGGACGACAGCATTGCCCGTGTATGCGGCGAAATTGCGGAGCAGGGAGGCTTTCAGCCCGGCGACAAGGTGATTCACATGAGCGGCGCCGGCGGACTGGATCTTTTGGAATCGGCGAGACGGGCCGGAGCCCTGGTGGCCAGCATCCATCCCCTCCAGTCCTTTGCCGACCTGGAGGGAGCGATCCGGAACATCCCGGCGAGCGCCTTCGGGATCACCGCCGACAGGGAAATCGAGGCATGGTCGACGGAATTGGTCCGGGAACTGGGCGGGATTCCCTTTGCCGTGCCCGAAGCGATCAAGCCCCTCTATCATGCGGCCGCCTGCATGGCCTCCAACTATCTGGCCACGCTGATCCACATGGTGGAGGAAACCTACCTCTCCCTCGGTTTGGACCGGGAGGAGGCGATCCGCGCCTTCTGGCCCCTGGTTGCCTGCACCCTGAAGAACATCGAACGGTCGGGGAGCGCCAGGGCCCTGACCGGACCCATCGCCCGCGGCGACGCGGGAACCATTGCCCAGCATGTACAGGTGCTTCGCGACAAACTGCCCGCTTTTCTTCCCGTCTATCGGGAGATGGGGCTACAGACCGTGGAACTGGCGTTGCAGAAGGAGAGCCTTTCCCCAAAAAGCGCGGAACAGATCAGGAAGATCCTCAAAGAAAACGGGGAACCGTGATTTGACTTTCCTCGTACATGAAAGGGCTTGCGGGGCAAGGTCAGACAGGCCAACGAACAGGTTTTATAGATGAGGCCCACCATGGATTTCGGAGCAAGACTGGCGGCCGCACTGGAAAAGGCGGCCGTGAAGGTGGCGGCCAGTGTGCCGGACAACTGGCTGGAAGGGGCGATCGAGAAGCTGGGATCTTCTGCATCGGTCGTGCATACATCGGCGGCCCGGGAAGAGGATGCCCTGGGCATCTGCATGGGAGCGGCCCTGGCCGGCGCACGGTCGGTCTGCCTGATGCAGAATTCCGGCGTCCTCAATACGGGCGGCACGTTGGCCACGCTGGGAAATGCCTTCGGCATCCCCCTGGTCATGATCGTGACGGATCGGGGCCATCTGGGCGACGTTCTGACGGCCCACTTCGAGAAGGCCCGGGCCTTCCGTCCCTTTCTGGAGGCGCTACAGATCCCCTATTACGAGCTGTCGCCGGCATTCGACCGGGAAGACCAGATCGAACAGGCCTTCGTGATGGCCGAAGCGGGCCAGCGTCCGGTTGCCCTGCTCATCACCCGGGCCGCCTTGGAGGACAAAAAATGATCGACCGGGATCTTGCCTATGCCGTGTTTGCGGAACATATCACCGACCAGATCGTCGTGACCGGCGTCGGTTCCCAGACCTCTGCGTGGATGGAGGTCAGCCCCCGTCCCCTGAACCTGTACCTGCGCGGTCCCATGGGGCTGGCGCCGGCCGTCGGTTTGGGGGTGGCGCTTGCTCGCCCCGACCGCAAGGTCGTGGTCCTGGAAGGGGACGGCGGAATGCTGATGGGGTTGACCAGTCTCGCCTCGATCGCCCAGTGCCGGCCTCCCAATTTACTCGTGATCTGCATGGACAACGGCGTCTATGAGGCGGGCGGCCGGGGGCCGACGGTCAATGCCGGCCGGACTGATTTCCTACAGATCGCCCGGGGGCTGGGAATTCCCAAGGCGATCGGCGTGACCGAGGCCGGGCCGCTGCGGACGGACCTGAAAGAACTCCTGGCCGGCGATACCTGCGCTTTTCTGCATGTTTCCATCGGTTTGCGCAAAACGCCCTGGGCGCCGGCGATCTTTCGACCCACCGAAACCAAGTTCCGGTTCCAGGCGGCCTTGCAGGAAAACCCGGGGACGCCGACACTATCCGATTGACATCCCCCCGTCATTCTGTTTATACCTCCCCCAGCAAAAGGCACTCTTTCGATAGATAGGATCGCTTGTTCCGCATGTGGCAGTGTCGGCACTGTCAGAATGTTCATGACCGCCGGATCGGTTCCGGCGGGGATTGAAATGATCGACGACATCGCAAGGGGGATGAATGAGTCTGTACACCAAGGCCGTGAGGCGCCGTCGCGCCGATCCGGCCGCGGCTTACGACCTTCAAAAGGGGATATTTCCCATCCTCGAGGAGGTATTCGACAAGTTCTATCCGGTCGTTCTCTTGCTGGCTGGCGTCGCACTCGCCTTTTCGCTGGCCCAGACCCTGGCCGGGAAGGGCTCCTACGGATTCTTCTTCGCCCAACTGCTGATCTTGCTGGGATTTGTCGTCGCAGTCCTGCTGCGCCGCCGCCTGTCCCCCCTGCTGGTCTTTTACCTGATCCTGATTGCCATTTATTTTCTTGCCGTGGCCAGCCTTTACAATCGCGGTCTGGCCGGTTCCGGCAGTATTCACATGATCTTCTTCTGCGTGCTTGCGGGGATTTACCTCAGTTTCAGGAAGGCGATCACGATCCTGGCCGCCGGCGTGGCGACGGCGCTCCTGATGGCGTTCGGCTTCTGCACGGGCCTTTTTGCCATGAAACCCGATTCGGCCGACTATCTTCTCCAGCCCGTGAATTGGCTCCTACAGTTATCCTGCATCGTTCTGTATGCCGTCTCCCTGATCCTCTCCGTGAAAGGTTTCCTGCAAAAAATCATCGAGTCTCAGGCGGCGCTCCGGGAGAGCAACCTGCGACTGGAGGCGGAAATCGGCGTTCGGCAGGGGATCGAGGCCAAACTCCGCAACAGCGAGGAAGAATACCGGAACATGTTCGAAAACGCCGTCGAGGGAATATTCCGGCTATCGGGAAGGGGACGTCTGATCAGCGCCAATCCTGCCTTGGCCCAGATGATGGGGTATGCCTCTTCCGAAGAGATGATCGCTGCGATCACCGATGTGAAGACGCAGGGATATGTCGACGGCGCGGACCGGATCCGGCTGGTGGAACGGCTGAAAAGGCAGCAGCAGGTGATCGGCCAGGAAGTCCGGATGTACCGGAAGGATCGCTCCTTGGCTTGGGTGTCCGTGAATTGCCGCGCCGTTCGCGATCCCGAGGGACAGGCCCTTTACTACGAAGGTTCCCTTGAGGATATCACCAAGCGTAAAGAGGCCGAACAGGCGTTGATCGAATCGGAGGCCAACTACCGCAGCGTTGTGGAGAGTTCGGTCGCCGGTTTCTTCACCGTCCAGGACGGCCTGTTCCGCTTCATCAATGGCCGGGCCTCGGAGATCACGGGCTATGGTTACGACGAGGTGGTCAACGTCATGGAGACATTCGAGACCGTCCATCCCGATGATCAGCCGCTGGCTCAGGAGAAACTTGCGCAATGTCTTGCGCAAAAAGGGGCGCTGCTGCCCTTTGACTGCCGAATCGTCTGCAAGAACGGCACGATCATCACTTGCCGGTTCCTGATCGGTCGGACCTTGTACCACGACGAGCCTGCGGTTTCCGGGACCTTCATCGACATTACCCGGGAAAAGAGCCTGGAGGCCGAGTTGCGGCAGGCTCAGAAGATGCAGGCGGTCGGACAACTGGCCGGCGGGATTGCCCACGACTTCAATAACATTCTCACGGCCTTCAACGGCTACGGCCAACTCCTGCAGATGAAAACGCCCCAGGAGGACCCCCGGCGAAGCTACGTGGATCAGATCCTCTCGGCGGCGCAGAAGGCCGAGAGTCTGACGCAGAATCTGCTCACCTTCAGTCGGCAGCAGCCCATCACCCTGGAGCCCGTGGAAATCAACCAGCACATCCGGGAAATGGAAAAACTTCTGCGCCGTCTTTTGACCGAAGACATTGCCTTCACCATCCATCTTTCCGGCCGGCCGCTCACCACCCTGGCGGACGCCACGCAGATCGACCGGATCCTTTTCAACCTCGTCACCAATGCCCGGGACGCCATGCCGCAGGGCGGTCAGCTGAGGATGGAAACGGGTTCGGTGGTTTTGGGCGACGATTTCCGCGAGTTTCACGGATTCGGCAAACCGGGCCGCTATGCCTCCATCACCCTGGCCGATCGGGGGATCGGCATGGATAAGGCCACCGTCGAGCAGATCTACAATCCCTTTTTCACGACCAAGGAACCGGGAGAGGGGACGGGGCTGGGGCTGGCGACCGTCTACGGCATCGTCAAGCAGCATGGCGGGTATATCACCGTGGACAGCAAGCCCGGCCGGGGAACGACCTTTTGCCTCTATTTCCCGGAAATCGAGACCGCGGCGGCCGATAAGGAAGAGATCCTGCCGGAGTCCTTTCCCGGGGGGCGGGAAACCATTCTGGTTGCCGACGACAACGAAGATGTCCGGGCCTTTATCAAAGACGTGTTCGATCTTGCGGGCTATCGGACCATCGAAGCGATCGATGGGGCGGATGCGGTCCGCAGGTTTCGCGAGACGCCGGACATCGATCTGGTGATTCTCGATACGGTGATGCCGAAGATGAATGGCCGGGAGGCCTTCGAAGCAATAAAAATGGAAGCGCCTTCTGTCAAGATTCTCTTCGTCAGTGGGTACACAAGGGACATCGTCCTGAACAAGGGAATCGGGAAGGAGGAATTCAACTTTCTCCCCAAACCGCTTTCACCGGCGACGCTCCTGGCCAAGGTGCGGGAGATGCTGGACCGCTGACCGTCCTTTTCTCGGACCCTTCGCAATCCCTGGAGGCATGAAATGCGAACTTCCCTGGGGAGGCTTAATTCTGCTCCAATGCCTCACGCACCTTGGCGGCCAAATTCTGCGTGGAAAAGGGTTTCTGGAGGAACCTTACGCCGTCATCCAATATCCCTTGATAGGCGATGACGTCGGCCGTGTAGCCCGACATGAACAGGCGCTTCAGGTTCGGGTAGCGGGCGAGAATCTTTTTTGACAGTTCCCGACCGTTCATTTCGGGCATCACAACGTCGGTAATCAGCAGATGGATCTCTCCGGCGTATCCTTCGGCCAAACGGATCGCCTCGCGGGGCGTTGCGGCCGTCAACACCTGATAACCTTGTTTTTCAAGCATCCGTTTGGCCATGTGGAGGATTTCCACTTCATCCTCCACCACCAGGAGGGTCTCTTGGCTGCGCGGAGTCGATTTCTGAGGCCCCGGCGTCCACGGCTGTTCGGCTTTATCCCTGTGCCGGGGCAGATAGATCCTGAAGGTCGTTCCCTGTCCCGGCGCACTATCGACAATGATGAAGCCGTTGTTCTGTTTGACGATGCCGTAGACGGTGGCCAAGCCGAGTCCCGTACTTTTTCCCAACTCCTTGGTGGTAAAGAAAGGTTCGAAAAGTTTGTCGAGCGTCTCTTTGTCCATGCCGCAGCCATTGTCGCTCAGGGTGAGCAGGACAAAGTCCCCCGGGAGAAATCCCCCGTGATCGGCACAGTAGGCCGCATCGAAGCTGGCGTGGCTCGTTTCGATGGTGACCTTGCCCACCCCGGTGATCGCGTCGCGGGCGTTGACGCACAAATTTGCCAGAATCTGATCGATTTGCGAGGGGTCCATCTTGGTCGGCCATAGATCTTTGCCCGGTTGCCAGTTGAGATGGATATCCTCGCCGATCAGCCGGTGCAGCATCGTGAGCATACCCGTGACCGTCTCGTTGATGTCGAGCACCCTGGGAGAAATCGTCTGTTTGCGGGCAAAGGCCAAGAGACGGCGGGTGAGGTCGGCTGAGCGTTCCGCGGCTTTCTGGATGGCCTGAATATCCGAATGAAGCGGCTGATCGGGAGTGATCTGTTCCAGGGCCAGTTCCACATGCCCCAGGATGACCCCCAGCATGTTGTTGAAATCGTGCGCCACCCCGCCTGCCAGTCTGCCGATGGATTCCATCTTCTGGGATTGATGCAGTTGGGCCTGGAGCCTTTCCTGATCCGCCTTGGCCCGTTTTTGACTGGTCATGTCGCGGTTGGTTTCCAGCACGATCTCCCGTCCCGCAACATCCCTGATTAATTGGTGGCGGGACTCAACGGTCAGCGGCCTGCCATCTTTCGTCACGTGATCGATTTCCCCAATCCACATGCCCTCTCGCTCCAGAATGGCTTTCAGCTCACTGACGTCCATAGGATAGCGGGTATTCAACAGTTCGCGGCTGACGCGGCCCACCGCTTCCTCAGGGCTGAAGCCGTAGAGGTTTTCCGCCCCCTGATTCCAATATTCGATAGCGCCGCCGAGGTCCCAGGCAAGAATGGCGTCATAGCTTAAATCCAATAACTGCGCCTGCTGACGCACGACGGCCTCGACCCGTTTGCGTTCCGTGATGTCATGAAAGACCAGAACGACACCCAACGTTTTGCCTTCGGCATCTCGGATGGGGGCGCCGCTGTCGTCAATGGGGATCTCTGTTCCGTCTTTTCTCAACAGCGCTGTGTGGTTGGCAAGTCCCACCACCGCTCCTTCTTTGAGAACCCTGGTCACGGGGCTTTCGACCGCTTGTCGGGTTCGTTCGTTGATGATGTGAAACACCTCCGTTGCCGACCTGCCGGAAGCTTCGGAAAGCGTCCATCCGGTCAATGCTTCCGCAACGGCGTTCATGAACGTCACCCTGCCTTGCCCGTCGGTGGTGATAACGGCATCGCCGATGCTGGCCAGGGTGATGTGCAGCAATTCGCGTTGCTGGCGCAACGCTTCTTCCGTCATTCGCCGAGCCGTGACTTCGGCTTCCAATTCGGCGGTCCGGATTTTAACCTTTTCCTCCAAGGTCT
Source organism: Deltaproteobacteria bacterium (assembly GCA_021817825.1). Classification (GTDB taxonomy): domain Bacteria; phylum Desulfobacterota; class Syntrophia; order Syntrophales; family UBA5619; genus JAKAFS01. The sequence continues at coordinate 8,275 of JAKAFS010000032.1, read as the reverse complement.
GGTAGGCTTCCCGGAGTTCATCTTCCGCCTGCCTTCGCGCCCGATGCTCCTCCGCTTCCGCAACGGCTCTCCGGACGGCGGCTCCGAGCCGCTGTTCGAGGAGCTTCTTCAGGACGTAATCCTTGGCTCCCTGGGTGAGGATTTCGATCGCCCGGTCTTCGCTGACTGCGCCGGTGACCAGGATGAAGGGGATATCGGGGCAGCGCCTTTTGGCCTCAGACAGGGCCAAGGCGCCGTTGTATCTGGGGAGGTCATAGTCCGAGAGAATGAGGTCGGGGGAAAAGTCTTGAATCGCTTGGATGTATTCTGCTTCGGTCATCACCACTTTCGCGGTGAAGATCAGCCCTGCCTGTTCCAATTCAAATTGGATCAACTCGGCATCGGCAGGGTTATCTTCCAGAATAAGGATGCGCAGAGATTCAACCATGCTCCGATCTCCTTACAGGGCAGTATGAAGTATATGGATTCAATCTTATGGCACAACTCGGAGAAAACAACAACTGTGATTACCCTGCTCTTATCTCCCTTCGGTTACATTTTTATATGAGTCAGCGGGCCGATCACGAAGGCATGTTTGAGAAGTAACGGTGCGGAGATAAAGGCATCTGCCCAATCTTCAGTGCCGGGATGGAAGAAAAGTAAGGACTAGCCTTTAGAGCTGATTTTCCCTTTGCGTCGTTCTTTTTTGGAAAGACGTTTTCTTGGGAAGGTGGTTTGCACTCCGGGGACGGGGTTATTTTTTTGCCGCTGATGACGAATGAACTGTCCGATAAGCAATCCGATGACGCAAGCGGCGAGTAAAAAGACCCATTGTTCGAAGGTTTGCGGAAACATGTCATTCCCCTTTGGTCCTATCGGTTCTCCTGAAGCGAAGAGACTGAAAAACGAAGGCGTTTGTTTGTTGCCGGGGGCAGGAGACAGGAAACGTTCGTCGTCACGTAGACTTCCTGCGGGTTCCCCGGATACTCTGCCGCACGCGATGGGCGTGAGTATAGGGGGGCGGTCCGGGCTTGTCAAGGGATTTCGGGCCAGCGAATTGCCAGGGATTTCGGGTCGCCTTAAATCGTATCCTTTCAGTTACTCATTTTTCGTAATTTCCTTCCAGATAGGCCATGCGCCTCCGGCATGTCGCAATTTCTTTCTCAATTTATGAACAGTGTCGCTATGGCAGTTATTTGCCTTCGCCACTCATTTTTTGCTTGACTATATTAGTAAGCGTTAACTATAATGTAAGCGTTCGTTAACTTACTGTCTCTATCACTGGCCGTTTCCTAAGTTTGAAATCAGGAGGTATGCAATGAAGGCATTTAAGACGCTTGGCATGTTTGTGGGTGCGATTGCAGGTATTGTCATCATCAAGCAGTTAGATCTTCCATGGTACTTAACCATCCTTACCGTCGGTGCGTTGCTTGTTGGAATGATCTATGGGATTGCAGTCATGATGGGTGATGGCGAGGCGAAAGCTGGAAAGACGGAAGCCTCTACGGAAGGCAATGGCAATGCCTCATTGGACAAGAACTGAATCATTTCCGCGGCGGCTGGGCACCCCGGGATGAGCATGATCTTCATGACTATGCGGGATGTTTGGAAACTTTAAAATGATGCGGAAGTGGCCCTGAGACAAATAAATAATAATGAAACTAATTAGATAGCCTGTAAAAAAGGAGGTAAAAATGTCTAAATTTTTGATTTTGTCAGGTGCCCTTGTGAGCATTCTTGCCGCCCTTATCGCTCTCATCAAGCTGGCCGTTCTGCCCGGTCCGGCCACCGCCGCCCTCGTAGCCGTTTTGTTTGTGTTGTATACATATGTATTGACTCGAATGGATGGGGAAACGAAAAAAAGACCCTGCCCCTGACTGGACGCCTTAGCCACAAAAGGCTTCAGCGGAACCCGTCCGCATGTTCCAGATCCGGGATCGGCGTTTTGCTGCTTGGCTACAGGAATGACCATTGGCGGTAAGGCAGTTTGTTTGTCGCATAGTGTTTGATCTTTCCGAGAGTTTCGATTATATAGCTACATCAAGTGGGCGTTAGACGCTGTCTGCCGCCTGGGCAGAGCCGCTTTTCGGAGCGGAAGGATATCCTGCTGCTTCCCAGATGGCCTATATACGATCTCTTCAGGAATGATTTATGTTGAGCAAACGAAAAAATACGGAGGTCCGTCAGCAGCAGATCATCAATGCGGCCGGATCTCTGATCTTCAAATATGGAAGCGAGCACCTGACGGTGAGAAGGATTGCCGCAGAGGTGGGCATCTCCGAGGCGGCGATCTACCGTCATTTCAAGAGCAAGAAAAGTATTCTCTCCTTTCTGCTCAACAGTATTGAAGAGTCCCTTCTCAGGGATCTTTCGGCGGAAAACATCGGCAACGAGCCGTTATCCCTTGATACCCTCGAAAAAGTCATCACGGCGCACTTTTCCGCGATCGGTATGCGCAAAGGGATCTCCTTTCAAGTGATCGCTGAAATCATCAGCCTTGGCGATCGGAAACTGAACGTACAGGCGTCGCAAACGATCAGCAGATACATCGCCCGTCTGAAGGAACTCCTCGCCGAGGGGGTTCGGGACGGCGCCGTCCGCAACGACATCGACCTGGAGGCTGCGGCAAGCTTGCTCTTTACTCTTATTCAGGGACTGGTGAACATGTGGTCTCTTAGCAATGAAAGCTTCAAACTGACCGATAAATTCAATTCTCTCTGGCGAATCTACCGGGAAGCTGTCATGCTCCGCTAAAATCCCCTGCTATCATATTTTCTTGGGAACCATGCTTTATCGCATTATGGCGCATCGTTTTTTCTTCTGATGACGTCTGAATCCATTCGTTCCCTCAAAGGTCAGAACCATTTTCGAGGTGAAAAACCCGGACGGGGAGGCATCGGGGCATCCTGTGGGGGGCCTTTGCTTACGGACCATCTTCTGCTTGTTTTTCATTGCAGACATTCCTTTTCGATGATCTCGCGAGTCATTTTGCTGGCATCCATGGCATCATGTGGGGTATGAAGCCCAGGGCGGGATGATCGCGGCCTCGCTCGGGCCAAGGCATTGAAGACATGGCTGGAAAGAGGAAAACGGCAGGGGAAATGGTTGGAGGCGGCATGAGGCCCATTTTTGCTGAAGCACATTATTTCAATAAAGTATTGCCAATTCTCACTACCGGTCTGGTCGCCATCCCCGGTGGTTTGCTCTTTGCGTTTTTAAAAATCCCGATTCCCTGGATACTGGGACCGCTGACCGTCACCCTGATCCACCATGCCCTCAGGGCTGAAGGGACCCACTGGCCGGTCGGCTTTCGCGATGCCGCATTGGTCGTCCTTGGCTATTCGATGGGCAGGACCGTAAACGTCGAAACAACCCGGCAGATCCTGATCAATCTGCCCTGGATGGCCGCAGCCACCTTCTTGATCGGCATTTTCAGCCTGGCGATCGGATACTTCATTCACCGGAAGGCAGGGATCAGTCTGGCCAGCGGTATTATGGGCAGTATGCCCGGCGGCATGACGCAGATGATTCCCCTGGCTGAGGAAATGGAGGATGTGGATATCACCATCGTCACTCTGATACAGTTGATGCGTGTGCTGGTGGTGCTCTTTATCGTTCCCTTCGTAGCCACTTACGGGATTGAACATCCGCATGCCGCTCTGCCGCTGACGCAAGCCAGCAACGTCCATTTCAACCTCGTCGCCATTCTGCCGGCCATCCTGGCGGCGACGCTTGGGGCCTGGCTGGCCATCCTCCTGAGATTTCCGCTTCCTTACTTTCTGGGACCGACCTTTGCGATAGCGGCCCTTGTGCTCGGCGGGATTCCCGTTCCGCCGGTTCCCCCCTTGCTGATGACCACGGCGCTGATCTTTTTCGGCACCCATATGGGAATCAATATTTCTTTGGAGCGTCTCCGGGGAGCCGGAAAGGTCATCTTGTTTGCCATCGGCTGCTCGGTGGCGCTGGTTGTTTTTTGCTATCTGGTTTGTCTCGGCCTTACCCTTGTCACCCCTGCCAGCCGGTTGACCGCATTTCTGAGCACCGCGCCGGGCGGCATGGCCGAGATGGGGATCGTCGCCCTCACGCTTGGGGCCGATGTGGCCTTTATTCTCGCCTACCAGTTGTTCCGTCTCTTTTGCATCCTCTTTTTGTCACCACTCCTTCTTAAACGATGGTTCAAAGGGTGAATGCCATTCCTATAGGGCTTCTTAGTCTTCTGCATTCCTGACGCATGCCCGAATACAGGTTATCTTGCCCGGAAAGCACGGAACGGACTGCTTCATGATGAAACATATTGTTTCTCTGAAACAGATCGCGGCCGGAGGTCGATGCGCCGTCTGTCGGAAATGCTTGCCTATTTTCTGCCGTCAGAAAGTGGCATGCTTTTAGCTTTTACAGGACCACCCGTTGATTTCACCGGCCCATTCTCATCGGGCTTGCCATGGAGCGGGAGGTCGCCAACGAACAGTCAGGGCCTGGCAGGAACGGCGCAAAAGGTGCGCATTGCGTTTTGGAAAAAGAGATTGACGGAGAAAACAGATCGGCATAGAAGTAGTCAGACGATCAACGAATGATCTCCCGATTGACCCTGCTGAAATGCGATTTTCCCTCAGTTGATTGATTTTTTGTAACCTTATTTTACAGAACCGCCGGGCCATTTTCGAAGAAGCGCCAATTGATATTGTTCTTTCAGATAACAGTCACAGAAGTGAAGAAGGGCTGCTCAGCAACGGGATGGGTTGATTCGCTCGACGTTGGGAAAGCAGCGCAAGAAAGCATCGTTGAAAGATGCTTAACTTTGAAAGGAGACTGGTTTTATGAAAACGAGTAAAAAAATGGGGATGGCGTTGTTGGGCTTGAGCCTGCTTTTACCGGCAGGGATGAATGGTTATGGTAAGGCGGAAGCCGCTGATGGCAAAGTGGTCATCAAGTTCTCCCACGTGGTCGTGGAAAACACTCCTAAACACCAGGCTGCTGCTAAATTCAAAGAGTTATTGGAGAAAAGATCGAACGGCAAGTTCGAGGTGCAGATTTTCCCCTCCAGCCAGCTCTACGGAGAAAAGGAAGAGTTGGAGGCCCTACAGGCCAATAACGTGCAGTTCATCGCCCCGTTGGCCACCCGGCTGATCGGTTTCAACGAGGCCTTCCAGATCGGGGACCTTCCCTTCCTGTTCAAGGACGATAAGGCCGCCTATACCTTCTTCACCGGCAAATACGGCGACAAACTGCTGACCTCTCTGCAAGACAAAGGCATTCTGGGCATGACCTGGCTGCTCAATGCCTCGAAACAGCTGGCCAACATCAAGCGGGAGATCAGGAAGCCGGACGATGTCAAGGGGCTGAAACTGCGGACTGCCAGCGGCGGTTTGATCGAAGACCAGAACAACGCCCTGGGCGCCGGCTCCCAGACTGTGGCCTGGGGTGAGATGTATCAGACCCTACAGAACAAGACGGTGGACGGTCTGGAAAACACGCTGAACAACTTCGACACCGCGAAACTCTATGAAGTGCTTCCCTATCTGTCCATCACCAACCATGGCCGGATGGATTATGTCATCCTTACCAACACCAAGTTCTGGGGCAGCCTCAATGCGGAGCAGCAGAAGCTGGTGAAGCAGGCCATGAAGGATGCGACGGACCATGCCATCAAACTGGCGGCCGAGGCCAATGTGAAGAGTCTGGAGAAGATCAAGGCCAGCGGCAAGACGAAGGTCTACGAGCTGACGGCGGCGGAACGGAACGCCTTTGTGGCCAAGATGAAGCCCGTGTACGACAAGTGGACTCCCAAATTCGGGAAAGAAACCATCGATGCAGCAAGGAACAGCAAATAGTTCTGAGTAATGGATGCCCTCACCCCCGCGGTCGCCCGCGGGGATGAGGGCATCACTCTGGTGCGAATGTTCTAAGTGACAAAAGATATTATCCTGAATGGTAAAGTAATCTTACCGCTGAGGGTAATCAGCGAAGAATACGGGTTCGATGCTATAGAGAGGGGAGTCGCAAGCGAGCACGGTCATATTCTTTTATCATTCTCCCGTGAGGTCAGAGAGAGGTCGTATTTGAAATTACGAAAAGTATACCACTTGCGCAGTTCCGAGCGTTTCGGGTGCAACAACGGAAGCGTGAGAGTGGTTAAAAATAGAATGCAATAACCGGCGCCGCTGGAGTTCAAGCGGCGCTAAAGAGTCCTGCCGTTTGACGCGGAGCGTCACTGCTTGGGAAATAAAGAAGGAGGGTACAATATGACGGGACGCGCGAATAGGTTCTATAGCGCTTTCGAGGACTATTTGTCAGGAAGTTTGCTCTTTTTTGGACTGTCGCTCATCATGTTCAATGTGATCATGCGGTATTGCTTCAATGCCTCCAAGTCGGCCTATGACGAATTCAGCGCCTATTTCATCGTCTGGGGAACGATGATCGGGATTGCAGTCGCCTTGCGCGATAACTATCACATCAAGGTTGACCTGCTGTTCATCCAGATCCCTTTGCGCATCCGCCGCTGGGTCAGTGTATTGGCTCACCTGATCAGCCTGACCTTCGGCCTCATCTACACCTACTACGGGATACAACTGGTCAATAATTATCTGACTTCCGGTCAGGGATCGGACAATACCCGTTTCCCCTTGTGGATTGTTTACCTGATTATGCCCATCAGCGGCTTGATGTTCAATTTTAGGTTGCTGCAGCAACTTTACCGCCATTTAAAAAACGGTGGAGCCGAATGGTTGCAGGCCAATGGCGGGGAGGCTTAATCATGGAAACGGCAATTCTCTTTATCGTATTTATTGGTTTTTTTCTTATCAACGTCCCGGTGGCCGTGAGTCTCGCCTTGGCCGCCATCCTGGCCCTCAGTCTGGACGGCAATTTCGGCATGTATATGATCGTCCAGCGGATGTTTTCCTCGCTGCTCAGCCCCAGCCTGATGTCGATTCCGGCCTTTGTGGCCGCCGGGGTTTTGATGACCTATGGAGGGGTCTCCAAATACCTGATCAATGCCCTTAGGGCCTGGTTCGGCCATCTGGCCGGCGGGTTGGCCGTGGTGACAATCTTATCGTGCGCCATCTTTGCGGCCATTTCTGGATCGAGTCCGGCCACGGCAGCGGCGATCGGTGCGATCATGCTCCCCGCCCTGATCGAGGGGGGATACGACAAGAAGTTCTCCATGGGGCTGATCGCCGCAGGCGGCACCTTGGGTATCCTCATCCCCCCCAGCGTCCCCATGGTGGTTTACGGGGTGACGGCTGAAGAGTCGGTGGGCAAGCTCTTCATGGCCGGTCTCCTGCCCGGCCTCTTGCTGACGGCGATGCTGATTGTCTTTGCAATCGTCTATGCAAAGGTGAAGGGTTATGGAAAATGCCAGAAGGCGACCTGGGAGGAGAGGTGGCGTGCCACCTTCAAGGCCCTACCCGGCGCCTTCCTGCCGGTCTTCATCCTCGGGACCATCTATCTGGGGATTGTGACGCCGACCGAAGCGGCCGTGCTGTCGATCTTCTATACGGTCTTTGTCTCCGTCTTCATCTACCATGAGCTGAAATTCAAGGATACGCGGGCCATCTTCCGGGAGTCGATCAACATCTCCTCGATGATCTTCTTGATCATTGCCGCGGCCCAGGTTTTTGCCCTCTTTCTCACGGCGAATCAGGTGCCGAATGCGATCCTGAAGCTGATGGCCGAGTACAATTTGGGGCGATGGGGCTTCTTTTTGGCCACCAATGTCATGTTCCTGATCATGGGCACCTTCCTGGAAGGGATCGCGATCATTCTGATTACCCTGCCCTTGCTGTTGCCGGTCATGGCTGCGCTCCATATCGACTTGATCCACTTTGCGGTCGTGATGACGGTCAATATCGAGATCGCCATGATTACGCCTCCCGTAGGGCTGAATCTCTTCGTCGTCAGCGCCATGTCGAGAGAGCGGGTGGAACAGGTTGTCAAAGGGGTGCTGCCCTTCCTCACGATCCTGCTGCTGGCGCTGTTCATCACGGTCATCTGGCCCGAATTGTCATTGTATATCCCCCGGGTATTGATGGGTTAGCAGAGCCATTCCAAATCATCCGCCACAACGAAAAGGCCTCCGGCAAAGGAGGCCTTTTGTTTTGCTGTGATATTGCTTGGTGTCGGAGGTGAATTGTTTAAGCCGTTGTTGGTGGAAGATACATTTGATTTTACTGGCCCGCTGCGCGAGGGAAGGGAAAGCGGTTAGAAAATCCCCTTGACATCCACCACGGCTTTCTGAAATTAGGTTCAACTGCAAAGCAGACTTCAATCGATGAAGAAAGAGGTTGAGTGATGAGAA
>JAKAFS010000105.1 GCA_021817825.1 Deltaproteobacteria bacterium | reverse complement strand
AGACAAGCCGCTGCATAGCTCTTCGAAGGGTTGAGCACCGTGATCAGGCTGCCGTCGATCCGGAGCCGGACCCGCAGTTCGTTTTCATAGGGTTCGATGTGGATGTCGCTGACTTTCTGTTTGATCGCCTCGTCCAGGATCACATTGGCCAGCTTGATGATCGGGGCATCGGAATCCTTGAGTTCCTCGGAATAGTCGCCCGTCTCCTGTTTCTGCTCGATCAGTTCCAGGTCGCTGTTCCAATCCTCCTGCTGCATGTGGCTGACGGCCTGATGGCTGCCGGGCCTGACGGTCTTGAGGTTGTAGAATTTCTCGATGGCGGCGAGCAGATGAAACTCCGAGGCCAGGTGGGGCACGACCAGATGGCCGCTGATGAACCGGAGATCCTTGAAGACCTGCCAATCGTCGGGATGCATCGTGGCCGTATGGAGGTTCCCGGACTCCGCCTTGAAGGGGAGGATCAGATAGCGCTGGATGTATTTCTCCGGTATCGCTCTGAGGATGCGGTCGCTGATCTGCTTGATGGACGAGAGATTGATGACCGGGCAGTTCTTGAACTGCTGGGCCAGAAAATGGATCAGGACCTCTTCTTCCACCACATGGAGGGCGCCCAGGTGGTATTGCAGGGAGCTGCCGTTTTTCCTTCTTGCCTTCAGCGCCTCCTGCAAGTTCGCCTGGCTCAGCATGTTGGACTCGAACAGCCGGCCGCCGATCGTCTCGGCGACCAGATAACGCTCCAGCCGGTTTACGGAAGTGCAGACGTTGCGCAGGCTCCGGACGACCGCCAGATAGGTTTCGGCGTCACTCTCCTTTTTGATCCAGTGAACGAGCGTATCGGAGATCTTCTGGAAATTTTCCTTTAAGGCGTCGATTTCATCCAGGGCCGCCGTGGCACCTTCAATCCCTTCGGCAACCCGTCTGCGGACGGTACCGGACTTGTCGTCCGCTTTGGAAAAGATGCCTCCGACGAGGGTTGCGATTCTCCCCTTCTTCCCGCCCGAAAAAAGATCGGCGATGCATTCGCCGGCCCGTTTCTCTTCCTCGGTCTGGGAACCATCTTTCAACAAGTCATGGACCCGGCGGTCCCGGATCGGGAGGGGCGGCGGTAGAGCAGGGATACGGTCCGCCTCTCCCGAAACCTTCCGGTAGGTGATCTCGTCGAGTCGAATGGTCGTAACGCCGCTGTTCTTCAGGATCGCGGCAACGTCGCCCCGCTTGCCCCGGGCGAGCGACTTTTGGGTCATCGCCTTGATAAAAACCAGGTAGTCCCTCCGGGAAAGTCCCCGGCAAAAGGAGACGCTGTCGATGGCCCGCTGTTCGAGGTCCAGGGCGAAACTCGCCGCCAGGTTACCCTGCGATTCCAGGGGCTGATCGTCCAGCAGGAGCTTGTTTCCGAGAACGCTCAGGGTCAGCGCTCCCTGCGCATTGAGGTGGCCGGACAGCGCTTCGTAGGAGTTGCGGATGATCTCGGTGGTGATGGGATGGTCTTCGGGGTAAACGGCGACACTCCGGATCGCCAGTTGCAGTTGATTGATTGTATCGAGGGATGATCCCTTTGCGGTGCCCTTTGTTTTCATGTATTTGCCCGTTAAATCAGAGCAAGGATCATGCCTGCGCCAGACCAGAAACCGCATATGGTGCCGATTTCAATAGTTTATATTGTTTTTTCGCCGATTCGGGCTGGTGCTTCCGAGAAGAAAACTGAAGGAAATATCATCCTCAAAAAAAAGTTACACATCTATCACAATAGAATAACTTATATTTCTACTGAAGGATTTCTCCTTCAACACTGTACGATAAAAAGTAGGGACAGCGCCCTACTTTTCGTGGTGATTAGAAAGTAGGGCGCTGTCCCTCTTTCTAAATTCCAATACAATGACCTTGACATAGATGCCCATTTTGCGTACCGTCAGTACACACAAAGGCAAGTTCCTCGTTATTCATGCACATACCCATTCCTTAGGTGTTTGTTCTTTTCTTTGGTCGATTTGCATAAACCCATGATCCGCAGAGAGGTCGGCAAAATGAACCTACGCAATGCCATCAAGGGGATGCTGATGACTCTTGCACTTCTCATATGGACGGATTTGGGCGGCATTGCCGCTGGAGAGCCGCCGACGGGCGACTTGGCCATCAAGGGGTACGATGCGGTCGCCTATTTCACGGCCGGCAAGGCCGTAAAAGGCAGCGACCTCTTTACCTTCCGGTGGCACGGGATGACTTGGCATTTCTCGACCCGTGAGAACCGGGAGCTCTTTGCCTCCGGCCCGGAGAAATACGCCCCCCAGTATGACGGTTTCTGCGCCTGGGCCATGAGCGAGGCGCGCAAAGCCCATACCGATCCCGAAGTGTGGAAGATCGTGGACGGCAAGCTCTACCTCAACTGTAGCGAGGCCGCCCATGAAAAATGGAGCCGGGACATTCCCGGGAACATCGAAAAGGCCGATGCAAACTGGTTGAAGATGAAAGGGGGTAATTGAGAAGCTCGGCATGAGAGGTTAGCCGCTTCGCTCGATATGGACCCTGCCCGGGGCGGCGGGGAACTGTTTCCAAACCGCAAAGGGGGGAATAGTCCATGTACGAAAAGAAACCCTGGCTCAGATTCTACGGCCCAATCCCGGAACAGATCGGCTATCCGCAGGTGACGCTGTACGAGGCCTTGATGCAGACCGCGGCAAAGACCCCGGACAGCCTGGCCTATGACTTTTTCGACACCACCGCCACCTATCGCGCCTTTGCCGCCCAGATCGACCGCTGCGCCGATGCCCTGGCCGCCTTGGGCCTCGGGCAGGGCGACCGGATCACCTTTTCCATGCCCACCTGCCCCCAGGGAATCATCGCCTTTTATGCCGCCAACAAGCTCGGCGCCGTGGCCAGCATGATCCACCCCCTCTCGCCGGCCAAGGAGATCGCCTTCTACCTGAACACGGCCCGGAGCCGCTTTGCCCTCACCCTGGATGCCTTCTACGGCAAGTTCAAGGAGGTCGAAAGCCAGACGGACCTAAAGCGCCTCATCCTCTGCCGGATTCCCGACTATCTGCCCCTGCTGAAGAAGATCGGCTTCAACCTGACCAAAGGGCGGAAGATCGCACCCGTGCCGGAAGATCCGCTGGTCACCTGGTGGAGCGAGATGATGGATGACAGCTACCCGCCGACGCCCAAGGCCCCGATGGGGACCGACGAGCTGGCGGTCATCCTCTTCAGCGGCGGGACCACGGGCGTTCCCAAGGGGATCATGCTCTCGAACCAAAACTTCATCAGCGAAGGGATGCAGGTCTCCGCCTGGGGGAACATCGCGGGGGGCGACACCATGCTCGCGATCCTCCCCATCTTTCATGGTTTCGGCCTCGGGGTCTGCGTCAATGCCATTTTCATGGGCGGGGGCAAGAGCATCCTCGTTCCCCAGTTCACCCCCGAGATCGTCGCCGACCTGATCAAGAAAAAGCGGCCGACCTTCGTGGTCGGCGTCCCCACCCTCTTCGAGGCCCTGAGCACGAACCGGGTCTTCAGGAAGGCCGACCTGAGCTGCCTGAAAGCGACCTTCAGCGGCGCCGATACGCTGCCCCGGCCCGTGAAGGAGCGGTTCGAGGCCGTGGTCAAGGAAGGGGGCGGAAACGTCCAGCTTCTGGAAGGCTACGGTCTCACCGAGGCGGTGACGGCGATCATGGCGACCCCGATCGGCCATTACCGCGAGGGGAGCGTGGGACTGCCCTTCCCCGATATGCTTGCCAAGATCGTCACCTCCGGGACCACCGAGGAGGCCCCCCTGGGCGAAGAGGGGGAGATCTGCATCAGCGGCCCGGCCGTCATGCTGGGCTACCTCGACCAGCCCGAAGAGACGGCCCAGACCCTGCGCGTCCATGCCGACGGCAAGCGCTGGCTCCATACCGGCGACATCGGGACCATGGACAGCGACGGCTTCTTCTATTTCAAGCTCCGCCAGAAACGAATGATCAAATCTTCGGGGATGAACGTCTATCCCGCTCAGGTGGAGGAGGTCCTCTATAAGCATCCCGAGGTCCGGAAGGCCTGCGTCATCGGCGTCCCCGACGAAAAGCAGGTCCAGCGGGTCAAGGCCTTCGTGGTCCTCAAGGATCCCCTGAAGGCCGGCACCGAGCTGGAGAAGAGCCTGATCGCCCATTGCCGGGAACACCTGATCCGCTGGAGCTGCCCCAGGGAAATCGAATTTCGCGACGATCTCCCCTGCACCCTCGTGGGCAAGGTGGCCTTCAACACCCTCGAAGAGGAGGAGATCGCGAAGCTCAAGGCCGAGGGGAAGTACTGCGGGCTTTGATTTGAAAGGGACGCCCATTTTCGTCATCAAGCAGAGGCTTGACATGTATGCATAAAAGATGCATACTTAAGCATCTTAATCGTATGAGGTGAGCCCATGAGAACGACACTGAACATTGAAGATAATCTGATCGAAAAGGCGATCAAAATCACGGGCATTAAAGAAAAAACAGCCCTGGTCAAGCTAGGCTTGGAAGCGCTTATCGCCAGAGAAAGCGCACGAAGGCTTGCCAAGTTGGGTGGGACTCAAAAACAGCTTCAGGAAATCCCGAGAAGAAAGGGAGCATGACCGCCCATGGTGCTCGTGGACACATCGGTTTGGGTCTCCCATTTGCGGGATGGAAATAGTGAATTGGTTCGCTTGCTCAATGATGGAAGGGTCCTTTGCCACCCGCTCATCATTGGAGAACTCGCTTGCGGGAATCTCAAAGACAGGGCGGTCATTCTGTCGTTTCTGCAACTCCTGCCGTTAAGCATCGAAGCTGAACATGAAGAGGTATTGTCATTCATTGAGAATCACCGGCTAATGGGAAAAGGCATGGGCTATGTGGATATCCACCTGATTTCCTCTGCGGTATTAACGGGTGTTCCCATCTGGACGCTCGATAAGAAGCTGGCAGGGGCTGCCGATAACCTACAGATCAAATATAAGGATTGATCAAGAAATCATGCCGCCACCGTTGTGCTCTGGCTGACTGTTCGTTAGGAAAGAAAGGCTTATCGGCCCCTCGGGCCGGTGCTCACTGCATTACCGGCAACTGTAGCGCCGGGAATCGAGTCGCAGCCTTCGCAGGATCAGAGTAAGGCGATTCACCGATCTTAACCAAGGAGACAGGGATGAAGCAGATCGAAGAAATGGATCAGATCCTGAAAGACCCTGCCGGCTATTGCCAGCGGCTCAAGGCGGCCGACAGCCGGAAGATCGTCGGCACCCTCTGCTCCTATGCGCCGGAGGAAATCATCGTCGCCGCCGGGGCCCACCCGCTGCGCCTCTTCGGCTCCGGGGAGAAGATCCGGCTCGCCGAGGCGCACCTCCAGACCTACTGCTGCTCGCTGGTCCGGGGCGCCCTGGAGGACGCCCTGGCCGGTCGGCTCGCCTTTCTCGACGGCGTCGTCTTCCCCCACACCTGCGACTCGATCCAGCGGCTCTCGGACATCTGGCGACTGAACATCCCCGGCGCCTTCCATCTCGACGCGGTCCTTCCGGTCAGGCTCGATAGTCCAGGGTCGCAGCGCTATTTCATCGACGTCCTGAACCGGTTCCGGAAAGAGCTGGGGGAGAAGCTGGGCGTCACGATCACCGACGCGGCCCTACAGGATGCAATCGGGCTCTACAACCGGATCCGCGCGGCCCTGACCCGGATCGATGTGCTCCGGGCCGAAGCCCCGGAGATCCTGAGCGGCGGCGATTACTACACCCTCGTGCGGGCCGCCATGGTCATGGACCGGCCACGGCTGGCCGACCTTCTGGAAGAGATTGTGGCCGAGTTGGAAAAGTCGGCGGGCGTCGCGGCTCCCGGCCCGGCGAAAAAGCGGCTCTTCCTTGCCGGCGGGATCTGCAACCATCCCGACATCTATGGGATTGTTGCAGAGGCGGGAGGGGTTGTGATCGGAGACGACCTCTGCACCGGCTCCCGCTCATTCGGCGGCCAAATCGACCGGGCGGCCGAGCCGATCGCGGCCATCGCCGAGCGGTACCGGGAACGCATCGTCTGCCCGGCCAAACACCGCGGCCTCACGACCCGGGCGGACCACCTGGTCCGGCTCGTCCGGGAGAAGCGGGCCGACGGCGTGATCTTCTTTTTGCTCAAGTTCTGCGACCCCCATGCCTTCGACTACCCCTATCTCAAGGAAGCCCTGGCAGAGGCCAAGATCCCCTCTCTGCTGTTGGAGGTGGAAGACCGGCTCCCGGCCGACGGCCAGCTAAGGACGCGGTTCGAGGCCTTTATCGAGATGATTTAAAGTAGGGACAGCGCCCTATTTTTCAGGATGAACATAGGGCCTGCCCCTTTTTTAGCGAGTAGTAAAAAATAGTTTATCCAGGAGGAAATAAAAATGATCGCTGCGAAGAAATGTTCCTGTGCTGTTCTCGTACTTCTGCTCCTGCTCCTTCAAGGCTGTGCCTCACAAAATAAAGCACTTATAAATGAAGATCTTCGGTCCATCAATCAGGTCAGATCAATCCGATACCAATTTGACGGTTATATGAAAGAAACAACCGGCGCGAATATCACTTCATTGCTCGTGGCAACACCATTCATGCTGTTCGGTGCCATCGGTGGCGGTATCGGGGGAGCGTTGTATGCCTCGGTCAAAGATTCCATGATGCTCAGCGCAGGAAAGGAAATGCAAAGCAAATGCAACCTACCCGATTTCACTGAGTTGGTGCAGAAACGTTTTTCGGAGAGACTTCCGCAAAGCATTCCCGCATGGCCGCAGATGATCGTTGAAACGAATGCTGTCGATAAAGTGTATGAAAATAAATCCGACTGTCTGTTAAGCATCAGCACCAGAGTCGTAGTTTCAGATGACAACGGCCTACAGACGCAAACCATTGCGCAGTTGGTGCATCCGGCGCGAGACGTCTTGTGGAAGAAGATCGCCACCTATACATCGAGCGAAGCGAACCATCCGTGCAAGATTGAGGAATTGGAGGCTGACAATGGAAAGTTACTCAACGAAGAAGTGGGATACGCTGTTGAAAAAACAGTTGTGGCCTTGCTCGACCATCTCAAGAACGGAGACGAGATAAAAGAACCAGCTCCGACTCAGCAAAGCAAGCCCAGTGAGACCGGTAGATGAATCTGCCTGAGGGCAGACGTGATGCTGTGAAAGCGCAAACATTCATTAAAAAGTAGGGCGCTGTCCCTACTTTCTACTTTTTGGGAGGCGACCATGGCGGAAAAGGACGAGGCGAAGGAAAAGCGGAAGATCAAGGCGGTCGCCAAGATGAAGGAGATCATGACGACCTACTACATCGACGCCAAGACGGCCGGGCAGACGGGCAAGAAGGTCGCCTGGATCACGAGCGGCGGTCCGGTGGAGCCCCTGATCGCCATGGACGTCATCCCCGTCTACCCGGAAAACCACGGGGCCATGATCGGGGCCGCAAAAATGGGGGTGGACCTCTGTCAGAAGGCCGAGGCCATGGGCTATTCCTCGGACCTGTGCTCCTATGCCCGCTCGGACATCTCCTGCGCGACGGTGAACGGCGGGCCCATCGGCGGCCTTCCCAAACCCGACATGCTTATCTGCTGCAACAACATCTGCGGCACGGTCCTCAAGTGGTACGAGGTCCAGGCCCGCTACTTCCAGGCGCCGCTCTTCATCCTCGACACCCCCTTCTGTCATACCGAATTTTCCGCCGAGGCCCGGGCTTATGTCAGAGGGCAGATCGACGAGTACATCGCCTTTCTGGAGCAGGCCGTAGGCAAAAAATTGGACTACGACCGGATCAAGGAGGTCGGGAAGCTCTCCGTGGAGGGGCAGCGGCTCTGGCAGGCCGTGCTCGATACGGCGATGAACCGGCCGGCCCCGCTTTCGGCCTTCGACGCTTTCTTCCACCTGGCCCTGATCGTGACCTTGAGGGGGACCCGGACCGCCGTCGATTACTACAGGGAGCTTCTGGCCGAGATGGAGGAGCGGGTCGCCCAGGGGATCGGCGCCGTCGCCGACGAGCGGTACCGGCTCCTCTGGGACAACCTCCCGGTCTGGTTCAGGACCAAGTGGCTCTCCGAGAAGTTCGCCTCCCAGGGGGCCTGCCTCGTGGCCGACACCTACACCTCGGCCTGGTGCGGGTCGCTCAAGTACATCGACGAGAACAACTTCCTCGAAACCATGGCCGAGTGCTACTCCCGGATCTACCTCAACATCGGCGTCGACGAGATGGCCTGCCAGGTCCTGGCGATGGTGGACAAATACCAGGCCGACGGCCTGGTCATGCACTCCAACCGGAGTTGCAAGCCCTATTCCCTGGGCCAGTACGACATCCAGCGGATCGTGGGGGAAAAGAAGGGCATCCCGACGCTCCTGATCGAGGCGGACATGGTCGACGAGCGGAGCTTTGCCGAAAGCCAGATGGAGACCCGGATCGAGGCCTTCATCGAACTCCTCAAAGGGCAAAAGGGGCAGGCTTGATTTATACCGATACGATTGATATCGTCCGCAACCTGCATAGGTCATGGACGTTTAGCCACAACCATTTACGGGACAGGAAGGGGTACCATGAAAAAAACCGTTGTTATTTCTATCTTTGTTGCAATGTTTCTCCTGAGCGGCCCTCTCTATGCCGCAGAGGCGGCAGGCGGTCCCACAGCGGTCAAGGATGCCTTTGCCATGCCGGCCCAGAGCCCCTCCTACCCGCCCGGGCCCTACCGGTTCATCGATAGGGAATTTCTCATCATTACCTACGAAACCGACAGAGAGGCCCTGCGCAAGCAGGTGCCCGCGCCCCTGGAGATCCCCGAGCCGCTGGTCAAGTTCGAGTTCATCAAGATGCCCGATTCCAGCGGTTTCGGCAGCTATACCGAATCGGGTCAGGTCATTCCGGTCACCTTCCGGGGAGAAAAGGGGCAGTATGTGCTTTCCATGTTTCTGAACGACGAGGCCCCGATCGTCGGGGGCCGCGAGATCTGGGGATTCCCGAAGAAGCTGGCCTATCCGTCGCTGGCCGTGGACCCGGTCAGCAAGGATGTGCTGGTGGGCCGCCTGAAGTACGGCTCCCTG
>JAKAFS010000031.1 GCA_021817825.1 Deltaproteobacteria bacterium | reverse complement strand
CGAGGTGATGGAAAAAAGCGGGGCCAAGCTTAGGGAAGTGGGGACGACGAACCGGACCCGGGCCGCCGACTACGAGCGGGCGATCGGCCCGGAAACCGGGATGATCCTCAAGGTCCATACGAGCAACTTCAAGATCGTGGGGTTCACCGAGGAGGCGGATCTCGCCTCGCTCGTGGCGCTGGGAGAAAAGCACGGGCTGACGGTCGTGGACGATCTGGGCAGCGGCTGCTTCATCGATCTGGAGCACTTCGGCCTGGAGCGGGAACCCACGGTCCGGGAGAGCATCGCCACCGGGGTGGACGTGGTCACCTTCAGCGGCGACAAGCTTCTGGGCGGCCCCCAGGCGGGCATCATCGTGGGGAAGAGAGAGGCCCTGGCGCGGATCAGGAAAAATCCCCTGAACCGGGCGCTCAGGATCGACAAACTGACGCTCGCCGCCCTGGAGGCAACGCTGATGAAGTATCTCAAGCCCGCCGAGGCCTTGGCCGACCTGCGGGTCCTGCGCGCCCTGACCGAGCCTCTGGAAGAGGTCAAAAAGAGGGCGCGGCGGCTGACGGCCCTTTTGCGCCGCGGGGTGCCGGAAGGGGTGAAGCTTGCGCTCCGGGAAGGGACCTCGATGGCCGGCGGCGGATCGCTCCCTACCCGGGAGATCCCGACGGTCCTGATCGACGTGCAGGTCGCGGCCCTTTCCGCCGCAGCCCTGGAAGCGCGGCTCCGCCGTTCCGAAACGCCGATCATCGTCCGGGTGGCCGACGAGCGGGTCCTTTTGGATGCCCGGACCCTCGATCCCGAGGAATTCGCCGCCATTCGCGACGCCCTGGCGAAGATTGCGGCAGAAGCCAAGGCGTGACGATCCATGGCTGATACGAAGGAGATCAAGAGTCCGACAGGCCAGATCGGCCACGACGGACTCGATGATGCCGGGCCGGTGCCTGCCGCGGGCGGAGGTTTGGAAAGCGGCCGGGCGCCGGGCGCTTTTTCCGTCCTGCCCGAAGAGGCGGGACAACGCCTCGATCTCTTTCTCACCCGAAAGGCGCCCGAGCTTTCCCGTGCCCGGATCCAGAAGGCGATCGACGAGGGGTGCGTCCGGGTGAACGATCGTCTCGTCCCGGCGAGCCGGAAGCTGAAGGCGGGCGAAGAGGTCCGGATCGCCCTGCCGGAGTTGAAGCCCTGCGGCGTCCTTCCCGAGGCGATCGATCTGCCTATCCTTTACGAAGACGCTTCCCTGCTCGTCATCGACAAGCCGGCCGGGCTCGTGGTCCATCCGGCGCCGGGCCACAGCGCTGGCACCCTGGTCAATGCCCTGCTCCACCATTGCCAGGACCTCTCGGGGATCGGCGGCGTCCTGCGCCCCGGCATCGTCCATCGCCTCGATATGGAGACCTCGGGGCTGCTGGTGGCGGCCAAGTCCGATGCGGCCCACCATGGGCTGGCCGGGCAGTTCAAGGGGCACGAGGTGAAAAAGACCTATCTGGCCCTGGTCTACGGCGATCCGAAGGACGACAGCGGCCGGATCGAGGCGGCCGTGGGACGCCATCCCACGGACCGCAAGAAGATGTCCACCCAAAGCCGGCACGGCCGCGCCGCGGTAAGTCTCTGGCGCGTCCGGGAGCGGTACGGGGCGGCGACTCTGCTGGAGGTCGATATCGAGACGGGCCGGACCCACCAGATCCGGGTCCATCTGACCGAGATCGGCCATCCGGTCATCGGCGACAAGGTCTACGGCGGCACAGGGAGGATCAAGACGATTGCCGATCCCTTCGTCAGGTCCCGGGTAAAGGGGATGGAACGCCAGGCCCTCCACGCCTGGCGCCTCTCCTTCCGCCATCCCCTGACCGGTGAGGCCTTGACCTTCACCGCGCCTCTGCCGAAGGATATGGCCGATTTGTGCGAATTTTTGAGGAACCAGGCATGATCCATCTAGCCCGCCGGGGCGCCATTGAATATCTGGAAGACGCGGGGCTGGCCGCGCACCCCTTTTTGACCCACGGTTTTTGCACAAGGCGGGGCGGGGTGAGCGAGGGCCCCTTTGCCTCCCTCAACACCGGGGAGCAGGTGGGCGATCGGGCGAAGGACGTGCGCCGGAACCTCTCCGCCATCGGCGAGGCCTTTGCAATTCCGGAAGGGCGGCTGGTCCTCATGCAGCAGGTCCATGGGGACCGGATCGAGGTGATCGACGACAACGGATGCCCGGCCGATCCGGTTCCCGAATGCGACGGCCTGGTCACCGACTGCCCGGGCGTGGCCCTGGCGGTCAAGACCGCGGATTGCGTGCCCATCCTCTTTGCCGATCCGGTGCGCCGGGCGATCGGGGTGGCCCATGCGGGCTGGCGGGGAACGGCCCTGGGGATCGCGGGGAAACTGGCCCGTCTCTTCCAGGAGCGTTATTCATCCCGGTTGGAAGACCTGCTGGTCGCGATCGGCCCGGCGATCGGCCCCTGCTGCTATCAGGTCGACGGCCCGGTCCGGGAGGCCTTTGCCGCCCGTCCCGAAGCGTCCCGTCTGCTTCGCCCCTGTCCGGAGCAGGCCGGGCGATGGCGTCTCGATCTGCCCCTGGCGAACCGCCTCGAACTTACGGCACTGGGCATCCCGACGGAAAACATCTCCTTGGCCGGCCAGTGCACCGCCTGCCGGACCGACCTTTTCTTCTCCCATCGCGCCGAACAGGGGCGGACCGGCCGGCAGATCAGTTTCCTGATGGCGGCTGGAAAAAATGCTTGACAGGGGAAAGGAATTTGGTATAGGGAAAAAACGAAACCTTTAAAGAGCCGAACGTTAAATCCTTCCTTATGGATTGATTCCAGAGATCACATAGGCGACTCGAAAAAAATCAACGCTCTTCTTTTATAATTCGTTACACCATTAAATCAGCTGTCATCACCCTGATGGACCAAGCGAACTGAAAGTAAGAGGCGGTTTTTCGCATACACATGGCGGATTTGTTGTGTCCGCGGACAAGAATACACTGAACCCAGAAGGATGAAAGAATGAACATCGAAGACATCAAGCGGCAGCCGATCAGCGAACTGGCCAAGCTGGCCAACAGCCTGGATGTGCCGGGCGCCAGCGGCATGCGAAGACAGGACCTGATCTTCGCGATCCTCCAGACCCAGGCCGACAAGAACGGCGTCATTTCCGGTTCCGGGGTGCTGGAGATCCTCCCGGACGGTTTCGGCTTCCTCCGCGCCGTCGATTACAACTACCTCCCCAGCCCCGACGACATCTACATCTCGCCTTCGCAGATCCGCCGCTTCAGCCTGCGGACCGGCGACACGGTGTCCGGCGAGGTCAGGCCCCCCAAGGAAGGCGAAAAGTACTTTGCCCTCCTGAAGGTGGACGAGGTCAACTTCGAATCGCCCGAGGCGGCGCGCGACAAGATCCTCTTCGACAACCTCACTCCTCTTTATCCTGAGGAGAAATTGAACCTGGAATTCAACCCCGAAAACTTCTCCACCCGGATCATGGACCTCTTCACCCCCATCGGCAAGGGGCAGCGCGGCCTGATCGTCTCTCCGCCCCGGGCCGGTAAGACCGTCCTTCTCCAGGACATCGCCCACGCCATCACGAAGAACCACAGCGAGGTCGTCCTGATGGTCCTTTTGATCGACGAGCGGCCCGAAGAGGTCACCGACATGCAGCGCAGCGTCGCCGGCGAGGTGATTTCCTCTACCTTCGACGAACCGGCGACCCGCCACGTCCAGGTGGCCGAGATGGTCATCGAGAAGGCAAAACGGCTCGTGGAGCATAAAAAGGACGTCGTCATCCTCCTGGACAGCATCACCCGTTTGGCCCGGGCCTACAACACGGTCGTGCCGCCCTCCGGGAAGGTCCTCTCCGGCGGTGTCGATTCCAACGCCCTGCACAAGCCCAAGCGGTTCTTCGGGGCCGCCCGGAACATCGAAAACGGCGGGAGCCTGACGATCATCTCCACGGCCCTGATCGATACGGGCAGCCGGATGGACGAAGTCATCTTCGAAGAATTCAAGGGAACCGGCAACATGGAGCTCCACCTCGACCGCCGGATCGCCGACCGCCGGGTCTTCCCGGCCTTCGACCTGATCCGTTCCGGAACGCGGAAGGAAGAACTCCTGACGCCGAAGGCGAACCTGAACCGGATCTGGATTCTGCGGAGGCTGCTCCAGGAGATGAACCCCGTGGACGCCATGGAGTTCATCATCGACAAGGTGCGCAAGACGGACAACAATCAGCTCTTCCTGGATTCCATGAATTCGTAAGTGCGGCCGGAAGAGAAAAAAAGCTTGATTTCCTTCGTGAATGGTTATAAGGCACCCCAAGTCGTGGGCGGCAAATAAACAGGAAGCCCGTCGGTTCAATAAAGCCGCGGGGCATTCTTTTGAAAGAGGAGAAGGGTCGGTTATGAAAGAAGGCATCCATCCGGAATATAAGGAAACCACCATCAGCTGCGTCTGCGGGAATGTGATCGAAACGCGGTCCACCAAGCATGACATCAAGGTTGAAATCTGCTCCCAGTGTCATCCTTTCATGACCGGGAAACAGAAGATCATGGATACCGCGGGCCGCGTGGAACGGTTCAAGAAGAAGTACGCCGGCAAGGAAAAGTAAGCGGAGAGTTCCGCACACATCCCGTTTTTATTTCCCAACAGGGGGATCTGCCGAGGCGACGCCCGGTGCAGATCACCCCTGCCTTTGAAGCTCCGGAACGTCTCATCATCGCGCATGCCGGCATTTAGGTCCGGCCGAGGCCCGGCGGCGATTTTCTCCGACGGACGGTTGAATCTATGGCCCTATTCGATAAACTCAAAGACGTAGAAGCGCGCTATCTGGAGTTGGAGCAGCTCCTCAGCGACCCGGCCGTGGTCGGCAAGCCCGGTGTCTATCAGAAGTACGCCAAGGAGCATTCCGACCTGGGCGCCCTGGTGGAGACCTTCCGGCAGTACGAGCAAACCGGTCGGCACCTCGCCGAAACGCAGGAAATGCTCAAGGACAGCGACGAAGGGATGCGGGAACTGGCCAAAGAGGAGTTGCCCGCGTTGCAGGAAGCGCTGGAAGGGCTGGAAGCGCGCCTCAAGGTCCTGCTTTTGCCCAAGGACCCGAACGACGACAAAAACGTCTTTCTCGAGATCCGGGCCGGCACGGGAGGCGACGAGGCGGGGCTTTTCGCCGAAGACCTCTTTCGGATGTATGCGCGCTTTGCAGAAACCCGCGGCTGGAAGGTGGAGGTGATGAGCAGCACCCCCTCCGGCGGCATGGGCGGCTTGAAGGAAGTCATCGCCCTGGTCGCGGGGCAGGGCGCCTACAGCCAGCTCAAATACGAAAGCGGCGTTCACCGGGTCCAGCGGGTGCCGATCACCGAGGCCCAAGGCCGGATCCATACCTCGGCGGTCACCGTGGCCATCATGCCCGAGGTGGAAGAGGTGGAACTGACCATCGATCCCAACGATCTTCGGGTCGATGTGTACCGGTCGACGGGCCACGGCGGCCAGAGCGTCAATACGACGGACTCGGCCGTCCGGATCACCCATCTGCCGACCGGGATGGTCGTCACCTGCCAGGACGAAAAATCCCAGCTCAAGAACAAGAACAAGGCGATGAAGGTCCTCCGTTCGCGGTTGCTCGATCTGGCGGTGCAAAAGCAGAACGCCGAGATCTCGGAAAAACGGAAAACCCAGGTGGGCAGCGGCGATCGCAGCGAGCGGATCAGAACCTACAATTTCCCCCAGGGCCGGATCACGGATCACCGGATCGGACTGACTTCCTACAATCTGGAGGGCTTTCTGAACGGAGATATCCTGTTCATGCTCGATGCCCTTACAACCCATTATCAGGCCGAAGCGCTCAAGCAGTCCAGCTGACAGGCTGTTGAAAAACGCTCATCTGCCGCGTTGCACTGCAACCTTCCCCCGCCTTCGCGGGGGCAGCCTTGCGGCCTACGGAAAGTGCGCCTCGTTCCTCAGGTTTTGCGCGCCTTGCCGCTAAGCTTTTTTGAACAGCCTCCCCGGCAAGGTGTTTTCAAGTCCCGGCGAAAGACAGGGTGGCTTCAAGGTAACATGACGGAACTCCGGACGATTCTTCGCGATACGACTCGCGATCTGCTGGCCTGCGGCAGCCCCTCTCCCCGGCTCGACGCCGAGGTCCTCCTCATGCATTTTCTCAAGATCGACCGCCTGGGGCTCGTCCTCCATCCGGAGAGGCGTTTGTCCGAAGCAGAGGCGACGGCTTTTGCGGCCTGGGTCGCCAGACGCTGCGGCGGCGAGCCGGTGGCCTATGTCACGGGGGAAAAGGAGTTCTGGTCGCTCACCTTCGCGGTCAATCCCGCGGTCCTGATCCCCCGCCCGGAAACGGAGTGTCTGGTCGAAGAGGCGCTCGCCTGCTGCGGATCAGGGGCGGCGTCCCGGATCATCGATATCGGCACCGGAAGCGGCGCGATCGCCGTCGCTCTGGCGAGCGAACTGCCCCGGGCACAGATAGCGGCGACGGACCTTTCGCCTGCTGCCCTGACGGTGGCCCGTCGCAATGCCGTCCGTCACGGCCTGGCCGAGCGGATCGAATTTTTGCAGGGCGATCTTTTCGCCGAAGCCGAAGGTCCCTTTGATCTCATCTGTTCCAATCCGCCGTACATCACCGATGAGGACTATCGCCTGCTTCCGGCGGGGATCCGGGAGTTCGAACCCCAGGGAGCGCTCATCGCCGGCCCCGACGGACTGGACGTCCTTTGCCGGATCATTCGGGAAGGGGTGCGCCGGTTGTCGCCAGGAGGGACGATGCTCCTGGAAATCGGCGATGGGCAGAAAGAGTCGGTTGAAGCCCTCTTTCGGGATGGGGGATTCTATGATAACATCCGTTTCCGTGCCGACTACGGCGGGATCGACCGGGTCGCGATCGCAAGAAGAAAAGAGGAGTGAACAATGGACAAGATGGTGATCGTCGGGGGAAAGCGGCTGGAGGGCGAGGTCCGGATCAGCGGGGCCAAGAATGCCGCGTTGCCGATCATGGCGTCGGCGCTTTTGGTCGACGGCTGGAACACCTTTCACAATATCCCGGACCTGCTGGATATCACGACGATCAAGAAGCTGCTCAAGAGCCTCGGCGTGACGATGGAGGCGGAGGGGGAGACGCTTCGGATGAATGCCGGCCAAATCACCCAGTGCGAGGCCTCCTACGACCTGGTCCGGACCATGCGGGCCTCGATCCTGGTCCTCGGTCCGCTCGTGGCGCGGATGGGCGAGGCACGGGTCTCCCTGCCCGGCGGCTGCGCCATCGGCGCCCGGCCGGTCAACCTCCATATCAAGGCCCTCCAGGAGATGGGCGCCGAGGTGACGCTCAAGGACGGCTATGTGGAGGCCAAGGCCGCGCGTCTGAAAGGGGCGGAGATCTATTTCGATCTTTCGACCGTGACGGGAACGGAAAACATCATGATGGCCGCGACGCTGGCCAAGGGCACCACGGTCCTGAAAAACGCCGCCCGGGAGCCGGAGATCGTCAATCTCGCCGAGGTGCTCATCGGCATGGGGGCCCGGATCCAGGGGGCCGGGAGCGATGTGATCGTCATCGAAGGGGTGGAGCGTCTCCATCCCGTGGAGGCGGCGGTCATTCCCGATCGGATCGAGGCCGGCACGTTCCTGATTGCCGCCGGGATCACCGGCGGGGATATCCGCATCCGCGACTGCAACCCTGCCCATCTGGATGCCCTGCTGGCCCGGTTGAAGGATACGGGGATTTCCGTCAAAGCGACCGCCGATTCGATGCGGGTGAAGGGGGGCCGCGCCCTGCGGAGCGTCGATGTCAAGACCCTGCCCTATCCCGGCTTTCCTACGGACCTCCAGGCCCAGATCATGGCGCTCATGACCGTGGCCAACGGGCTTTCGGTGATTACCGAGACGGTTTTCGAAAACCGTTTCATGCATGTCAGCGAGATGGTCCGGATGGGCGCCGATATCGTCATCGAAGGGAAAAGCGCCATCGTTAGGGGGGTGCCCAAACTGCACGGGGCGCCGGTCATGGCGACGGACCTGCGGGCTTCGGCGTCTCTGATCCTGGCGGCCCTGGGGGCCGAGGGGACGACGACCCTTTCCCGGGTCTATCACATCGACCGCGGCTATCAAAAAATTGAAGAAAAATTTTCAGCGCTGGGGGCCGATATCCGGCGAATTTCCGGTTAATGAAAGTCTAATAGCGCTAAAAAGCTAATTATATAAGCAGATATGTTTAACAGGAAGAAGGAGAAGGCATGAAGATCATTAGGACCGACGAAGCCGCCTTTGAGGGGGAATTCCGGCGGATCCGGGAGCGGGGCAAGACCTTCGACCCCGAACTCTGGCAGGCGGTGGGCAAGATCGTCGACGCTGTGGCGACGCGCGGCGACGCGGCCCTCTTCGAGTACACCGCCCGCTGGGACGGCCATGCCGTGACGGCCGCCACGGTCGAGGCGACGGCCGAGGAGCGCAGGACCGCTGCGGCGCAGGTGGCTCCGGAAGATCTCGCGATCCTGAGCCTGGCCGCCGAGCGGATCAGCCGGTTCCACGAGCGCCAGCGCCAGGAAGGGTGGTCGGTCGGCGACGAAGAGGGAGTCAGTTTAGGCCAGCGGCTTTTGCCCCTGGAGAAGGTCGGGATCTATGCCCCGGGAGGAACGGCCTGCTACCCCTCCACGGTCCTCATGACGGCCATCCCGGCCCGCATTGCCGGTGTCGGCGAGATCGTTCTCGTCTCCCCCACGAAGGACGGAAAACTCTCGCCCTTTATCGCGGCCGCCGCGGAGCTCTCCGGCGTGACCCGGATCTTCAAGATCGGCGGCGCCCAGGCGGTTGCGGCGCTGGCCTATGGCACGGCCTCGGTCCCGCAGGTGGACAAGATCGTCGGTCCCGGAAACGCCTATGTGGCCATGGCCAAGAAGATGGTCTTCGGCCAGGTGGCGATCGACATGATCGCCGGCCCCAGCGAGGTGCTGATCATCGCCGACGGTTTGGGGGAGCCGGCCTTTGCCGCTGCGGACCTCCTGGCCCAGGCGGAACACGACGCCCTGGCGAGCGCCCTTTTGCTGACCCCCGACGAAGGATTTGCCCGGGCCGTGGCCCGGGAGGTGGACCGGCAACTGGCCACGCTCAGCCGCCGGGACATTGCCGCCCGGTCGCTGGAGTCCTACGGCGCGGCGATCGTGACGGCCAGCCTTGCGGAGGCCGTGGCCCTGGCCAACCGCTTCGCCCCGGAACACCTGGAGGTGATGGTCCAAGAGCCCCGGACCCTGCTTCCGGAACTCAAAAACGCCGGGGCGATCTTTCTGGGGAGCTACACCCCCGAGGCCCTGGGCGACTACATGGCCGGCCCCAACCATGTCCTGCCGACCGGCGGGACGGCCCGCTTCGCTTCGCCGCTCGGGGTCTACGACTTCTGCAAACGGACCTCGGTCCTGGAGTTTTCCCGGGAGGCCTTGGAACGGTACGGTCGGCAGACGGGCCGCTTTGCTTCTCTTGAGGGGCTGGAGGCCCACGGCCGCTCGGCCCTCCTGCGGCTCGCTGCAAAAAAGGCTTGACAAAAAACCGCCGTTGATTAAGATGGGCCTCCATTTACAAAGGCGCGGGGAGTGATCCCCTCATCCATAAGCGGGCGTAATTCAGTGGTAGAATGTCAGCTTCCCAAGCTGGACGTCGTGGGTTCGAGTCCCATCGCCCGCTCCATTTTTTATCCTTCCCCCGTGGGGCCCCCGTGGGGGTGTAAAGACCGATTTTTTCCTTGCAATCGGTCTTTTTTTGTGTTAAAGGGCGTTCAAAATCATCGGCGGGTTTTGCTGAGTGGGCTTTAGCCCACTTTTTTTTTCATAGGAGGGTGGTTCTGTGGTGCAGTCGTCACATGAGGATCAGATCTGGCAGCTGGCCGAATCGGTTCTTGCCGCCGAGGGAATGGAACCGATCCTGGTGGAATGCCTGAAGATGCAAACGCGCTGGGTGGTCCGGATCTATATGGACCGGGAAGAGGGCAGCGTGACCGTCGACGACTGCGCACGGGTCAGCAACCAGCTGGGGGACTTGCTCGACGTCCACGATGTGCCGCCCGGCCCCTACGTCCTGGAGGTTTCCTCCCCGGGGTTGGATCGGCCCCTCTATCGCGACAAGGATTTCCTGAAGTATCGCGGTTCGGAGGTCACTCTGCGTCTCGGGGAAAGGATCGAGGGGCGGCGCAAGTTCAGCGGCGAACTGGTCGATTACGAAGTTGCGGATGGCATCAAGACGCTCGTGATCCGGTCCGCCGGAAAGACCTTTCGGATTCCCCGGGAGGCGGTAGATAAGGCCAATTTGATTTATAAATGAGGATGCCAAGGCGCGTCCAGCGAAATGATAACGGAGGTTTTTGAATGTTTCCCGAATTGAAACGCCTGATAGAGCAGATGGGCAAGGATCGCGGGATCGACAGGGAGATCATTGTCAAAGCCCTGGAGGATGCCATGCTGACGGCGGCCCGCAAGAAGCTGGGCGCCGAGGTCGAATTGGAGGCCCACTACAACGAAGAGGCGGGTGAGATCGAGGTCTTCCAGTTCAAGATGGTGATGGAGAAGGTCCTCGATCCCGATCTCCATATCTCCACTGCCGAAGCCCGGCGCACTCTCGATGAGGAAGCGGAACCCGGGGACAGCCTCGGCATCAAGCTCGATACCACGACCTTCGGCCGGATCGCCGTGCAGACGGCCAAGCAGATTATCATTCAGCGCGTGAAGGATGCCGAGCGGGACAACATCTATGAAGAGTATCACGACCGGAAGGGCGAACTGGCCAATGGCTTCGTGCAGCGCTTCGAGGGCGGGAACATCATCGTGAACCTGGGCCGTTCCGAAGGGATCATCCCCGTCTCGGAACAGATCTTCAAGGAGTCCTACAAGCGCGGAGAGCGGATCAGGGCCTTCATCTGCGAGGTCAAGAAGATCACGAAGGGCCCCCAGATCATCCTTTCCCGGACTCATCCGGGGTTCTTGAAAGCCCTCTTCGAGGTGGAAGTTCCCGAGATCTCCGAAGGGCTGATCGAGATCGT
Organism: Deltaproteobacteria bacterium; assembly: GCA_021817825.1. Classification (GTDB taxonomy): domain Bacteria; phylum Desulfobacterota; class Syntrophia; order Syntrophales; family UBA5619; genus JAKAFS01. The sequence continues at coordinate 28,015 of JAKAFS010000031.1, read as the reverse complement.
CAACGTCTCGCGGGAACCGGGGAAACGGTCGAAAATCTCGGTCCGGACGCGCGACAAGGATATCGATCCCGTGGGCGCCTGCGTCGGGATGAGAGGGGCACGCGTCCAGAGCGTCGTCCAGGAACTGCGGGGAGAAAAGATCGATATCGTTCCCTATTCCGAAGATCAGGCCAAGTATGTCTGCAGCGCCCTGTCGCCGGCGAAGGTGAACCGGGTTCTGGTGGACGATGAGAACCGGGCCATGGAGGTCATCGTTCCCGACGATCAGCTTTCCCTCGCGATCGGCAAGAATGGACAGAATGTCCGGCTCGCCGTGAAATTGACGGGCTGGAAGATCGATGTGAAGAGCGAAACCACCGCGGCGGCCAAGACGGATAACGGCTATAAGGACCTCATGACGATTCCGGGCATCGGCGAAGCGATGGCGGAGCAGTTGTTCAAGGCGGGACTCAAGAGCGTGGCGATGTTGGCCACTGCCGACGCCGAGCAGCTGGCGGCGATCCCGGGCGTGGGTGAAGGAACCGCGGAGCTGTGGGTCAAGGAAGCAGTGAAGATGATCGATCAGGCAACTGACGGGGAGAAGGGCGTTCCGGCTTAGCGTTTCCTCGATGGACGTATCTACGTAGGAGAGTTTTGGGCATGACGAAAAAAAGAGTCTACGAACTGGCCAAGGAATTGGGGCTGGAAAACAAGGAGCTGATTACCCGTCTGGAAAAGATCGGCATTGCGGTCCGTTCCCATTCGAGCACCCTCGAAGATGCCGATCTCGAAAGAATTCAGGCGGAGCTGCTGTCTCCCGAACCCCGCGAAGTGGTGGAACAGCGGATCAAGTCCACGGTGATCCGTCGCCGGGCGGTCCGCACCCCCGCCGAGGAGGGAAAGCCGGAGGAGCCCGTCGTTGCCGAGGTCGCTCCGCCGCCGGAGGCAAAAGCCCCCGTGGTGGAGCCGCCGCCGCCGGAGCCGGAGCCGGCCCCGAAGGAGGCCGCGCCCGTTCCGCCTCCCCCTCCCAAGGAAGCCCCTGTACGGACGTCGATCTATCGCGGCGACGCACCCCCTGCGCCCAAGTTCGTGGTCTTGCCGGATATGCCGCCGGTAAAGCCGGCGCCCGTCAAAGAGTCAGCCCCGGGAGCCGGTCCCGCGGCGGTTGCGACGAAACCGGAAAAGCCGGTTTCCCAGGAGCCGAAATCCGAAGCGCCGGCAGGGGAACGGATGGAGGCTGCCAGGCCAGCGACTACTGCCGAAACGGAGTCCAAGGCAGGTGAGAAAAAACCGCTGCCCGTGACGTCTCAGGACGCCAGGCCGATCATCACGGGACGGGATGCCCGACCCCAGGCGCCGACCGAGACATTCCGACCGTCGCCGACGGGGCCGCGCCGGGACATTCCCCGCAGGCCGGGCCTGACGATTACCAAGGACGTCAAAGCGCCGCTCCCTCCCCCGGCTTCCCGGGAAGACAAGACCGGAAGGAGCGATGCGGATAAATCGAAAAAGAAAGGGGTGAAACCCCCCGTCGAGGTCCTGATGGGGGAGGCCGCGCCGCCCCGCAAGAAGACCTTGATCCAGAAGCTCGATAAGAAGGGCAAGCGGATCGAGGTCGAGGCGGGCGATGACCGGCCGTCCCGGTGGCGGGAGGAGAAAAAAACGGCGCCCGTCAAGATGAAGAAAACCGAGATCACCACTCCCAAGGCGATCAAACGGCGGGTCAAGGTGGACGAGGCGATCACCGTCGGGGAACTGGCCAAGCGAATGGGCGTCAAGGCCTCGGAGGTCATTGCCAAACTCATCGCGATGGGCGTTATGGCGACGATCAACCAGGCGATCGATTTCGATACGGCGACCCTCATCGCCGCGGAGTTCAACTACCAGGTGGAATCGACGCAGGGAGAACTGCTGGAGGAGGCGATTCCCAAGGCCGAAGCCTCCCCCGAGGCTCTCAAGCCCCGGGCGCCGGTCGTGACCATCATGGGCCACGTCGACCATGGCAAGACCTCGCTGCTCGATGCGATCCGCCAGACGAATGTGATCGACGGCGAGGCGGGCGGCATCACCCAGGCCATCGGCGCCTATCATGTCCGGATCAAGGACCGGGATATCGTCTTTCTCGATACGCCGGGTCATGAGGCCTTCACGGCCATGCGGGCCAGAGGGGCGAAGGTGACCGACATCGTCATCCTGGTTGTGGCGGCCGACGACGGCGTCATGGGCCAGACGGTGGAGGCGATCAACCATGCCAAGATCGCCGGTGTTCCCATCATCGTCGCCATCAACAAGATCGACAAGCCCGGCGCCGATTCGGGAAAGATCCGCCAGGCCCTCACGGAGTACAATCTCCTCTCCGAAGACTGGGGCGGCGAGACGATCTTCTGCGAGGTCTCGGCGAAAAAGAAGCTCGGGATCGAGGAACTGCTGGAGATGATCCTCCTCCAGGCCGACATGATGGAACTCAAGGCCGATCCCGACCGGCCCGCCCGCGGGGTGATTATCGAGGCGAAGCTGGACCGGGGCCGGGGGCCGGTGGCAACCGTTCTGATCCAGGAGGGGACCCTCCACGAGGGGGATGCCTTCGTCTCCAAGACGGAATTCGGTCGGGTCCGGGCGATGACCAACGATCAGGGGCGGCGGATCAGCGAGGCGGGACCGTCCATGCCGGTCGAGGTGATCGGTTTTTCGAAGGTCCCCCAGGCCAGCTCGGAATTCATCTGCGTCGAGGACGAGAAGAAAGCCAGAAATATCGGTGAATACTGGATCCGGAAGGAACGGGAACGGGAACTCTCCGCCACCTCGAAGATCACCCTCGAACAGCTCTATCAGAAGATGAAGGAAGGGGTCAAGGAACTCAACGTCATCCTCAAGGGCGACGTCCAGGGCTCCGTCGAGGCGCTGATCGATGCCCTGAACAAACTCTCCACCGACGACATCAAGCTCAAGGTCATCCACAGTTCGACCGGAACGATCACGGAGACGGACGTCATGCTGGCCTCGGCCTCCAATGCCGTCATCATCGGCTTCAATGTCCGACCGGATCCCCGGGTCGTGGAAGTGGCCGAGCAGGAAGGGGTGGACATCAAGCTCTACGACATCATCTACAACGCCATTGCCGATGTGCGGGCCGCCATGGAGGGTCTCCTCGACCCCATCTTCAAAGAGGTGGTTCAGGGCCGCGCCGAGGTGCGGGAGATCTTCAAGGTGCCCAAGATCGGGGCCATCGCCGGCAGCTACGTGACGGACGGCAAGATTGTCCGGACGGCGGGGGTGCGGCTGGTTCGGGACGGCGTGGTCGTCTTCGAGGGCAAGATGGCTTCCCTGCGGCGCTTCAAGGACGATGCCAAGGAGGTCCTGTCCGGATTCGAATGCGGTATCGGCCTGGAAGGGTACAATGACATTCATGTCGGAGACGTGATCGAGGCCTATATAAAGGAGCAGATCGAAAGGAAGTTGTAACCCGGGCCTTTGGCCATCAGATCCCTTGGCGCGCTGGATATTTTCCGACCCTGCACCTCCTCGCTGCGCTGCGGGGGCAGGGTGCCCCGAAAAATCTCCAATGCGCGCTGCCGGGATCCGCTGGCCCGGCGGCCCCAGGGCGTGAGAAAATCACGAATCCCCATTATTTCCTGCCAGGGTTCTTGTAGAAGGGAAATAGGGAGGCGTCTCCGGGATGAAAAATACCGGTGCGCAGATAGACAGGTGGCGTCATGGTGGTCGGAACGGGTCTCGTCGAGCTGCGGATCCCCGGGTGCGGGTCCCTGAAGGAGAAACGCAGCGTCCTGAAGGCGATGATCCGGCGGACGCAGAATGAATTCAATTGCTCCATTGCCGAAGTCGGTGACAACGACCATTGGCAAAAGGCGCGGATCGGCTTTTGTGCCCTGGGCAACGACCAGGCGACGATCAATGCCAAGATGGATCATATCTTGAGGTTCCTCGATCAGCTCCAACTGGCCCAGATCGTCCGCAGCCGGTTCGAGATCGCCAGTTTCTCCGAGCTGCTGGAGGGACGCGAGGATGGGATAGAAGAAGGAAAGTATGAGTAGTTTTAAAAGGGCAGATCGGGTCGCGGATTTGATTAAGATGGAGGTTGCCGATCTGCTTCTCAAGCAGGTCAAGGATCCGCGAATCGGTTTAGTCACGATTACGGGCGTGAAGGTTACCGACGACCTGCGCACGGCGCGACTTTTTTTTGTCGAGATGGGAAAAGATACGTGCAGCCCCGAGGTCAAGACCGGGCTTGCCAAGGCGACCGGATTTCTGAAAAGGGAGTTGGGACGACGACTTCAATTGCGTTGCGTGCCGGAACTGCTGTTCACCTACGACCCTTCCTTTGCCTACGGAAGCCGGATCGAATCCCTGCTCAAGGAAATCCACCGGGAAGAGGAGAAGGAAGAAGAGAAAAATGTCACAGAAGATTAGCAGAACGATCGAAAAGGGAAAACACTTTCTACGCCAGCTGCGTCAGGTGCCGCAACGGCTGTTGAACTGCGAGCCGCCCTATGCCTATGGCCGCCGCATCGAGTCCATGCTCAAGGAGATCGACCGGCAAAGAGGAGGCGGATGTTAGAGAAGATCAGCGAGGCGATCGAAGCTTGCCGGACCTTTCTGATCGTTTCCCATGAAAGACCCGACGGGGATGCGCTCGGTTCGGAGCTGGCGATCTATCATCTGTTGAAGGCGCTGGGTAAAGAGGCGGTCGTGTACAGCCAGGATGTCACACCGGACCATTACCGGTTTCTCCCGGGAAGCGACCGGATCGTTTCGGAATGGCCCGCTGTCGCCTTTGATGCGGCCATCGTGGTCGATTGCAGCGAACTGGACCGTGTCGGCCAAGAGGCGAAGCGGATCGGGGCCATCCCGACGCTGATCAACATCGATCACCATGTCTCCAACGGCGGATTCTGCGAGGCCGCCCTGATCGATCCTTCGGCGAGTTCCACGGGAGAACTGGTCTGCCGTCTGATTGCCCATGAGCGCTGGCCGATCGGTCCGGAGACGGCAACCTGCCTCTACACGGCGATCCTGACCGATACGGGCGGGTTTCGCTACGGAAGTACGAGCGCCGCAACCCTCCGGGCAGCGGCTGATCTGGTGGCTCACGGCGCCAGCCCGCAGTTTATATCGGAGCATGTCTACGAATCCCATGCGCCGGCCAAGATCCGGCTCATGGCGGCGGTTCTGCCGACCTTGACGCTCGAAGAGGGAGGGCGGGTCGGGTCGCTGACGGTGACCCTACAGGCGATCGCCGAGGCCGGGGCGCTGTCGGAACATACGGAAGGCTTCGTCGATCTGCCCCGGACCATCCGGGGAGTGGAAATTTCCATCCTTTTCGTGGAGCTCGCGGCGGGACGCTTCAAGCTCAGTTTCCGCTCCAAGGGAAACGTGAATGTGGAGCGTGTGGCCCGCGCCCTCGGCGGCGGGGGACACGTCAACGCCGCCGCCTGCCGGATGGAAGGGGCGCTCGCGGACGTCCGCCGGAGGGTGCTGGAGCAGATCCGGATCTCCGGATGGGCATGAACGGGATCATCGTCATCGACAAGCCGTCGGGCTGTACCTCCCACGATGTCGTGGCGAAGGTCCGGCGGGCGCTCGGGGTCAAGAAGGCCGGCCATACCGGGACCCTCGATCCGCTGGCGACGGGCGTCCTGCCCGTTTGCCTCAACGAGGCCACGAAGCTGGTCCAGTTTCTGGCCCTCGATGACAAGGAGTACCTGGCCACTCTGCGGTTGGGGGTCCGGACGGATACCCTTGACAGCTCGGGAACGGTCCTCAGCCGGGAGGAGCCCCGGGTGAGTCCCCGGCAAGTGGAAGAGGCCCTGCTCGCCCTTGTGGGCCGGCGGGAACAAACGCCGCCCCGCTATTCGGCGGTGAAGTTTCAGGGAAGGCCTCTCTACGATTGGACGCGCCGGGGGATCGAAGTCGAACAGACACCGCGGGAGGTGGAGATTCGCGCCGTTCGAATCGAAGCGATCCGGCTTCCCGAGGCGACCTTTACGGTATCCTGTTCGAAGGGGACCTACATTCGCTCCCTCTGTGCGGAGGTGGGGGAAACGCTCGGTTGCGGCGGATGCCTGTCCGCGCTGCGCAGGACGCGTAGCGGCTGTTTCAGTCTGGAGACGGCGCTGGCGGTCGAGTCGCTTCCGGAGCTGCGGGAAGCGGAAAGACTCTCTCCCTACTTGGCGTCGCTGGCGGACGTCCTGCCGGGACTGGCGGCCATCGCTGTGGACGAGGCCCTGGCGGAGCGGCTGCGGAACGGATATCAGCCCGAGGGTGAGATGCTGGCACGTTATCATATTCCTTTTCTTGCCGTGGGAGATGTGGTAAAGTTCACTCTCCATGATAACCGCTTGGTGGCCGTCGCGCGGATGTCCTGTGCATCGGAGGAACTGCTGTCGGCTGGCAAGAAGCAGGCGGTCCAGATATTGCGGGTGTTTAACGATTGAAACGAAAGGCCGAAACCGGCGAGAATCGCATCATTGACTTAAGGGAGGACAAGAACAGTGTTAGATGTAGAAAAACGAAAAGGAATCATCGACAGTTATCAGTTGCACGAAAAAGACACGGGATCCCCGGAGGTCCAGATTGCCCTTCTTAGCGCCCGGATCGAGTATCTGACGGAGCATTTCAAGTCCCACAAGAAGGATCATCACTCCCGGCGGGGACTCCTGAAGCTGGTCGGCCAACGGCGCAGGCTTCTGGATTACGTGAAAAACAAGGACGTGGAACGCTACCGAGCGGTGATTCAGCGTCTAGGACTCAGGAAGTAAACTGAGCAACGGGTGCGGGGTATCGATTAGGAGTAGGAAGTAAGGAGTAAGAAGCAGATCCTTTTTGTCTGCTCCCTACTGCCTACTGCCTACTCCTTCCCTGTCCCGCACCGTACCATCAAAACAAGAGAGGACAACATGAGTAAAGTATTCAGTACGGATTTTGCGGGGAGGAACATCTCCCTCAAAGCGGATTATGTGGCAGGGCAGGCGGACGGCGCCATCCTGGCGACCTACGGAGACACGGTAGTGCTGGTCACCGCCGTCTCCCTGAAGTCGATCCGGGACGGGGTCGATTTTCTGCCCCTGACCGTCGATTACCAGGAAATGACCTATGCCGCCGGGAAGATCCCCGGCGGCTTTTTCAAAAGGGAAGGGCGACTCAACGAGAAGGAGATCCTGACGTCGCGGATCATCGACCGTTCCATCCGTCCCCTGTTCCCGAAGCATTATTTCCACGAGACCCAGTTGATGGCCTCGGTCCTTTCCGTGGACAGCGAGAACGACTCCGATGTGGCGGCCATGCTGGCGGCCTCCGCCGCGCTCGAGATCTCGGACATCCCCTTCAAAGGGCCCATTGCCGGCGTCCGCGTCGGCCGTATAGACGGGGCCTTCATCTGCAATCCCTCGCAGGCGCTCCAGGAAAAAAGCGATATGGACCTCTTCATCGTGGGACGGAAGATCGTTCCCGGGACCGAAGGCCGGCCCTATGACGTGAACCTCGTCATGATGGAAGGCGGCGCGAACGAGATCCCGGAGGATGTCATCGTCGATGCCATCAACTTCGGCCTCGAAGCGATGCGTCCCGTCATCGATCTACAGGACAAGATGCGCCAGGAGGCCGGCAAGGCCAAGCGGACCATCGAAGTCGAGGTCGTGGACGAGGCTCTGGTGGCGAAGGTTACGGCAGCGGCGCTTGCCGGGCTTCAGGAAGGCTACGGCATGCCCCGGAAAATGGAGCGGTATGCCAAGCTTGCCGACGTCCGCAAGGCGGTCGTCAAGACGCTGACCGCCGAGGATCCCGCCTGCAAGGCCCAGGTCCTGGAGATCATCGAATCGATCGAAAGGCGCATTCTCCGGGAGATGATCATCAAGGAGAAACGGAGGATCGACGGCCGTTCCACGACCCAGATCCGGCCGATCAGTTCCGAGGTCGGCATCCTGCCGCGGGCGCACGGTTCGGCCCTCTTCAACCGGGGCGAGACGCAGGCCCTGGTCACCGTCACCCTGGGGACCTCCCATGACGAACAGCGGCTGGACTACATCGCCGGCGAAGAGCGGCGTCACTTCCTGCTCCACTACAATTTCCCGCCCTATTCGGTCGGCGAGGCCAAACCGCTCCGCAGCCCGGGCCGCCGGGAAATCGGCCACGGCGGCCTGTCCCGAAGGGCGCTGGTGCCGGTGTTGCCGTCCAAGGAAGCCTTCCCCTATACGATCCGCGTCGTTTCGGACATTATGTCCTCGAACGGTTCCTCTTCGATGGCGACGGTCTGCGGCGGTTGTCTCTCCCTGATGGATGCCGGGGTGCCGATTCGCGATACCGTGGCCGGGATCGCCATGGGGCTCCTGCAGGAGGGGAACGAGGTGGTCATCCTCTCCGACATTCTCGGCGATGAGGACCATGCGGGCGATATGGATTTCAAGGTCTGCGGGACCGAAAAAGGCGTCACGTCCTTGCAGATGGATATCAAGATCGACAACCTTACCGGCGATATCCTGCGCAAAGCCCTGGCCCAGGCGCGGGAAGGCAGGGTCTTCATCATCGGCAAGCTGCGCGAGACCCTTACGGCGCCGAAGACGGACATCTCCGCCTATGCCCCGCGGATCACCACCGTCAAGGTGCGGCCGGAGAAGGTCCGTGACGTGATCGGCTCGGGCGGGAAGAACATCCGTCAGATCGTGGCGGAAACGGGCGTCGAAATCAATGTCGAGGACGACGGCACGGTGACCATCGCCTCCAGCGACGCGGAAGCCGCTTCCCGGGCTGTCGCCATGGTCAAATGGCTGACCGAGGATGCCGAAGTCGGCAAACTCTATAAAGGCACGGTCAAGAAGATCGTCGATTTCGGCGCCTTCGTCGAGATCCTGCCCGGGACGGAAGGCCTGTTGCACATCTCCCAACTCGCGAAAGAGCGGGTGAACAAGGTCACGGACATCCTCCAAGAGGGGGACGAGGTGACGGTCAAGGTGCTGGAGGTGGACAAACAGGGCAAGATCCGTCTGAGCCGGAAGGAAGCGCTAGGAGAAAATGGTCAATAAGACCATCCTGGATAACGGTATTCGTGTTCTCTCCGAGGAGATCGACCATGTCCGGTCGGTCTCCATCGGAGTCTGGCTGGAGGGCGGCTCCCGCCATGAAAGCGATCTGAACAACGGGGCCGCCCATTTCATCGAGCACATGCTGTTCAAAGGGACGGAGCGGCGCTCCGCCTTCGATATCGCCTCGGCCATCGATTCCGTGGGCGGCGTGATGAATGCCGCCACGGGCAAGGAACAGACCTCCTTCTACATCAAGATTCCCGATTATCACCTGGAGCTGGCCGTCGATCTCTTGGCCGACATCCTCACCGGTTCGCGTTTCGACGACGAGGAAATCGTCCGGGAGAAGTCGGTGATCCTCCAGGAGATCCGGATGGTCGAGGACACCCCCGACGACTATGTCCACGATCTCTTCGAGGGGACCTTCTGGAAAGACCATCCGCTGGGGCTTCCCATTCTCGGCACGAAGGAGCGGGTCGAGTCTTTCTCGCGCAACGACCTGCTGCAATTTTTTCAGAACCGCTACCGGGGAAACCGTCTGGTCGTCAGCGCCGCGGGACGTCTCCAGCACGGTCCGTTCAGTGAACTGGTCCGGCGGTCCTTCGGATCCTTTGTCGGCGCTTCCGCCGTCGAGGCCATAGAAGCCCCTCTGGCAAGGTCGGGGAAGGCCGTCCTCAGGAAAGATCTTGAGCAGGCGCATCTCGTCATCGGCGCGCCCGCGCCCTCGGCCGTCAGTCCCGAGCGTCACGCCGGGGTTCTGTTGAACGCCATTCTCGGGGGGAGCATGAGTTCCTGGCTCTTTCAGGAGATCCGGGAGAAGCGGGGGCTGGCCTATTCGGTCTGTTCCTATCTCACCTCCTACATGGATACGGGACTCTTCGGGATCTATGCGGGAACGGAGCCGGAAAAAGTCCGCGAGGTCCTGTCGCTGGTCCGGGAGGGATTGGACCATTTCCAGTCCACCCTGCTGACGGAGGCGGAGCTGAGCGCCGCCAAGGAGCAGATCAAGGGGAATTTCCTGCTCAGCATGGAGAGCACCGACGCCCGGATGGCGCGGCTGGCCAAAAACGAGCTCACCTTGGGGAGGTTCGTGCCGCCCGAAGAGGTTGTCGAACGGATCGACGCCGTCGCCGCAAAGGACATCCGCGCCCTGGCCGGCGAAACGTTCCGGCCTGAGGCGATGACCGTTGTGGCGTTGGGACCGGTTGCCGAGGCGGATTTGGCTTTTTAAGGAATGGATGATGGTAGAGGAACTTTCGGTGTCCATCCGGAGGCTGCCGGGCCATGAAGACCTGCCGTTGCCGGGCTATATGACTGCCCAGGCGGCGGGGATGGATCTGACGGCGGCGGTCGGGGAAGAGACGATACTCCTGCCCGGGGAAAGGCGTCTGATTCCGACGGGGATTTCCATCGCCCTGCCGGAAGGCTATGAGGCCCAAATCCGCCCCCGCAGCGGTTTGGCCCTGAAGCACGGTGTGACGCTGCTCAACACGCCCGGGACGATCGATGCGGACTATCGCGGTGAGATCGGGCTCGTTCTGATCAACCACGGTCAGAGCCCCTTCGTCGTCCGGCGCGGCGAACGGGTGGCGCAGATGGTGGTGCAGCGGGTCTGCCGCGTTCACTGGTCTTGCTGCGACGTCTTGCCGGAGACGGAGCGGGGCGCAGGCGGGTTTGGCCATACGAAATAGATCAAGTTCCCTCGGGTTGCAGAGGTGTCGGATGAAGAAGTGCAGGGTCCAGAAAACATTCCAGGAGATCAACGAGAAAATCAGGCAGGGAAAGGCCGTCGTCGTTACGGCCGAGGAAATGATCGACGTGGTGGAACGGCACGGCGACGTCGAGGCGGCCCGGAAGGTGGATGTGGTGACCACGGGCACCTTCAGCCCCATGTGCTCGTCCGGCGCGTTTCTGAACTTCGGCCACACGTCGCCGAAGATCCGCGCTTCGAAGGTCTGGCTCAACGATGTGCCGGCCTATGCCGGGATCGCCGCCGTGGACTGCTACCTGGGGGCGACGGAGATGGTCGAGGGGGATCCGCTCAACAGCGTCTATCCCGGGGAGTTCAACTATGGCGGCGGTTATGTCCTCCAGGACCTGGTCGCCGGGAACGTGATCCGGCTTCGGGCCGAGAGCTACGGCACCGACTGTTATCCGGCCCGTAGGTACGAGCGGAACATCACCCTTGCGGATCTGCGCGACGCAATGCTTTTCAACCCCCGCAACGCCTACCAGAACTACAACTGCGCCGTGAACGTCTCGGACAAGACGATCTACACCTACATGGGCATGCTCCGTCCGCGGCTGGCCAACGCCAATTACGCCACCTCGGGGCAATTGAGCCCTCTGTTCAACGATCCCTATTACCGAACGATCGGCATCGGAACCCGGATCTTTCTGGGCGGCGCCCAGGGATTTGTCGCCTGGCCGGGGACGCAGCACAACCCCAATGCCCTGCGGGGCAAGAACGGCGTGCCCAAAGAGGGGGCCGGCACGATCGCGACGATCGGCAATCTCAAGGAGATGAGCCCCGAATGGCTCGTGGGCGCCAGCATCCTCGGTTACGGCGTTTCCCTCTATGTCGGCATCGGCATTCCCATCCCCGTCTTGAATGAAGAAATGGCCCGCTTCACGGCCGTCAAGGACGAGGACCTCTACGCTCAGATCTACGACTACAGCATGGACTACCCGAAGGGTTCTCCCAAGAGTCTCGGGGAGGTGACATACAAGCAGCTCCGGAGCGGAACGATCACACTCAATGGCCAGGAGATCTCGACGGCGCCTCTGTCCAGCTATTACAAGGCGCGGGAGATCGCGAACATCCTCAAGGAATGGATCGAGAGGGGTGATTTTCTCTTAGGGGAACCGCAACAGAACCTTCCCTCCAGCTCAGTATGAGGCGGGACGTGAAATACCTGAAATTAAGTCTTGCAATGCCTCGTTTTATTGTGTATATTCGCGCCGCGTGTTCTTCATAAAACCATTTTGCGGTTACGGGGTATCGGACAGATGAAGGTAGGCAGATATCTCTTCGCCTTTGTTTTGCTCATGGGCGCTCTGATCACATTCGGCGACAGAGGACTTACGGATAACTACCGGATGAAAGAGAAGCTGATGTCCCTCAAAAAGTTCAATCACGAAATCACCCTCGAAAACATTGCCTTGAAAAAAAACATCACACTGATGCGGGATGACCCGTCTTATATAGAGATGATGGCCAGAAATGAGCTCGGCATGGTGAAAAAGGGGGATCTGGTCTACCGGACGGCGCAATAGGCAATCGCCGCCGGGGAAAGGTTTCCTTCTGTGAGTCACATCACGCGAATAACGTGAAGCAGTTCACATATCTTACGTTGTCATGGCTTGACGATACCGTAATTCCTCTTTATCCTGACGGGAAATAAAATTCCGCAGGAAAGAGCCAATTTAAAAACGGTGACTGCATGTTCGACATCAAGGGCTTGTTAGGGGGGGGGAAGCAGCAGCTGGCAGGACTGGACATCGGTTCGAGTTCACTCAAGCTGGCGGAAATCCAAGAGTCAGCCAAGGGACGCGTCCTCAGCCGTTTCCATCAAATGCCCCTCGCCCGCGGGGTGATCGTCGACGGGGCCGTGGCGTCGCCCGATGCCCTGACCGCAGCCATCAAGGAGCTCTACAAGCATTCCGGATGCAAATGCCGGAACATCGTCACCTCCCTCTCCGGGCATGCGGTTATCGTCAAGAAAGTGGGCTTCAACCAGATGGATGAAACCGAGCTGCGGGACCTCATCCATGACGAGGCGGGAAAATATCTGCCTTTCGACGACATGGACGCCGTCGACTACGATTGCCAGATTCTCGGTGAAAATCCCTACAATCCTACACAGATGGAAGTTCTACTCGTGGCCGCCAAGAAAGAGATCGTCGAAGGCTATACGGAAGCCATCGAGAATGCGGGCCTCACGCCGACCATCATGGATGTCGACTCCTTTGCCCTCGAAACCATGTACGAAGAGAATTACGACTTCGAGGAAAACGATGTCGCCGTGCTGATCAATATCGGGGCGAGCATCACCAATCTCAACGCCGTGAAGGGAGGGGTATCGATCTTCACGCGCGATTTCACTCTCGGCGGCAATTCCCTGACCGAGGCGATCGCAAAGAACCTGAACCTCTCCCTGGACGAGGCCGAAAAAGCGAAGATCCAAGGTTTCGGCAACGATGAAGCGGCCCGGAAGAGCTTCCTGGAGGGGGTGATCGGCTACGCAGATCCGATCTGTTCCGAGATCGAGCGGTCGGTCGACTACTTCCGCTCCACCTTCGGAGCCGAGACCATCAAGCAGGTCCTGCTTTCCGGAGGGGGCGCGATGATCGCTGGAATGACGGCCGAATTGGGACAGCGATTGGGGACAGAGGTGGAGATCGTCAATCCCTTCAAAAAGATCAGCGGCGGCAAGGCGATCGCCGATAAGAAGCTATTGGACCGCATCGGTCCCATCTCTGCGGTCGTCGTGGGTCTGGCCCTGAGGAAGAGGGGTGACAAATGATCAGGATCAATCTTCTTCCCTACCGTGAAAAGGAAAAGAAAGAGAACCTCCGGCGCCAGATTGTTCTCATTGCCGGGTCGCTGGTGCTGCTGCTTTTGATCCTGGTTTCCGTTTATCTCTATTTCATCGTGAGCATCAAAGGCATCGAAAGCCACATCAAGGATGCGGAGGCCAAACTCGTTATCCTGAACAAGAAGGTCGGCGACATCGAGAAATTCAAGAAGGATAAGAAGAATGTCGAGCAAAAACTGGCCGTGATCAAATCGCTGGAGGGCAACCGGATGTTTCCCGTCCGGATGCTCGATGAATTGAATCTCCTCATCCCTGCCAAGGAGATCTGGCTGGATAAGTTCGTGCAAGCGGGTGAGGAGCTGCGCATCGAAGGAATCGCCAAAGACAACGGCACTGTGGCCCTGCTCATGAAGAGCCTGGAAAAGGCCAGTTTCATCCAATCGGTGGATCTGTTGGTTTCCCGGGAAAAAGAGGTGGCGGGCGTGAAGCTGCAACAGTTCACCCTGTCCTGCGTCTTAAAAAAAGGATGAGGGTTCATGGACATCTCGTTGGATGAACTGAAAAAGCTTCCCCCCAAAGTCAAGGCGTTGATTATCTTTCTGGCCTGCCTCCTGATCAGCTATTTCTATTATATGTTTTTTCTACAGGCGGCCTTGGAAAAAAGAATGACCCTGGGCGACAAACTGGCGAATCTCCAGCAGCAGGTTGAGGAAAAGGAAAAGGCTGCGGCGCAGCTTGGCCGGTACATCCGCGAAGTCGAGGCGCTTCAGGAATCTTTCCAGCTGGCGTTGATGAAGCTCCCCAACGAGCGCGAGATCGCCGGGATCCTCTCCTCCGTGGTCCTTGCCGGTAAAACGGCAGGCGTGGATTTTCTCCTTTTCGAACCGAAGCCGCCGGAGAAAGCTCCCCCGAAGCCCGATGCGAAAGCGGGAGCGGCTAAGACGGCCGATGCCAAAGCCGCGCCGAAGCAGGAGGCCGAAAAGTTTTACGATGAAATCCCCATCAAGGTGCAGGTGGCGGGTTCTTTCCACAACACGGTGTCCTTCTTCGACCAGGTGGCCCGTTTGCCGCGGATTGTCAACATCGAGGATATTTCCATGGGGGAGGCGCAGGATGTCAAGGGGCGCGGCCGTATCGTCAAGACCTCCTGCACGGTGAAAACGTATATGTTTGTGGATAAAAAATGATGAGACGGTATTGCATGACTGCGTTGATGGTCGGCGTTCTGGCGCTTCTGGTTCCGGGGGCGGGTGCCCCGCGCTCCTGGGCGGCCGAAACGAAGGCGGCTCCGGCCGCGCCGGCGCCCGTTGCGACTGCAAAAGCCGGAACGAAGGGTGTTCCGGCCGCGCCGCCTCCGGCAGTCCTGCCCGGTCCGAAGGCGCAAGAAGCCTCTGCGGCGGCGACCGCACCGGGTGCGAAAGAGCCCCCTCCCGCTCCTCCCGTTGCTCCTCCGGAATTTATCTACAGTACCGCCGGAAAGTCGGACCCTTTCAAGCCTTTCATCGACACGAATCCCGCTCCGCAGAAAAAACCGGAGGGAGAGGTCGTAAAGAAAAAGACGGCGCCGACGGGGCGCCCCATTTCGCCGTTGCAGCAGGCGGATGTCGAGCAGTTTCGCCTCCTCGGGATTGTCGGCAGCGACGCGGGACGCTCGGCCATGGTCGAGGACGGGGTGGCGAAGAAATACTATCCCCTGGTGGTAGGGACCTATATCGGCACAAACGGGGGGCGGGTCGTCTCGATCCTCTCGGACCGCGTGATCGTCGAGGAAAAGGTGGCGATCGAGGGAAAGAAAACACAGACCAGGCGAGTGACCTTGGTACTGCACAGGGAAAATGAGGGAAAACCATGAAACGGTCAACACGATGGACATGGCTGGTTTTTTTCGGCGCTTTCTTGATGACGGCTTTGCCGTCGGCTTGGGGCGCCCCGCCCGCGACGCCGGATCTAGCTTCACAGGAAGTCGCCGGGTATCTGGAAAACGTCTCCTTCGAGAAACTGCCGGGAAAGGAAAGGGTGATCCTGGCGGTATCGAAGCAATCCGGGGTGACGATCGAGAATCTGCCCGGTGGCGCCATTGCCGTCCGCTTGGAGAATCTCTTTGTCCCTGAGGAGCTGCGTCGACCGCTGAGCGATCAGGGTTTGACCAATGTGGTTCGGGTGACGCCTGCCCAAAAGGCAGCCGGCGGCCGCTCCTGGGGGCTGGCGACGATCGAACTGAAACAAAAGGTGCCTTACAGCGTGCGTCAGGAGGGGATGAATGTGCTGATCGATTTCAACATCAGCTCCCTGGCCCTGGCTCCGGCGGTGGATAAACCTCAGCCGACGGCGCTTCCCGCTGCTCCTCGCCCGGCGGCGACGACGCCCGCCGTCGCAAAAGCAAACGGGGGAGAGAAGAGCACTTACACCGGGTCCCGCATTTTCCTCGACGTTCAGGATGCCGACATCAAGGCGGTGCTGCGGCTGCTGGCTGAACAGGGGAAGGTCAGCATTGTTTCCGGAGATGACGTCAAAGGACCGGTCACCCTCCATATGAAGGATGTGCCCTGGGATCAGGCGCTCGACACCCTCCTGAACCTCAAAGGGCTCGCCATGCGGCGGGAAGGCAGCATCATCACCGTGGTCACCCTCGACCGGAAAAAGAAGGACGAAGCGGATCGCGTCGGGGCGGAAGAGGCGCAGCGCAAGGCCGAAGATGAACGCAAAACGCGTCAACAGAAAGAGAACGTGGAGCAGGGAAATCTCAAGAAGATCGCGATCGAGGCGAAGATCGTCGAGGTCACGACGAACTTCTCGCGGGACTTGGGGATCAATTGGGCCGCCGGCTATCAGGGCAACGTCGGAGGGGTCGATTACGGCCTCGGTTTTGGCAACAGCGGTACCGGCACGGTCACGCCCATCGGCAGTGGCATCGGTCTCACCGGCAGCAGTGTCGCCGTGAACTTTCCGGCGGCGGCCACGGCCACGCCGGCCCTGGGTCTCGTTCTCGGAACCAGCAAACTGATCCTGGACGCCAAGCTCTCCGCCTTGGAGGCCTCCGGCGACGGCAAGGTGATCTCCTCGCCGAAGGTGACCACGCTGGAGAACGAGAAGGCCACCATCTGGCAGGGGAAGCGAATTCCCGTCGTGACCCCGGCGACGACCACGAGCCCGGCGACGGTCCGCTATGAGGACGCGGATCTGCGACTCATCGTCACGCCCAAGATCACCTATGACCAGGACCGGATCTCCATGGAGATCGACGCCACCAACAAAGACGTGGATTCCTCCCTGTCCGTTCTGGGCAATCCGGCGATCAACACCAGCGGTGTGACCTCCAAGATCGTCGTTAGGGACGGGGATACCATCGTCGTGGGCGGCGTCTACAAAACCATCGAAACCTTCAACATGACCGGAGTGCCGTTGCTGTCGAAGATCCCGGTGCTCGGCTGGCTGTTCAAATATGAAACCAAGTCTCTGGACACAAGAGAGATCTTGATATTCATCACCCCGCGGATCATCAAGGACGTGATCTGACCCTTCCCCGCGGGATCCGGGCGTCGCTTGTAGACGCGCGGGTTCTTTTCCCATCGTCTCCGGGGTCAGATTCGGTGACCCCGGTCGTGCATCGCGTCGCGGTGCGGCATATCACCTGATTGTCAGCGTTGCGCCCATTCCCGTTGTTGATTCTCTCTGCCCTTTCCTCTTCCGCTGTTCTGGGCGAAAGGCCGTTTCGTGACACAGATTTTCTTGCAACGACGTTCCCTCATCCCTGGCGAGCGACTCGGCGGGGGCGTTCCGGGCGGCTTTCTTCCGTTTTTTTATGTAGACTTGGGGAGGACAGGATGAAAAAGCTGACCATGCTGTCGATCGCAGCGGCGCTCTTAACGGCCATCATTCCGGGAAATGGCGCGGCTTTTCGGTGCGGCGACGGTCTGGCAATTGTCGGGGATAAAACGGGGAAAGTCCTCATCGAATGCGGCCCGCCGACCGCCAAGGAAAGTGCCGGAGCCCGGGCCGGCGGGAAAATCGTGAAAAAAACGGAGCGTCCCAAGAAAAAGGAAAAAAGCGCGACGCCAGCCGTTCGCCGGGAAGCGTCCCCCAAGGTGGAACGCTGGTTTTACAACTGCGGCGAACATGATTTTGTCTACGTCCTGACCTTTGAAGGCGGCGTCCTGGCGAAGGAGGAAACGGAAGGTTACGGCAAGGGGAGCTCCGACTGTCTGGGAAAAGGCCGCCGGCGCTAGCCTCGTTCTTCGCTGAGGGGTTTTCGCTCTTGACAGGCTCTTGCAGCGTGTGCTAGCCTTCCTTCCGCTTGCCGCTGATGGGGGCGAATAGATAAAACAATTGAATAGATAATGAATTATGGATGAAAAAGCGATCCGGGAGCGAGAGACCTTTCTCGCGGACCTGGAGGTCCGCTTCAACGGCGGCGACACCCAGGCCATCCTGGATATGGCCCAGAAAAGACTCCAGCAGACGCCGAACGATCCGGATGCCCGGATTGCGATCTGCCGGGTCTGGATCCTCCAGGGCCGGATTGACGAGGCCCGGGACCTTCTGCAAGAGCTGGAAGCGCCTCTCGACGGTCTTGCCCGTATCTATGCCTCTTTAGCGGACATTTACCGTAAGCAGGGGCTGACGGAGGAGGCCCGGATTTATCACCGGAAGTGCAGCGTTTTTAGTTCCGAAACGCCGGAAATGGCTGATGAGGATTGGCGACCCGGGAACCGCGGGGAGCCGGACGGCATAAAGACTGCTGCCGAGGAGACGTCCGACATTCCCGCTGATTTTCAGACGGTGACCCTCGCCGAACTCTATATTCGCCAAGGCCATCTGACGCAGGCGGCGGAGGTCCTGGAAACCATTCTCCGGCGCGACCCGCAGCAGGAGATGGCCGCGGAAAAGCTCCGTGAGGTCCGGGCGCGACTCGGCCAAGAACCGGATTCAGGGGAGCGGGACCCGGTCATCGGCGAGCTTTCGCGATGGCTGGACCGGGTCGGCAGGTTGCGCATTCATGGGGCATGAGCGGACGTTTGAGACGGAGAGGCTGGGCCGGCTGCGCGAGGGGGTTGCCGATGGGGAAGCCCTGCTGCTTTTCGATGCAAAGAACATCCGGTATCTGACGGGCTTTACCGGCTCGGAAGGCGCACTGGCCGTCGGGAAGGACTGGCGGGTGCTCCTGGTGGACGGGCGATATGTGACCCAGGCCAGAAATGAGGTTCCGGGGGCGGAGATCTTTGAATTCCGCAACCGCATCGAAGGGATTGCCGCGGTCATCGGCGGGCATGCCGTTGAATCGCTCGGGTTCGAATCGTCGGCGCTGAACGTTGAAGAATACCTGCGGCTGCGGGAAAAGCTTCCCGAAGTGCCGCTCCGGCCGCTTTCCTCAGAGCTTCAGGAGATAAGGGCCGTCAAAAATGGGGAGGAAATCCAGCGGATCCGGCAGGCGGCGCGGATCGCCGGAGAGGCGTTAGCCGAGGTCCGGTCCCTGATCCGGCCCGGTGTCCGGGAGCAGGAGCTCGCCGTCGAACTCGACTACCGGATGCGGCGGAGCGGTGCGGAACAGGTTTCCTTCGAAACGATCGTTGCGGCCGCAGCCAATACGGCGCTTCCCCATGCCACGCCGGGAGATCGACGCATTGCCGATGGCGATTGCGTGATGATCGATTACGGGGCGGTCTGGGGAGGCTATCACTCCGATGAGACTTGCACCTGGTTTGCCGGGCGTGTCGACGGACGGCAACGGGAGGTTTACGGAATCGTCCGGGAGGCTCACGACCGCGCAATCGCCGCGATCCGGGCGGGCGTTGCCTGCGGGGAGATAGACCGAATCGCCCGGTCTTGCCTTGCCGAAGCCGGACTGGACGGCCATTTTTCCCACGGCACCGGCCATGGGGTGGGACTCGATGTGCACGAGGCGCCGAGGCTGGCCTCTGGCCGGCAGGAGATCCTCCGGGCCGGGATGGTGGTGACCGTCGAACCGGGGGTTTATATTCCCGGCCTTTGGGGGATTCGGATCGAGGATACGGTTTTGGTGATGGAAGAGGGCTGCGAAATCTTGACGCCGACCTCCAAAGAGTTGACCATAGTCTGAAGCACATGAAAGAACAGGATGTTACCTTATGAAGCTATTTCCAGATGACCTGCTGTACAGTCGAGAGCATATCTGGGTCAGGGTGGAGGGGAATTTGGCCACCATCGGGATTACGGATTATGCCCAGGAAAGGTTGGGAGAGATTATTTCCCTGGATCTTCCCGAAAGCGATGCCTATGTGGAGCGGGACGAACCCTTCGGCAGCATCGAATCGACGAAAGCGGTGGTCGAACTCATCTCGCCCATCAGCGGGGCGGTCATCAGCGTCAATGAAGACATTACCGATGATATCGGCGTCATCAACAGCGATCCGCACGACACCGGATGGATGATCATCGTCGAGATGGATGATCAGGAAGAGTTGGATGATCTCCTCGATATGCGGGGATATCAGGATTTCGTGATCCAAGAAGGGGAGGTCGACTGACCCGCGGTGGAGGGATGGAGGCTGCTTTCTTACCAGAGGGGCTCCGCTGCGGAAAATATGGCGGTCGATGAGGCCCTCTTTCGGGAAGCCGTCAGGAAAGAGTCTCCTCCGACGCTGCGCTTCTACGGTTGGCAGAAGCCGACCGTTTCCCTCGGCCATTTTCAGGATGCCCGCCGGGAGATCGATATCGAGGCTTGCCGGCGCTTCGACATCGATATCGTCCGTCGGCTGACCGGCGGCAAGGCCGTCCTGCATGAGCAGGAGGTGACCTATGCCGTTGTCGCCGCTGACGATTCGCCTCTCTTTCCCCCGGATATACTCGGCACCTACCGTCTGATCAGCGCCTGCATCGCGCAGGGGCTTTCGGCGATCGGCATCGCGGCGGAGATGGCCAGCGAGGGCAGGGCCAAGACTGAGGGGACGGCGTCCGCAGCCTGTTTTGCCCACCCTTCCCGGTATGAACTCCTGGTCGCCGGCCGCAAGATCTGCGGTTCCGCCCAGCGGCGATCCCCAGGCGTCTTTTTGCAGCACGGGGCGCTGCTTATGACCTTCGATCCCCGGCGGACTTCCGCGGTACTGATGCCCCCTTTTCATTCGCAAGGCCGGCGCGAGGACCTGCAAAAAACGGTGACCTCGGTCGGGGAACATGCGCCGTCGGTCGATGAAGAAACACTCTGCCGGGTTCTACAGGAGGGCTTCCGGCAGGTGCTCGGCGTTCGGTTCGTAGAGGGTTCGCTGACGCCGGCGGAAGAAGACTTGAAAAAAGAACTGCTGAAGAAGTACGAAAGCGACCGCTGGAATCTGGAAGGGAGAAAATCATGGAACTCCGAGCTCTGATCAGGGAAGAGGTGCTCGCCCAGGAGGCCTATCCGGTGGAGGCCACCTCCTGCCGCATCAAGCTGGATGCCAATGAAAACCCCCTGGCGCTGCCCTCGGAGCTGCGGGAGGGCTTTGCGGCGCTCCTTGCCTCCGTACCGCTGAACCGTTATCCCGAAGCCGGGTCTCTGGCGTTGACCGCCCGCTTTGCCGAGTCCTTCGGCGTGGACAAGGATCAGGTGCTCATCGGGAACGGATCGGACGAACTGATCCAGATCCTCTGCACGGCGCTGGCGCGGCCCGGGGCCGAGGTCATGATTCCGGTTCCCACCTTTGCCATGTACCGGATCACCTCCCTCAATGCGGGGTTTCGGGTCGCGGCCGTCCCGTTGGACGAAGCTTTTGATCTGGATCTTGAGGCGATGCGGGAGCGGATCGCCCTGCACCCTCCCGCCTTGATTTTTCTGGCCTGGCCCAACAACCCGACGGGCAACTGCTTCAGCGCCGAGCGGATCGAGGCGATCCTTGCGGCCTCGCCCGGGATCGTCGTCGTCGATGAGGCCTATTTTCATTTTTCGGGAAAGACCTTCCTGCCGCTATTGGAGCGCTACTCCAATCTGGTGATCCTCAGGACCCTTTCCAAGGTGGGGCTGGCCGCTTTGCGGATCGGCTTCCTCATCGGTCCGGCGCCCCTGATCCATGAACTGAACAAAGTGCGGCTTCCCTACAATCTCAACGCGCTGTCACAGGCGGCCGCCGGTTTCTATCTCGACCAGGAAGCGATCTTCCTGAAACAGGCGGCGGAGGTATTGAAAGGACGGGACGAACTGGCCGCAGCGTTGGAGCGCCTGCCCGGCATCCGCCTCTGGCCGACGGATGCAAATTTTATTTATTTTAGTTGCGATTTCGATACGGATCACGTATATAGGCAGCTCCTGCGGTACGGTATCTTGATCAAGAATTTCGGCGGTTCCCCAGCCACAGGGGGACGTATGCGGGTTACGGTCGGAACGCAAGAAGAAAATCTTGAATTTATAAAGGTTTTAAAAAACATCCTAGTGAAGTAAGGAGCGTGGTCTAATCATTTGCAACAACCAAGGGTAGTTTACGGCACGCAAAGAGACGTGAATGCCGTACTGCCCTTTTTTTGCGCCGGTTTTTCGTTGATAGTCACAGGGATTCAATAATCATCGACTTAGAAAGGGAGAAACGATTTGGAAGTCAAAGTATTCGACAATGATGTGGAAAAGGCCTTGAAAATCCTCAAAAACAAGCTCTCCAAAAGCGGATTGTTCAAGGAGCTCAAACTGCGCCGGGCCTACGAGAAGCCCTCGGTGAAAAAGAAGCGAAAGACCATCGAGGCGCGCCGGAGACTGGCCAAGGTTCAGCGGCGCCGGGTTTCCTAGTAAAAACCCTTCTTCACGGGGAGCGGGAGCTTGTTGCCCGGACGGGCCGGGTGGAGAGGTGTACCCATGGCCGGCGAAGGCCCTGGTGGGGCACGAGTCAAGCGGCGACGCCGTCGATCCGGGCTGCGATGTCCCTCAGCGATGGGAAAAGGCAATCCTGGGCGATCAACCTTCCCCCAGGCGGAGGTGTTTGCAATGGATGAAAGAAAGCAGTATGTCGTCGATGCCCTGTCGATTGACGAATCCTGGCGGATCTTTCGGATCATGGCCGAGTTTGTCGAGGCCATCGAAACCCTTTCCAAGATCGGTCACGCCGTGAGCATCTTCGGCTCGGCCCGGACCAAGCCGGACGATCCCTATTATCAGAAGGCCGAGCTCCTGGCGCAGCGCCTTGCGGAGGCGGGCTTCGGCGTGATCACGGGAGGCGGGCCCGGCATCATGGCGGCGGGAAACAAAGGGGCTTCGGAGGCCGGCGGCCAGTCCGTGGGGATGAACATCCGCCTGCCCTTCGAACAGAAACCCAACCCCTTTGCCAATATCAGCATCGACTACAAGTATTTTTTCACCCGCAAAGTGATGTTCGTCAAGTATGCCATGGCCTATGTGATCTTTCCCGGCGGCTTCGGGACGCTCGATGAACTCTTCGAAGCCCTGACTCTGATCCAGACCAAGCGGATCAAGCCTTTCCCCGTGATCCTCGTGGGAAGCGAGTACTGGAAGGGCCTTGTCGACTGGCTGAAAAAGACGATGCTCTGCGACAAAAAGATCTCCCCGGCGGATATGGAACTCTTCCAGATCATCGACGATCCCGAAGAGGCCGTCCGGCACATCCAGAAGTACGTCATCGTCTAAGCAAATCGGCGTTGCTTTGCCTGCCGAAAAACAATCAGGAGAGAGCCAATGGCGCTTCAGGCCGACGATACGGGGCGAGGGGTCTCCCTGGAGAAGGTCCTTGCGGAGATCAAGGGGGGGAAAGCCTCTCCCTGCTATCTCCTATGGGGTGACGAGGAGTTTCGCCTCCAGGACGCCCTCGATAAGATCGTCAAGGCGCTCATTCCCGACGCCGGTGACCGGGATCTCAACCTCTTTGTTACCGACGGTGAACGCGAGGATGTCGATGCCCTCTGTGAATCCTTGTGCACCTCCCCCCTGCTGCCCGGCCGTAAAGTGGTTGCGGTCCGGAACACCCGTCTTTTCCAATCCAAAAATGTCCTGGCGCCCCTGATTGCACGCATCCGGGAGCGTCTCGAACAGGATCCCCTGAAAGCTGCTGCGGATTTTCGGCGTTTCATGCAGATCACCGGTTTGCAGTGGGAAGAGCTTCGGGATGGCGGCTGGCGGAAGATCGACGACGAGACCTGGCGGCGGATCGTTCCCGACGACGGCGGAGAGGGACGCGAAACCTGGTTGCCCAAAATCGTGGAGATCCTGGGCAGCCACGAACCCGAACCGCTGAAGGAACGGCAGGAAGAAACCGATCGCCTGGAGAGAACCTTGATGGGGGGGATGCCCGCGGACAACCATCTCATCCTGACGGCCGAAACGGTGGACCGCCGGAAGAAGCTTTTCAAGACCTTTTCGGCGACAGGCCGAATCCTCTCCTTTACGAAAGGGAAGGGGGAGGCGCGGCAGCAGACGGTACAGGAGATGGCCTTTGCCATTCTGGAGAGGCAGGGGAAACGCCTTTCGGCCGGCGGCTGGGCGGCCCTGGGACGAAAAACCGGTTTCGACCTCCGGGAGTCCCTGGGGGCGATCGAAAAACTGATCACCTATGTCGGTGACAAGACACAGATCGAACCGGCGGACGTGGAAGCCGTCATCGGCAGGACCAAGGAGGATACCGTCTTTGAGCTGACCGGCGCCCTCTCGGCGCGGAACCTCGTGGCTGCCTTGGCCACCCTGCGCGAACTCCTCGACCAGGGGCTTCACCCCCTGATGATCATGACGATGCTCACCCGGGAAATCCGCTTTCTCTTCCAGGCCAAACTGCTGATCGCCTCGGGTCGGCTCAAGGGGTTCCAGGCGAACATGGACTACGGCCGATTTCAAAAGCAGGTCCTGCCCGGCATCAAACAACCGGTCGCCGCCGGCGAGGAGCCCCCTGCCGTTGCCTCCCAGCATCCCTTTGTCGTCTACCAGGCCTTTAAGAACGCCGAGCGGTTCACCCAAAGGGAACTGGCCGCGGACCTGGAACTTCTTTTTAAGACCGATCTGGCGCTCAAGTCGACGGGCCATGATCCCCGCCTCCTCCTGGAGCGGGTCCTGATGACCATCTGCGGGAGCCGCTAGCGAACGGAACCTGGAAAACCGTCTTCGCATTTTTCAATGCGAACCTGGCGAAGGTCAGGAGTCGTTGACCAGATACCCGGCAACGAAAAGAGGGTTGGCCGATGAATCAGCCAACCCTCTTTTTTGTTTATGGTGCCGAAGCCGGGACTTGAACCCGGACGGATTGTGTCCACTACCCCCTCAAGATAGCGTGTCTACCAGATTCCACCACTTCGGCATATCTTGTCCCGCAGCATCTGCTTGGTCGCTGTGGGGAACTTACCTGTTCACGAAATGTTTGTCAATATGAAAGGCCATTTTTCGGCTGTTGGCACCATGCTATTTGGTCGTTGCCGGGGCAGCCGGGGCAGCGGGCGTTGCCGGGGCCTGGTTGGCGACCGGCGCCGCTTGCTGTGCGGCAGGTTTTGCCGCGCCTTCCATCAGGGAACTTCCCTTGCGGGAGGCCGTGTAGGAAAGGGTGAACGACGTGAGCATGAAGATGATGGCCACGATGGTGGTCAACTTGCCGAGAAAGGTGCCGGGGCCGCTGCTGCCGAAAATGGTCTGGCTGGACCCTCCAAATACGGCGCCCATGCTGGCTCCTTTGCCCGCCTGCAAAAGTACGGTAAGGATCAGGACGATACAGACAACCACATGCAAAATGGTAATCAGAATGTGCACTTTTTATCCCTCTTTCCTGTTGTTCAATGACCGATGACCTGGACGAACGAATCCACGTCCAGACTCGCTCCTCCCACCAGCGCTCCGTTGATATCCGGCTGGGCCAGCAGAGCGGCCGCATTGGCCGGCGTCACGCTGCCCCCGTAAAGGATGGCCAGTCGTTCCGCCGCTGCCCCGCCGTATTGCCGGGCGATCCATTCCCGAATGAAGCGATGGACCTCCTGGGCCTGTTCGGGGCTCGCCGTCTTCCCGGTCCCGATTGCCCAGACCGGCTCGTAAGCAATGATGCAAAGCCCTATATCATCGGCAGTCAAATTATTCAACCCCTCTTTTAGCTGCCCTTCGATGACCTTGGGCGTTTCTCCAGCTTCCCTTTGCCGGAGCGATTCCCCGATGCAGAAGATCGGCTGCAATCCGGCAATGAGCGCCGCCCGGAGTTTACGATTGATGCTGCCATCGCTTTCGCCGAAAAGGGTGCGCCGTTCCGAATGGCCGACGATGACATGGGTGCATCCGGCTTCCCGGAGCATCCCGCCGGAGATTTCGCCCGTAAAGGCCCCCTTTTCGGCTTCGTGCAGCGTTTGGGCGGCCATCCGGATGCAGGAACCCCTAAGCGCTTCTGCCACGGCATGGAGGGCCGTGAAAGGGGGGGCGATGATTACCTCCCGCGCCGGCGGGGTGGCGAAGGCCGCCCGGAGACGCCGGGCAAAGGCAACCGCTTCTCCGATATGCTTGTTCATTTTCCAGTTTCCCGCGATGACCGGCTGGATCATGAGCGCCTCCTTTCTTCCTGTAACTCAAGGGTTGCCGGCGGCGAAGGTCAATCGCGCCGACCGGTGTTCCCCTTGTCTTTATCGTGATTTCGTGACTCCCACGCGGTCGCAGTATACCGCCACCGTGCAAATGCTGCAAAGCGGAGATATCGGGCGGCAGGTGTTTCTTCCGAAGGCCACCAGGAGCGTGTTGAACCTCAGCCAATATTCGGGAGGGAGCTTTTCGCGCAGGGCGAATTCCGTTTCCTCGGGGGTTTTGGTCCTGACATAGCCGAGACGGTTGGAGATCCTGTGTACGTGGGTGTCCACGCAAATCGCCGGTATGTTGAATCCCAGAGCGACAACGAGATTCGCCGTCTTGCGGCCGACCCCCTTGAGCGAAAGCAGGGCCTCCAGCGTGTCGGGGACGCGGCCGGCAAACCGGTCGATGAGGTCGCGGCAGACCTGCCGGATAGTCTCTGCCTTGTGACGATAGAAACCGACGGGGTAGATGGCCTTTTGGATCTGCCCTTCCGAGAGCCGGAGCATCCCCTCCGGCGTGGAGGCCAGGGCGAAAAGTCTCTCCGCGGCCGCCGCCGTCACCTCGTCCTTGGTTCTGAGGCTCAGCAGGGTCGAGATCAGGATCGCAAAGGGGTCGCGATGCTCTTCGGCCATTTGCGAGACGATGGGGAGCCCTTCTTTTTCCAGCTCTTTTTCCAGAAGACGGATCACCTCCGCCACGTTCCGGTCGTCCATTGCTTGGCGGCTCCGCAGAAAAGCTAGTCGTACCCTTCGTCGTTGGCCAGCATATCGAGGTGCAGCGTGGCAATGTCCTCCACGTCCAGATCGGCTTTTTCCTGGGAGTCGCGAAAGTCGATCATCTTGATGTAGCGCTTGCACTCGTTGCAGACATCGACGCGGTACCGCTCGTCCTCTTCGATCGTGAAGTAGGCCAGGGTCTGTTGCTCCTCGTTGCCGCAGAAGGGGCATCTTATTCTTTGATAATGCCACTCGAAGCCGCATTGATTGCAAAAGAGGTAACGGGACCCTTCATCGTCGCGAATCTCCCCGATCTTCGGTTCCCGGCCGCAGATGGGGCAGTAGCCCTCCGACCATTCCGACTGACCGACGGCGTCTCCGTAGCGTTCCACCACCTTCTCCAGAGCCGGTCGGAGACTCTCTTCGATGAACAGTTCGATCAGGTCGAAGGCGTCCTCTTCGCCTTCCTCGCCGACGGCTGCCTCTTCCTCCAAGGGAAGGGGGTTGAAGGATTCGTAGATGAGATCGTTGAAGCTCAGTTCGTCTTCTCTGATCTTCCGGGCCATTTCCTGCGTCTCGCCCGGAGATCGCTTTTCCGCGATTTCCAGAAGGGCCAGAAAATACTCCCTCGCTTCCGAAAGGTCGGCCGTGACCGACGAAAAATCGATGAGCGGAAGCCCTCCCGCCATCTTGGCGGCGATCAGTTTGGCGTCGACGGGGAAGATCTCGCGTTTTATTCCGCGGCGGAAATTCTCCCGCAGGATAAGGATCTCTTCCAGGATTTCCAATAGTTCCGTATAGTGAGGGCTCAACGCCTTATGGGTTTGTATGTTCCGTAACGATTCTTTCAACAACATCGCCATGGAGAACTTTCTCCTTTATATTCTGAAAAGTAGCCGCTGTATATCCCCTTTCCCGGCCAAGTTCAAGGAATAATTTCTCCCCGGTTTTTTACGAAGGTCCGTTTCTTCACGAAGAGGGCGAATGGGGCAAGCGGCCTTTCGGCGGGCTGCCATCGCCGTGCCTTTTCCGGGGAAATGCGTCTTGACTCCCCCGCCATGGGGGTGATATATGTGTCATAACATAGAAAAGTCGCTATCTTACCTTTCAGGGAGAGACCCTCGGAACGCATTGTTTCTCTCTCTGAAACAGCCTGTTAAGCTGGGACAAGGAAACTGCGTTTCTGGGGAATGCTTTTTCTTTGAAATTGCTGAATATTTATCGTTTTTGTAGTCTGGTATGGTTATTGCTGAAATAAAGCAGCGTCATCGGGAAGGA
>JAKAFS010000104.1 GCA_021817825.1 Deltaproteobacteria bacterium | reverse complement strand
AATGGTGGATGGTTTTTAGGTTCCCTCCTTTTCCATCCACCATTTTTTTATCCAAAATTCTCCTTCGGGAACATCCCCTGAACATAAAAAAGGGCGCCTCTGCAAAGAGGCGCCCTTGGCAAGTTTCTAAATGGAACTCTTAGAGCTTCTCAGCGCTGATCCGCATCCCATAGAAGGAACGGTACACGAAGTAGAGCGCGATGACGAAGAAGGCCGACGCCAGACCGAGCTTCAGCGCCACATTCTGCATCGTCACGGCGATCTCCACGGCCAGCAGACCGAAGAGGGTCGTGAACTTGATGACCGGATTCAGGGAGACCGAAGAGGTGTCCTTGAAGGGGTCGCCGACGGTGTCGCCGACGACGGAGGCCTCATGCAGCGGGGTGTTCTTCTGCTTCAGGTCCACTTCGACGATCTTCTTGGCGTTGTCCCAGCATCCGCCGGCGTTGGCCATGAAGATGGCCTGGAAGAGGCCGAAGAAGGCGATGCCGACCAGATAGCCGATGAAGAAGTAGGCATTGAAGAAGGCCAGCGCCAGGGCGAAGAAGAAGATCACGACGAAGATGTTGATCATCCCCTTCTGGGCATAGAGCGTGCAGATTCTGACGACCTCTTTGCTGTCGGCGATGGAGGCCTCGGCCTTGTCCAGTTTGATGTGCTCCTTGATATAGACGACGGCCTGATAGGAGCCCGTCACGACGGCCTGGATGGAGGCGCCGGTGAACCAGTAGATGACGCAGCCGCCCATGAGGAGGCCCAGGATGATCTCCGGCTGGACCAGGCTCAGCTTGCCGATGACGTTTCCGAACAGACGCTCCAGGAGGATGATGATTCCGAAGACCATCGTCGTCGCGCCGACAACGGCCGTGCCGATGAGGACGGGCTTGGCAGTGGCCTTGAAGGTGTTTCCCGCGCCGTCGGCGGATTCCAGGTAGTGCTTGGCTTTCTCAAAATCCACCTCGACGTCGTAGTGCTTCTTGACGATCTCCTTGGCATCGGGACGGCTTTCGATCATCGAGAGTTCATAGATCGATTGGGCGTTGTCGGACACGGGGCCGAAGCTGTCCACGGCGATCGTGACCGGCCCCATACCGAGGAAGCCGAAGGCGACGAGCCCGAAGGCGAAGACCGGCGCCGCGAAGAGGAACTCCTGGGGCATCAACGCCATTACCGAACCGGTCTGGGAGACAAAGTAGGCGATGAACATCAACACCAGGATCGTCAGTCCTTCCCAGAAGGCGGAGAAATTTCCCGCGACAAGACCCGAGAGGATGTTCAGCGAAGGGCCGCCCTGACGGGAGGCGTTCACGACCTCATCGCAATGGCGGGAACTGGTGCTGGTGAAGACCTTGGTGAACTCGGGAATCAATGCCCCGGCGATGGTCCCGCAACTGATGATGATGGAAAGGGCCAGCCAGGCGGCAATGCCGGTGCCTGCGACCGGCAGATCGCCCAGGAGAAAATAGCTGGCGACGAAGGTCACCGCAATGGAGACACAGGAGGTGATCCAGACGAGGTTCGTCAGGGGATGCTCGAAGTTGAACTCCTTCTTGCCTGTGAACAGGGATTGACTCACTGCGTCGTTGACGAAGTAGGAGACCAGGGAGGTAATGACCATCAGGATGCGCATCGCGAAGATCCAGACGATCAGTTTTCCGCCCATGCCGGGATTGGTGGCCAGGGCCAGGGCCAAAAAGGCGATGAGGGCCACGCCGGTCACGCCGTAGGTCTCGAAGCCGTCTGCCGTAGGACCAACGCTGTCGCCGGCGTT
This sequence comes from Deltaproteobacteria bacterium, assembly GCA_021817825.1. Taxonomy (GTDB): domain Bacteria; phylum Desulfobacterota; class Syntrophia; order Syntrophales; family UBA5619; genus JAKAFS01. The sequence goes on along the minus strand of JAKAFS010000104.1, from coordinate 7,518 downwards.
GTCACCCGTGCAGTCGGCGATGACGCCGGGGTTTTTGGGATCGTCTTCCGGCAAATGGAAGATGATCTTCATGAGGTCGGAGCCGATGTCGGCGATCTTGGTGAAGATACCGCCGCAGATGCGCAGGGCGCTGGCGCCCAGGGATTCGCCGATGGCAAAGCCGATGAAGCAGGCGCCGGACATCTCCTTCGGGACATAGGCCAGAATCAGGATCATGAAGAAAAGTTCGATGCTGACGAGCAAAAGGCCCACGCTCATTCCCGAGCGCAGGCAGATGTTCACCATGCTCAGGGGTTTGCCGCTCAGGGAGGCGAAGGCCGCCCGGGAGTTGGCGACCGTGTTGATCCGGATGCCGAACCAGGCCACCCCGTAGGACCCGAGGATGCCCATGACGGAGCAAAAGAGGATCATGAGCACGGCGTTCAGCGTGTTGCCCTGCAGCCCCATGAAATAGTAGACGATGCAGACGGCGATCAGGATCCAGAGGCCGGCAAGAAATTTCCCCTGCTGGAACAGATAGGTTTTGCAGGTTTCCCAGATCGTGTTGGAAACGTCCAGCATGGCCTGGTGGGCGGGCAGGTTCTTCGTCTGCGTGTACTGAAAGAGACCGAAAGCCATCCCGATCAGACAGATGATGAGACCGAAATTCAGGATGGTGAGACCGCCGAGCGCTCCGCCCATGAAGGTGACTTCGGCCAGGTCGGGCAGCTTGATGTCCGCTTCACCCGCAAAGGCCATGGGGGTCATCAGCAGCATGGTGATGACCAATGAACATAAAAAAGACCAGAAACTGCGTTTTCCAATGCACATGATTTAACCTCCCTTAATTAAATATCATTTGCTTTTTCATGATGCTTCGCCATTGCCGCCTGAATGCCGGAGGAGAGGATGTCGGCCACGGCCTCGCCGGCCTTGGAAAGCAACCGGGGCAGACATGACATCTCTTCTGCGGAAAAAGGCGAAAGGACGTATCCTTCGACCATCGTTTTGCGGGGCGGTCTTCCGATGCCGATTCGGACTCTGAGGAAATCCGCTCCGCCGAACTGATCGATAATGGAAATGAGCCCTTTATGTCCTCCATGACCTCCCCCGGCCTTCAGACGCACCGTCTGGAAAGGCAAATCCAGGTCATCATGGACGACTATGAGATCCTCGATGGAGATTCTGAAATAGTCCGCCAGCTTTCTGACCGCGAATCCGCTCAGGTTCATGAATGTCTGCGGCTGGGCCAGCAATACGGCGCTGTCGTCTATTCTCCCTTTCCCGATCCGAGCGTCAAAAAGGGCTTGACTGATGGATATCTGATGCTGCAGTGCCAACTGATCGAGGACCAGGAAACCCGCGTTATGCCGGCTCAGCTTGTACGACGCCCCCGGATTTCCCAATCCCACAACGAATTTCACGAACTCCCCCAGGGCTGTCGGAGGCGAATGAAGCTCTCATTCCCGCTCCGACGCTCAGAGACCGTTTTCAGCCTTTGGTTTTGGCTTTGGCTTCCGCCTTCGGGGCGTCTCCGTCGGCGGTGGCTGCCGCCGCTTCACCGGCCGCAGCGCCCTGCGGCACCGAGACCTTCACGATGGCGACCATCGCGACGCCGACATCTTCGGGATCAAGAACGGTCACGCCTTCCGGCACCTTGATGTCCGAAACCTTGAGGGAATGACCGATATCGATGCCCGTCACATCCACCTCGACGAAATCGGGCAATGCCGCCGGCAGACAGGAAACCTTCAGATCCCGTTTCAGATGCTGGAGCTCGCCGCCATTGGTCACGCCGACCGAGACCCCGGTGAAGTGCAGGGGAACATCGATCGTCAGTTTCTTGTCCATGCGGACTTCATAAAAATCGGCATGATAAAAGCTTCTGCTGACCGGTTCGATCTGCAATTCCTTCATCATGGAGAGCTTCTCCAGGGGCTTCTCTCCGTCGATGAGCAGTTTAATGAAGATGTTGTCCTTCTTTTTCTTGATGATTTTCAGCAAATCGGCCGCATTGACCGACAGGGAAATCGCCTCTTCACCACGCCCGTAGAACACCGCGGGGATGAGCCCTTCCTTTCTGAAACGTCTGGCCGGTCCCTTGCCGGTTTCTTTGCGGGTACAGGCTTTTAATTCGGTCGCCTCCATGGGGATTCCTCCTAAATAAATAATGAACTGACTGAGTCGTTGTAATAGATCCTTCTGACAGCCTCGCTCAGGAGCCCCGAGACGGAGAGAACCTTGATGCGGCCGCAGGCCTTCGCTTTTTCGTGCAGGGGAATGGTATCCGTCACGATGACCTCCTTGAGGTCCGATTGTTCGATTCTTTCAATGGCGGGTCCGGAGAGGACGGGGTGGGTCGCGCACACGGAGATCTCGAGCGCCCCTTCCTCCTTGAGGGCCTTGGCCGCCTGGCAGACGGTTCCGGCCGTATCCACCATGTCGTCCAGCAGGATGACCTTCTTGCCCTTCACATGGCCGATGATGTTCATCACCTGCGCCACGTTCGGTCCTTCCCGGCGCTTGTCGATGATGGCGAGACTTGCCCCCAGGTGCTTGCCGAAGGCGCGCGCCCTCTCCACTCCGCCCGTATCGGGGGAGACGATCACGAGGTTGTCGCACTTGAAGTTCTTCTTGATGTAGTCCAAAATGACCGGCGTGGCGAAGAGGTTGTCCACCGGGATGTTGAAAAAGCCTTGGATCTGGCCGGCATGGAGGTCCATCGCCAGGACGCGGTTGGCGCCTGCCTGGGTGATCAGGTCGGCGACGAGCTTGGCGGTGATCGGGGCGCGGGGGGCCACCTTCCGGTCCTGACGTCCGTAGCCGTAATAGGGAATGACAGCCGTGATCCGGTCGGCCGACGCCCTGCGCAAAGCGTCGATCATGATCAGCAGCTCCATCAGGGTGATGTTGACGGGCGGGCAGGTGGGCTGGATGATGAAGACGTCCATGCCGCGGACGTTTTCGTCGATTTCCACCCGGGTTTCGCCGTCACTGAAGGCGCTGACGTGGGCCTTTCCGAGGGGAACGCCCAGGTTCTCCGCGATCTTTTTGGCAAGCGCAATATTTGCGTTCCCTGAAAATACCCTCATTCTTTCGAGCATTTGAATTCCTCTATCGGACTTGCATCTATTGGCTGGGGCGGGAGGATTCGAACCTCCGAATGCAGGATCCAAATTCCTGTGTCTTACCGCTTGACGACGCCCCAATCGTTTCTTATTCCACGCCCCTGTTGGTTACAGGGAGTGTGCCCTGAATACCGACCATCGGTCTTCCCGCTGAAGGCGCTGCTCCGCCCGCCGCGTCGATTTTTCATCGCTGAAGATGCCGAAAACCGTCGGTCCACTCCCGGACATCAGGGCGCCGTCGGCGCCGTTCGCCAGTAACAGGGCCTTGATCTCTTCAAGTACCGGATGAAGGCCGATCGTCACTTTTTCCAGATCGTTTGCGAGGCCCCGGATTACATCTCCTGCTGTATAGAAACGCGGGATGCTATAATTTATTGCCCCGTTTGTCAATCCTAAATTGAGGCCCTGGTAAACCAATCTTGTCGGGACGGCGAAGCCGGGGTTGACCAGGAGAAACCAAAGCCGGGGAAGGGGCGGCGCTGCGCTCAGCCGTTCGCCGATGCCGGCGGCCCAGGCCGCTTTTCCGAAAATAAAAAAAGGGACATCCGCCCCCAATCGCGTTCCCATTTCCAGCAACTCCTCCCGGGAAAGGGGACTGCCGAAAAGTTCGTTCAAGGCCATCAGGGTCGTGGCGGCGTTGGAGCTGCCGCCGCCCAGCCCTGCGGCAATCGGGATTCTTTTCCGGAGGGTGATGGCAATGGCGGGCGGAACGGCGATCCGGGCAAAAAAGGCCTCCGCCGCCCGGTAGACGAGGTTTTCCCGGTCCGCCGGGAGCGTCGTTCCTGGGCAACTGATGTGAAGCCCGTCTTCCCGGGCAAAGGTCAGCTCGTCGCAGAGGCTGATCTGCTGCATCAGGGAGAGGATTTCGTGATAGCCGTCTTCTCTTTTCCCCAGAACCCGCAGGCAGAGATTGACCTTGGCGGGCGAGGTCCGGACAATCATTTCTTTTTCATTTCTTTGACGAATCGCATCCGGAGTTCGAAGAGAACGCCGTCGAGCAGTTCCTTTTCGTTGGCGTCGAGATTCCCCTCCGTCTTGGCTCGCAGAATCGTCAGGATGTCGATCGTCTGCTTGGCGGCGGGCAGGTTTTTATGGGTTTCCTGCGTGCCCGGATCGGGAATGTCGCCGAAATGGTACATGGCCGTCGTGCTCAGCGAGAAGATGAAGTTGGCAAAGGTCATCTCGGGAAGAGGGGCGTTCTGCCGCGGGGGCGCGTTCGGCTCTTCCTGAAGACCGGGCGGCAATTCTTCCCCTGCCGATGGCTCCGCTTCCGTGGAGGGCGGCGGTTGTCTCTCCGGCTTTGCCTCTTCCTCTGTCCGTGCGGACCCGGATTCATCGAAATGGCGCCGGTCCTTGATGACGAATCCCTTTTCTTTTTCCTTTTCTTCCTCTTCCATGAATCCTCCTTGCCTCGTGACGGACCGCCGCCGGTCTCCTCTGGTTGCGTACGCAGAGGGGACCGCAACCGGTTACAGCGGGCGCATGCTTTTCAGGCGGGCGATCCGCTCCTCGATGGGGGGGTGGGTGGAAAAGAGGTTCATCAGCGAACGCCCGGTCAGGGGGTTGACGATATACATATGGGCCGTCGAGGGACTGGTCGCCATCGGGATCGCCTGGGAAGCCTGCGAGAGCTTGCCCAGGGCATTGGCCAGACCGTAGGGTTTTCCCGAGATCTTCGCTCCGCCGGCATCGGCCAGATATTCCCGGGAACGGGAGATCGCCATCTGGATCAGCGTGGCGGCCAGGGGGGCCAGGATCGCCATGAGGATCAGGCCGACGATGTTGCTCCCGCCCCCTTCTTCATCGTCGCTTCTCCCGCCGCCGAACATGGCCGCCCACTGGGCCATGTTGGCCAGCATGACGATCGCGCCGGCCAGGGTGGCGGCAATCGAGCCGATCAGGATATCCCGCTGTTTGATGTGGGTCAACTCGTGGGCGATAACCCCCTCCAACTCGTCCCGGTTGAGGATCCGGAGGATCCCCTGGGTGACGGCGACGACGGCATGGTGCTCATCGCGTCCCGTAGCAAAGGCATTGGGGGTATCCTCGGGGATGACGTAGACCCGCGGCATGGGCAGCGCCGCCCTTAGCGCGAGGTTCTTCACGATGCCGTAGAGTTCGGGAGCCTCGCTTTCCATAACCGGCTGGGCATGGGTCATGCTCAGAACGATCTTGTCGGAAAACCAGTAGCTTCCGAAATTCAAGACCATGGCAAGAATAAAGGCGATGAGGACTCCCTGCTGACCGCCGAACATCCCGCCGATCAGCATGAGGAGACCCGTCAGGGCGCCTAGAAGCAACGCGGTTTTCAATGAATTCATAAATGGATTCCTCCTGTTATATCCTGTTTATAAGCTTCTGCCTGCCTTGCAGATGTGATGGCCTTCGCCGGCCGCTGGATATTTTGCAGCAAAATCTCCAATGCGTCCTACACGAAAGCCATCGCCTCTGAGGCAGTCCGACTCAATATGAACTGAGTCGCTATTTACTGCGCAATGTAATTCCTTTGCCGTCCCCGTCGATCACGATTCCAGAACCTTCTGCAAAAGCGCCTTCCAGCAGCTTCATGGCCAGCACATCGAGGAGCTCCTTCTGAAGCACCCGCTTGAGCGGCCGGGCACCGTAAACCGGGCTGTAACCAGCCTGCGCTATATAATTTTTCGCGCCCTCTGTCAATTCAAGGGACATCTTTCTTTCCGCCAGCCGCTTGCGGATGAGACCGAGCTGGATGTCGATGATCCGTTCTATGTCTTCCATCGTGAGGGAACGGAAAATGACGATGTCGTCGATCCGGTTGATGAACTCCGGTTTGAAGGTCGCCCTAAGGGCCTCCATCGTTTGTTCCCGACGCTCAGCTTCCGTCAGCGAGGAGTCCTGTAGCCATTGACTACCGACGTTGGAGGTCATCACGGCGATGGTGTTCTTGAAATCCACCGTCCGGCCGTGGCCGTCGGTCAGCCGCCCGTCGTCGAGGATCTGGAGGAGGATATTGAACACATCGGGATGGGCCTTTTCGATTTCATCGAAAAGGAGGACCGCATAGGGTCTTCTCCGGACCGCCTCGGTCAGGTGCCCCCCCTCGTCGTAGCCCACGTACCCCGGCGGGGCGCCGATCAGCCGGGCCACGGAATGCTTTTCCATAAATTCCGACATGTCGATCCTAATCAGGGCCTGCTCGCTGTCGAACATGAACTCCGCCAGCGCCTTGGCGAGCTCGGTCTTGCCGACGCCGGTGGGTCCCAGAAAGATGAAGGAGCCGATCGGGCGGTTCGGGTCCTGGAGGCCCGAACGGGCGCGCCTAAGTGCGCTGGAGACGGCGCCGATCCCTTCTTCCTGGCCGACGACCCGCTGCCGGAGGCGCTCTTCCATGTGGATGAGCTTCTGGACATCGCTTTCCAGCATCCGGGCGACCGGGATTCCCGTCCAGTTGGCGACGACTTCGGCCACGTCCTGTTCGTCCACTTCCTCCTTGAGCATCTGTTTGCTTTCCTGAACTTCCGTCAGGGCGCTGTTTTCCCGCTCCAATTCCTTGTTCAGTTCGACCAGCCGCCCGTAGCGGATCTCGGCGGCCTTTGCCAGGTCCCCGCTCCGCTGGGCATTCTGCTCTTCGATCTTCAGGGTTTCGATCTGCCCCTTGATCGCCTGGATCTTCTTGATCGCCTCCTTCTCGCTGCCCCAGTGGACCTTCATCTCGTCCATGGAGGAGCGCAGCTCGGCGAGCTCCTTTTCGATCTTCTCGCGCCGCTCCAGGGCGGTCTTGTCGGTCTCCTTTTTCAGCGACTGAAGCTCGATTTCCAACTGGATGACCCGGCGATCCAGGGCGTCGATCTCGGCCGGCATGCTGTCCAGCTCGATCCTGAGGCGGGAGGCCGCCTCGTCGATAAGATCGACCGCCTTGTCGGGCAGGAACCGGTCGCTGATGTAGCGGTCCGAAAGGGTCGCCGCGGCGATGATGGCCGCATCCTTGATCCGGACGCCGTGATGGACCTCGTAGCGCTCCTTCAAGCCCCGGAGAATGGCGATCGTGTCTTCCACGGAAGGTTCCTTGACCATGATCGGTTGAAACCGCCGTTCCAGGGCCGGGTCCTTTTCGATATATTTACGGTATTCGTTCAGCGTGGTCGCGCCCACACAGCGCAACTCCCCCCTGGCCAGGGCGGGTTTCAGCATGTTGGAGGCGTCCATGGAGCCCTCCGCCGCTCCGGCGCCGACGACGGTATGGATCTCGTCGATGAACAGGACAATCTCGCCGGCGGCCGAAGTGACCTCCTTGAGGACGGCCTTGAGCCGCTCTTCGAACTCGCCCCGGTACTTCGCGCCGGCGATGAGGGCGCCGATGTCCAGACCGATGACCCGCTTGTTCTTCAGGTTCTCCGGCACGTCGCCGTTGACGATCCGCTGGGCCAGTCCC
>JAKAFS010000030.1 GCA_021817825.1 Deltaproteobacteria bacterium | reverse complement strand
GATAAAACCGAATCCCTTGGTATCATTGAACCACTTCACTTTTCCTTCAGCCATCTTGTACTCTCCTTCTGTATGGGGTTTTTCATGGAACCTATCGTACCAAATCTCGCTTCCACTGCCGAATAAAAAACAGTGTTCTCCTCCGTATCATGATTGCCAATAAAATCACAACATTTATTATGGCTTGAAAGGGGGGCCTGTTTTTTTCTATTCCCAGGCGGCATCGTCTTGTTTCCGGACTCCCCGCCGGGGGTGTGGGCCATCTGACGTCCATCCTTCAGGAAAGGGAGGACAGAAAAGCCATCAGATTGGTTTTCTTGCTCTTTATTCCGAACTTGGCGCGGAGGTTTTTCCGATGGAAGTCCACCGCCGTGGCCGAGATATTGAGGATGTCGGTCATCTCCTTCGTCGTTTTCCCCTCTTTGACGAGGTTGGCGACTTCGATCTCCCGGGGGGTCAAATCAAGATAGGTCGATGTCAGCCTGCGCAGGAAGGGAGAAACGATTTCCCGAAGATTGTCCTCGATGATTTTCACCTGCGCCAGCTGTTTTTCATTCAACTGGAGGTGCTTCAAGTTTTCGATATAGGGGAGAACCAGCTTCCGGATGTTCACCAACACCTGATCTTCGAGGTCCGTTTTGTCCACTTCCCGATGCTGAAGCAGGACTTTCAACGCCGTATTGGCTTCTTCCAGGCTTTGGGATTTCAATTCCAGCGCCTTCTCCCTTTTCTTCAACGCTTCTTCTACCAGTTGCTTCTCGCGCCGCTCCTGAACCTCTTGCAAGGCGCGGGCAACGGCGGGGCCCAACCGGAAGAGCCGGTTTTTCAGCACGTAGTCCGTGGCTCCCTGCTTGAGCAGTTCAACGGCCGTCTCTTCGCCCAGGGCTCCGGAGACGAAAATGAAGGGCACGTCGGGGCATCTGCTCACCGCGATCTTCAGCGCCGACTGACCATCGAAAGAGGGCAGGGAATAATCCGACAGGATGATGTCCGGGGGACATTCGTCGAGCGCCTTGAGATAGGATGCCTTGTCCGTCGCGAAACGGGGGGTAAAGCTCGTGCCGGTCTCCTTCAGCTCGAACTGGATCAATTCCGCATCCGTCGGCACATCCTCCAGGATCAGTATGTTCAAATCGCTGTCCATAATCCATCCTTTCCGGCAAAATGCCGTTCTTGAAGGTTACCTACCGATCCTGATAGGCCGTCCTGTTTCTTGTGAGCCAATATGACCCGATATCGGCGACAACTTGCGAAAAATGGTCCGCATCCAGGGGCTTGACGATATAACTGTTGGCTCCCAGCAGGTAACTCTCCTTTCGATCCCTGGCCTCATTCGACGAGCTGAAGATGATCACCGGAATTTCCCGGGTCCGTTCATCGGATTTCAACCGTTTGAGGACTTCCAGCCCGTCGACCTTGGGAAGCTTCAGATCGAGCAGCACGAAGCGGATATGGCAGATGCCCAGCCTCTGCAGGCAGCCCTGGGGACCGAAAAAATAGTCGAGGGCCTCCGCGCCGTTATGGAGGACCTGAAACTTATCACAGGTATTTTGTTCACGAAAGGCCTCCAGGATCATGGCCACATCGTGGCGGTTGTCCTCAACGAGCAGGATCTCAAATTGCTCCATTCCAGTGTGACTCCTCTCTTCTCAGGGAAAAATAGAAGGTTGCGCCCCGGTCCGGCGTGCCTTTCGCCCATACCCGCCCTCCATGGCGATGGATGATGCGCTGGACGATGGCCAAGCCGACACCCGTTCCTTCAAAAGCGTCGTTGTTATGATGAAGGCGCTGAAATACTCCAAACATTTTATCATGATAAGCCATATCGAAGCCGATGCCGTTATCCTTGACGTAGTAGACCAGGCATTGGCCGTCCACATAGCCGCCGGCTTCGATAGTAGCGCAGTTATGGTGTTTTGTAAATTTGCTGGCGTTCGAAAGCAGGTTGAGGATCACCTGCTTGATGAGCGTCCTGTCCCCGTAGGCCATCGGGATGTTCCGGACCGTCAGGGAAATCTGCCTTTCCGGTTCAATCTCCCGCAGTTCCTTCCAGGCGTCGGCCACCAGACCGTTCATGTCCAGTTTGGAGGGCGTGATTTCCTTTCTTCCCAGGCGGGAAAAGGCCAGAAGCTCCTCGATCAGCCGGCCCATCATCTGGGCATTGTTCCGGATCGTATTGAATTTCTGCCGCGCGTCGTCATCAAACAGAGCGCCGTGATTCTTGAGGATCATCCGGGCATACCCATCGATGGCCCGCAGCGGGGTTTGCAGATCATGGGAGACGGAGTAACTGAAGCTTTCCAGCTCCTTGATGGCGTCCTCCAGTTCCGCGGTCCGTTCCTCAACCCGGCGTTCCAGATCGGCATGGGATTTCTGCAAGGCCCTCTGCGCCGCGCGAAGCTCCGTGACGTCACGGGCGGCTGCGAAAACCCCCTGCACTTCCCCTTCCTCGTCCCTGTACAGCGTGGCGTTGTAGAGGACCTCCGTCGCCTGGCCGGAATTGTTGCGAATCGCGAGGGGGTAGTCCCTGACGAATCCCCGGGAGAAGACCATTTTGTATCCCTCCCGGGCCTTCTCCGGTTCGGTGAAATATTCGGAAAAATCGCTGCCGACGAGCCGCTCGCGAGAGACGCCGGTCACCAGTTCCGTAGCCCTGCTGACATCCATGATCTTGCCGCCGGCGTTGATCGTCACCAGGGGATCGAGGCTCGCCTCGATGAGCGTACGGGAATAGATCGATGAATCCTGGAGTTCCTTTTCCTTGCGCTTGAGTTCCGTGATATCCCGGTTGATTTCCGAGAAGGCCACCGGGACGCCCCGGTCATCACGCTGCAAGGTCCAGCGGCTCTGGACCATGACTTGCGTGCCGTCTTTTTTCCGGTGATTGGTCTCCTCTTCCCAGTAGCCGTCGCGAAAAAACATCGCCTCGGCCTCTTGAAAGTGTTCGGCAAAGTCCGGTTGAAAAAGGGTTCGGATGTTCCGCCCGCTGGCTTCCTCGCCCGGCCAGCCGTAGAGCGTTTCGGCGCCCTTGTTCCAATAGAGGACATTGCCGTTAAGGTCGCAGACCAGGATCGTATCGTTGGCCAGATCCAGCAACTGCGCGTGCTTCTTCACCTCTTCCTCGGCCAGTTTTCTTTTGGTCACGTCGTTGAGAGAAAAAACGAGAAAATCGATCTCGCCGCTTTCGTCCGGAATCGGGACAAGCGTCCAATCCCAAAAGGAGGTTCCTCCCTCCGGATGGGCCGGGTACCCGAAGGGACTGGCCAGGGCCTGAAAGGGCTTTTTCGTTTCCACCACTTGCCGGAAGAGGGCTTCTAGCGCGGAGGGGTATAACTGGAAATGGTTATGGCCGGGAAACGCCCGGGTGTCGCGCCGGCAGGCCTGGGCATAGGCCTCGTTGACCCGGATAAAATTGAAATCGCGGTCCAGAAATACGGTCGGCGTCAACGAATGGTTGAAAAAAGCCTCCAGGATGCGCGATTGTTCCGCGAGGTCCTCCTGGATTTTTTTTCGGGCTTCTATTTCGCAGGTAAGTTGCCAATTGGTCCTGTCGAGTTGAGCGGTCCGCTCCTGCACCCGCACCTCCAACTCCTCCTGGATCGCCAGCAGCTTTTCTTCGGCCCCTTTGCGCTCCGTAATGTCCTCCCCGGAGCGCAATGTCCCGGTGACCCGGCCGCTGTCGTCCTTCAGGAGACTGTTGCGCCAAAGGAACCACCTTTCTTCGCCGCTTGCCGTCAGAAGCGGACCTTCATCGGCATTGGCGTCCCGCAGGTCCCCGGCGACCAGCCGCGTAAACGCCGCTCTCGCCTCCTCCCGGAGCCGTTCGGGAACGAGGGTGTCGAACCAATTCTTGCCCAGCAGATCCTGTTCCTCATAATTCAGGGTGCTGTAGCCCGCCTTGTTGACCAAAGCGATTGTCTGGTCGGCGTTGAGGACCACGATGACGCCCGCCACGTCGAGATAGTTTTGGGTCCGCTGCTTCTCTTCCTGAAGGGCCTCTTGCTGCCGGACGAGGTCTTCGAACAGGAGTTTCTGCGGTTTGAGGAAAGCGCTTTCGATGATCGCTTTGTAAAGCAGGTAAAATGCCCCGGCCTTCAGGAAATGGCCGGTAAGATTGGCCATAGCGTAGCCCTCGACGGCGAAGGCCAGTTCGGAGCCGATGGTGGCGATGATGGAGGCGCTGATCCATCTGAAGACCAGGGGGTCGAAATGGGAGCGGTTTTTGAAGAGCAGCAGCAGGGCCGCAAAGGCAATGGCGGCGATGACCAGTTCGCCGGCCATCTTGGCGGGAGTGAATCCCATCCCGGCAGCGTAGAAGGTGGGAAAGCTTTTCCAGATGAAAATGGCGCTCAATATCGGGATGATCGCAATGGAAAAGAAGAGGAATGCCGTTTCGCTGTTCAGTTTTCGCTTCAGGAAATAGGGGGCGCCCAGAAGCGCCAGCGCCTGGATGAAGCGGGCGGCAATCCATAACTGCGCGGCGGTATTCGGGTCGTCGATCGAAAATCCGGTCATGCCCTGGAAACTGAGGATGTGAATGGTATCCAGGATGGCTGTAAAGAGACAGGCAATCCCGATAAACAAGAGATATTGATTGGTGATGCGGCGACGTAAGTTCCAGACAAGCACGAAAAGGGTCAAGCCGATGGTGATGCTGAACAACTCGGCAAGAACGTCAAACAAAAGGTAGTCATGAAGACTGATCAGGTAAAGGCCGCCCAGCGCTGCGATGCCTAACAGAATCTCCGGATTCCCACCGGTCGTAAATATCCCCGATTTCAAAATAGATTTCGGATTATCCAAGATTCTTCTCACCGCGTTTCATAAGAAAAAGAGGGATCGCCGGAAAACAGCGCGGCGATCCGATGGTGATTTTTCGACTACGCTGCCGCCTGGCTCTGCTCCGAGCAGAGTTGCCGCAGCCTCTCGCAAATCTCGGCCGCTTCATGCCGGCATCCCCTCCCGGTCGTTCTGATAAGCGACGCTCGGCGCTTCGGCCGCCCGGGAATTGAACCGCGGCTTGTACTCGACCTTCTGCGCATCGGCGCGGAGCGTCTGCCCGAGAAACGTCTCTATGTGGGCCTGGAGTTGCTCCCACCCCTGATCGGATGCCTGCTTATCCATGTCGATTCCTTCCTTCCTGATTGCCGGGCGGGGTTCTTTCCCGCCTTTTGCCGAGCGCTCCGGTCTGCTTCCGAGGCGCTTCTACCCCGGAGCGGACAGTTTTTTTGCAATTTCGGCAACATGTTTGCCCTGATAGCGAGCCGCTGCGAGCTCATTTTCGCTGGGCATTCGCTGGCCGTCGCTGCCGGCAATCGTGGAGGCCCCGTAGGGCGAGCCGCCGGTGATTTCATCGCTGCGCGACTGGCCGGCAAAGGTATAGGGAAGACCGACGAGCACCATGCCCTGGTGGAGAAGGGTGAAGTGAAAAGAAAGAATGGTCGATTCCTGGCCGCCGTGCTGGGTTCCGCTGCTGGTGAAAACGCTGGCCGCTTTGCCGACGAGGGCGCCCTTGGCCCAGAGGCCGCCCGTGGCATCGAGAAACTGGCGCATCTGACCGCACATATTCCCGAAGCGGGTGGGGGTGCCGAAGATGATGGCGTCGGCCGTGGCCAGTTCCGCCACCTTGCAGATCGGGATATGGGCCAGGGAGCGCTGAGTCTCCAGCGCCCCCATCTTCTCCAGAACCTCCTCCGAAAGGGTTTCCGGAACCCGGCAGAGCCGGGCCTCGACTCCGCCTGCGCTTTCCGCGCCTTCCTTGATGGCTTCGGCCATCCGATGGATATGGCCATACAGGGAATAATATACGATCAGCACGTTCATGTCCGGTCTCCTTTCCCTCTGAAAGTGGTCCTTGACTCCGCCTTTTGCAGGCTTGACCCGGCAGGGGCAACGGCTGGCGTCCGTCCCTGTTTGATTATCGAAATTAGAGACATACGGGATAAAAGACAATGAGGATCGATCCCTAGCTGATTGGTAGGTAATACCTACCATTGGGAGGAAGGGCACTCGGAGGGTCCAGACCGTTGCAGGAGGGGATGTCTCTGCGGGGTTTAGAGAAAGCGGGCGAAGAGGTTGATGACCCTTTCCAGAAAGCGGGCGACCAGACCGCGCCGCTCGTAGTCGCCCAGGGTGATCGGCCGGGATTTCCGAAAATCCTTCAGGAACAGTCGTCGGATCTGGCCGCCGAAAGCGCCATCGTCGATGATGCAGTTGATTTCGAAGTTGCGGTGGAAGCTCCGCTGATCGAGATTGGCCGACCCCAGGATCGTCCGCTCCCGATCGATCAGCATCACCTTGGCATGGAGGATTTCCCCGTCCAGCTCGCAGATGGCGATTCCCTGCCGGAGCAAGGCCCCGTAGAAACTGCGCCCCAAAAGCCTTACCACAGGCACGTCGCTTCGGGCCGGAAGAAGCAGGCTTACCTGCACCCCGCGTCGTGCGGCCCGCAGGAGGGCCCGAAGGATGCGGGGGCCGGGGACGAAGTAGGGTGTGGCGATAAGAATCTCTTCGGAGGCCGCGGCGATGTTGACTAAAAAGGCGCTGCCGATGTAGGAGCGTCTCTGGTGGGGGCCGCCGCTGACGATCACGACGGCGGCGCTGCCGCCCTGCCGGCGGCGGTCGTCGCCCGGATTTTTCCGGCCGGTCGGAAGCGTCGGCGGTTCCGGCTGTTCCAGCTGCCAGATCTCAGAAAATTCCCGCACCAGTTCGCCCACCGCATCGCCCGAGATGCTGAAGCCCACGTCCCGAAAACGACGTTTCCCCTCCAGCCGCCCGGAATACTCGTCGCCGATGTTGAAGCCGCCGAGATAGGCCAGGGACCCGTCGATGACGACCAGCTTGCGGTGGTCGCGTCTGTCGAACCAGCGCAGTCCGCGCCGGAAGGAGGGGACGTTGAAGGGGACCACCTCGACGCCCTGTCGTGCCAGCGCCGCGAAAAAGGAGGCCGGCGTCTCCAGGGAACCGATGGCGTCATAGACCAAACGGACCGAGACGCCGCGGCCGGCCGCCCGGACCAGCTCTTCGGCCAGGGCGGCGCCGGTGCGGTCGTTGCGGATCAGGTAGAATTCGATCAGGATATACTCTTTCGCCTGCCCCAGGGCGGTGTGCAGCGAACGGAAAAAGTCGGTTCCCCCGGGGAAAAGGAGGACGCGGTTGTCCCGATAGGTCACGGGCAGCGCCGCGGGACGCAAGCGTTTCAGCAGGCGGAGGATCCTTGATAATCGGCCCTTGCGTCCGACAAGACTTTCAGCGGTCATCGTTTGCCACTGCCGATTCCTGCGCCGGGACACATTCTGAAGCCCCTTTTGCGGGGCAAGGGGCGGCATTCGTTATTTTTCATGGCTGATCCGATAGATTGCACCCTGTTTGTCGTCGGAAACCAGGAGGGCGCCGCCTTTTTTCTTCCCCTTGCCCCTTCGGCCGTCGAGGTCCGCCGGCGGTTCACAACGACAATCCTCCAGAAAAAGGCGGGAGGTTCCGGTGGTTCGATAGGAAGATACGAAGAGCGCCAGGACCTGTCAAGGGGATTGATGGCCCTTGTCGTGTTTCCTTGCGTTCCTGCTCGCGCCCCGCCCATGCAGGGCGGGACCGCCGGCAATCGCTCGACTCGGGAGACTCCCCGCCGGACGAATAGTAGATTATTCCTACCACTGAGCTTCCAATCAATCCTTATTTTCATTCCTGCCCGATAGGATTACCCTCTTTTTCAAATAGGTCAAAAATAGCGAGAAAAGGAGGATCGCCCCATGCCGAAAGGAAAAATCAAATGGTTCAACGATACCATCGGCGCCGGCTTTATCCGCAGCGACGAAGGGGAAAACGTCTTCTTCCGTTTTAACGCCCTGCGCGGAGCTCGCCCGCAGGCCATCCGGCAAGGCCAAGATGTCCATTTCGATATCGCCAAGAACGTCAGAAGTCTTTCCCGGACTGCCGACCGGGTAACAACCGCCGATTTCCTTGCTCACTAGCAAGGTGGGACGCGGGAGACGGGACGAGGGTTTTCGCCCACGCCGCCCACCAGGGACGTATCTTTAGCCGGACCCACAGGCGACGGGAGGAGGTTGCCCAAACCGTTCCTGAAAGGAGAACCTATGAATGCACCCCAGAGAATCCTCGTTCCCACCGATTTTTCGGAGTATGCGGACAAGGCTCTGCAAAAAGGGTTGTTTCTGACCAAGCGGTTCAACGCCCAGCTCTATCTGCTGCACGTCGTTCAGGACATCGAGCAATGCGCCGTCGATTATTGCCTTTCCGATGAATTCGTCAAGCAGCACCGGACCGGCAGCATTGAAGCCGCGAGGCAAAAATTGAAAAACGAACTGGACAAACTGCCGGAAGCCAAAGAGGTGCAGATCGGCATCGACGTCCGGCTGGGAGGTCCCGATGGGGAGATTCTCCGTGAGGCGAAGGAAAAGAACATCGATCTTATCGTGATCGCCTCCCATGGGAAAACGGGCTTCCTCCAGCACCTGATGGGCAGCGTGGCCGAACGCGTCTCCCGGGGGGCAAAGTGCGATGTCCTGCTGGTGAAGGCGTGATCCGCGGCGCCGGCGTGACGACTCGAAGAATAGGGATGCAAGAAGGAAGAAAGGAGAAAAGAAAAGATGAATTTTGAGGAAAAGGTAAAAAAACTTGCCTATGAGCTCTACGTGAGGAACGGTAGACGTCCGGACCGCGAACTGCTGGACTGGCTGGCGGCGGAACGGATCGTCCGTTTCGAAGAGCAGGTTTTTTCGGGGATGGACAAAGAGGGGATCCGCCTGATCGAATACCGGCCCCTGACCGAGGCGCGTCCCCTGTCGGCTCGGCAGGCAAACCGAAGGGGTCTCGAAAAGCGTCCGGGAGCCGACAGCCGTAGGCCCGCAAATTAACAATGAATACCTCTAAGGAGATCCTATGAAACGCACCTGCGGTTTTTGCCTGTTGGCCCTTGCCTTTGGTTTTTTTTGCCTGGGAGGGGTGTTGGAGAAGGACGCCTCTGCGGCAGATCAGAATCCCTGCGCCGAAGATATCGCCAAGTTCTGCACGAACAGCGCACCCGGCCCGGCCGGCATGGCGGCCCTGATGGAATGTTTCGAAACCCACGAAAAAGAGCTCTCGGCCCCGTGCCGGGATTTTGAAGCGAAGATGGGAGGGGCGCGGATGGAAAGAAGCGAGGCCATCAATGACAAAAGGCTGTTCCGGGAACGCTGCCTCGGCGACATGACCAAATTTTGCAGCGATTCCACCCCCACGCAAGGGGCGATGCTGAACTGCCTGAACGATCATGAAGGCGAATTGTCCGATCCCTGTAGGCAAAGTCTCAGGGAGCTGCGATAAAGCGACCGGGCCCGGCTGACCTTTACCGGGGGATGCAAGCGGGAGGCCGCGGATGAACCGAGACTCGGACGATCTGTCTCTCGTGCTCAGCGGGGGCGGCGCCCATGCCGCCTATCAGGTCGGTTTTCTGCGCTATCTCGCCGGCCGGTATCCCCGCCTGCGCATTCCCATCCTGACCGGCATCTCCGCCGGCGCCATCAACGCCGCGTTCATCGCCAATCACCAGGGGACCTTCAAAGAGGCCATCGCTGCCCTCTGCGACTTTTGGAGCCGTCTGGACATCGCGCAGGTGTACAGAGCCGATGCCCCGAGCCTCCTGAAGAGCCTGTTGCGGTTGGGGGTGCATCTCTTCACGGCGGGAAGGCCCCAGTCGCCGGTCCCGAAGGGGCTGGTGGATACCGCGCCGCTCCGCAGGCTCCTCGAAACGGGATTTCTGTCGCCCAACGGCCGGCTGGCGGGAATCGGCGAGAATATCCGGCGGCAAAAACTCAAGGCCGTCGCCATCACGGCCACCAACTATACGACGGGTCAAGCGGTCACCTGGGTTCAGGGAAAGGATATCGAGATGTGGGAGCGGCCCGATCGGCACGGGATGATGACGGAGCTGACGGTCGATCAGATCATGGCCTCCTCCGCCTTGCCGATCCTCTTTCCGGCCATCGGCATCGGAGGCGCCTGGTACGGCGACGGCGGCATTCGCCAGTATGCGCCGCTTTCCCCTTCGCTGCATCTGGGCGCCGCCCGCATCATGGCCGTCTCCACCCATTACCGGCCTTCCTCGCAGGAGGCCGGCGGGGCCGTTCAGCACGGCTATCCGTCCCTGGCCCGGATTATGGACATCCTGATGAGCGCGATTTTCATCGACCTGCTGGAGCAGGATCTACTGGGGCTGGAGCGGGTCAATCAGCTTCTGGATCGGGAGCCGCGGGAAGACCATTCCCCGCTCCGCCTGGTCAGGGCCTTTACCCTCTGCCCGTCGGTCAATCTGGGCCTCCTCGCCGGCGGGTCCGAACCCGATCTGCCCCGGCCCTTCCGCTTTTTGACCCGCGGGCTGGGCACCCGCAAGTCGGGAAGCTTCGATTGGGTCAGCATGCTCATGTTCGATCGCCGGTATGTGAAGCAGTTGATGGATATCGGCGAAGCGGATGCGAGGGCGCAGAAGGAAAAGATCGAGGCCTTTCTTGCCGACGCCTGACCGGAGCGCCTCCTCAGAGATTCCGCCGCGCCGGCTTTACGGCCCTCTTGGCGAATTTCCTGATTGACATCCGACCCGGCGATGGGGAAGATGATTCCCGCTTTTCATGGCCGGCGTTTCACCAAAAACGTTCTGAAGGAAGGGGAGGGAGGATGATCCGATCGTTAAGAATTCAAGGGCTGCTGGTTTCGTTTCTGCTGCTCTTCAGCGTCGGTTGGGCGGCGGACGGCCAGCGGGGATTGAGCGTTCAGGTCAGGGAAGGCCAGCTGCGGAACGCCCCCTCGTTCCTGGGGAAGATCGTTGCCAAGCCCTCCTACGGCGAGCGGGTCGCCCTGCTCCAGGAGCAGGGCGACTGGCGAAAGGTGACCCTCTCCAGCGGTCTCCAGGGCTGGATGCATGCCTCCGCCCTGACTGCAAAAACGATCGTCCTTCGGGCCGGCGCGGCCAACGTGCCGACCAGCGCCACGGGAGGAGAAATCGCCCTGGCCGGCAAAGGGTTCAGCGAAGAGGTGGAAAAGCAATACAAGAGCCTCAACCGTAATCTCGATTATGGCTGGGTGGACCGGATGGAACGCGTCCAGATCTCGCCGGAAGAGATGCAGACCTTCCTCAGGGAGGGAGAACTGGTCCCGCAGGAAGGAGGCCTCCGATGAAGACCGCCGCTCAGCACTTTTGCCTGCCGCTCCTGGCCCTTCTTTTCCTGACTTCCTGCCAGACCATGGAGTCCGCCGCCCAGATCGCCACCGCGATCGGTCAGAGTACGGGGACGATTACCGAAAGTCAGGCGGAGTCGATCCGCAAGTCGGCCCAGGCGGTGGCCCGCAGCGCCGAGGAGTTCACGCCCGAGCAGGAGTATTATATCGGCCGCTCGGTCGGGGCGGTTGTCCTGGCGAAGTACAAGCCTTTCGACCAGGCGCAGGTCAGTCAGTACGTGAATCTCCTCGGTCAAACGCTGGCCCAGGCCTCGGATCTGCCCAGTCTGTACGGAGGATACCATTTTCTCGTCCTGAACTCCGACGATATCAACGCCTTCGCCACGCCGAGCGGGCTGATCTTCGTGACCCGGGGCCTTTTGCGTTGCTGCCGGACCGAAGACGCCCTGGCCGCGGTGCTCGCCCATGAAATCGGCCATATCGAACTGCGGCACGGAATGGCAGCCATCCAGAAGGCGAGGATTACCGAGGCGCTGACCACCCTCGCTGCGGAAGGCGCCAAGACTCTCGGCTCCCGGGAGGTTGCCCAGCTCACCCAGACCTTCGGCGGCGTCATCACCGATGTGACCCAGACCCTGATCAACAAAGGGTACGCCCGCAGCCAAGAATACGAGGCGGACCGGACGGCCGTCAAGATCGTCAGACGCCTGGGCTATGACCCCCAGGGGCTGACCGAGATGCTCGAGGTGATGAAAAAGAACCTGAAGCCCGGCGGCGGCGATTTCGTCAAGACCCATCCCTCCCCCGAGGACCGCATCACCGAGCTTCGCAGGGAAGATCGCGGCTCGGCGGCTCCCGTCCCGCCGATCGCTCCGCGGCAGAGACGTTTCCAGCAGGCGCTGGGAAAGATATGAAACGATGGGCTGCCTCGCCGGCAATGAAAAAGCGGCTCCTGGGGCTCCTCGCGGGCCTGCTGGGATTTGCCGTCGCGCTGGCGCTCTGGCTGCCCGGTGGGCTCGACCGCTGGGAAGGGAAAAGCTGGGACGGGCGGGTCAACCTGCTGGCGAAGCCGGGCGGGGCCACCGGCACCGTCCGGCTGATCCTCCTGGATCAGAACAGCCTCGACTGGGGGAAAAGGGAAAACGGGCTGAGCTGGCCCTGGCCCCGGGAGATGTACGGCATCATCGTCGACTACTGCCGGCGGCAGGGGGCAAAGGCGGTCTTCTTCGATGCTCTCTTCACCGAGCCTTCCGGATACGGCGTTGCCGACGATCAGGCCTTCGGGGCGGCGATCAAGCAGGGACCGCCCTTCGTGAGCGCCCTTTTCCTGAGTGAAAAAACCGGCGCCGCACTTCAATGGCCGAACTCCGCGCCCGAGATCCGACTGCGGATCGCCGGCCTCGAGTCCTGGCTGGCCCGGTCGGAGAAAGGGAAAAAGCCGACGAGCCGGGCCCTTTTTCCGGTGGACGAAATCGTTCGCGCCGGTTCGGTCCTGGCCGACACCCACCTCGCTCCCGATCCGGACAACGTCTACCGCCGGGTAAAACTCTTTTCCCTTTTCGCCGGCCGCATCGTTCCGTCGCCGGCCCTGGGGGCCTATCTGGCGGTCCGGCCCGAGGCCCGGCTGTCGATTTCCCGAGGGACGCTCACCCTGGGCTCCACGTCCATTCCGATCGATCGGGACGGAAATGCGATCCTGCGTTTCCGGGGGCCTTCGGGCACCCATCGGGCCTATAGCGCCGCCGCCGTCATCCAGAGCGAGCTGCGGCTGCGGCAGGGCGAGCCGCCCGCCATTCCGGGAGACCAGCTTTTCCGGGACGCCTACGTACTGATCGGCTTTTCCGCCCCGGGGCTGTTCGATCTGCGGCCGGCGCCCGTTTCCGGCGTTTATCCCGGCGTCGAAATCCACGCGACCGCCCTGGACAACCTCCTTGCGGGAGATTTTCTGAAAGCGGCTCCTCCGTCGCTGGTTCTGGCGCTGACCCTGCTGATGACCCTGCTCGCGGGCTTGGCCACCGCCCGCTTCTCGGGCATCGCGAAGAGCCTGCTGGTCTACCTTTTTTTCATCGGTCTGCCCGTCTTTTTGTGCCTTGCCGCCTACGTCGGCGGCTTCTGGCTCCCGCTGGTCGTTCAGGAGGTCGGTGTCGCCGTGACGCTCCTTTCCGCCGGCGTCATCCACTACACGACCGAAGGGCGGCAGAAACTCTTCCTCAAAAATGCCTTCAAACAGTATCTGAGCCCTGCGGTCATCGAGGAACTCATCCGGTATCCCGAAAGGCTGAAACTGGGCGGCGAGCGGCGGGAGCTGTCGATCTTCTTTTCCGACCTGGAGGGGTTCACGGGCATCTCCGAGGGGTTGTCGCCCGAGGCGCTGACGGCGCTGCTGAACGAGTATCTCTCGGCCATGACGGACATCATCCATGACGAGGGGGGGACGGTGGACAAGTTCGAGGGCGACGCGATCATCGCCTTCTGGAACGCCCCGCTGCCGCAGCCGGACCATGCCGTTCGCTGCGTTCGTGCGGCGTTGCGCTGTCAGGTCAAACTGGCCGCAATGCGGCCGGCGATCCGCGAACGGATCGGCAAGGAACTGCGCATGCGGATCGGGATCAACAGCGGTCCGGCAGTGGTCGGCAACCTGGGTTCCCGCACCCGTTTCGACTACACGATGCTGGGCGATGCCGTGAACCTGGCCGCCCGTTTGGAGGGGATCAACAAGCAGTTCGGGACCTACACGATCGTCTCCCAGGCGACAAGGGATCTGCTGTCCGGCGCCTTTGCGGCCCGCGAACTTTCCCGCGTCGCCGTGGTGGGGCGCAAGGAGCCGGTGACGATCCACGAGCCGATGCTGCCCGAAGCCTACCGGGATCGGGAAGCGGATCTGGGCGTCTTTGCCGAAGGATTGAAGGAATTTTATCAGGGCCGGTTTGCCCGGGCGGAAGCGATCTTCACCGGCCTTGCCGACCGGGACCGGGCGGCAAGCGCCTATGCCGAAAAATGCCGTTCGCTCATTGCCGATCCGCCGCCAGACTGGAACGGCGTGTGGGTCGTCACCACCAAATGAGCTTCTCGCCTATGCGGGGTTGCGCTGAACCCCGCGATCCGCGTCTCAGCTTCCGGTTCAGCATCACCTCCAGGCTGACGCTGACCACCAGCAGGGCCAAGGCGGCGACATAGAAGAGGTGGATGAACGAACCCAGCGCATCGCCGGCGCCCAGACCCAGCATCCACAAAAAAATCATCACCACAGCAATTGCCCGCAACATCTTTTTGTTTCTCCTTTCCGATGGTTCCTCGTTGCCGCCTCCGCAAGGGCTCCGAAAGCAACGGTCCGAAAGCCCGTATCGAATCCAGGCGGGTTCGCGGAACTCTTGCTTGAAAGCCTACGCAAGGCAAGGGCGGAAGACAATGAGAATCGGCTGTACGTTTACTGATAGGATCACCCTACCATAGGAGGCTCGAACGTTCAGATTGGGACGGCAGGGCGGGACCCTTGCTCACCCTCCAGCGCGGCCTTGCCGGTCATGCAAGGGGCGAACGGCGGCATGATGGCCGGAGCCATTGAGCTTCGGGGTTTACACCCCCTGCCCCGGTCGCGGGAAACATCAGCCCCGGCGGAATCGGCGGAGGTTCGCTTCGCTGCCCGGGACATAGTTTTAGCCCTGCATTATCCTCCCATTCACTTCTCATTGCCCTGCCTTCGGACAATCGATATGGTGATAAACAAGAGGCCTGTCCTGTGACGGGGGATGCCGAAGAGGCATGAAAAAAGGAGGCACCTATGAAAAAGAGGTTAGTGATCGCCGTGGTTTTGCTGATGGGCATTCTCTTTGCCGGGGCTTTGCCGTCCCGGGCGGCGGAGGCGCTCACCGAGGATGACGCGGAGCTCTGTTTGATCGATTTCCAAAAGGTTCCCCGGCTGTCGATCGACGACCTGAAATCCCGCCTCGCTGATCCGTCCCTGGTCATTGTCGACGTGCGGGCCGCCGGAGACTGGAACGCCAGCTCGATCAAGATCAAGGGGGCCTTCCGGGAGGTTTATGCCGACGCCGAAAACTGGGCGGCCAAATACGACAAGGACAAGACCGTCGTTTTGTACTGCGCCTGAGCGGGCGAGGGAACTAGTGCCCGTGCGGCACAGATATTGATCGGCAAGGGGTTTCGCAAGGTATTTGCCCTGAAAGGCGGCTGGCGGGAGTGGGAAAAGGCCGGTTATCCGACGGAACCGAAATGATAAAAATTCTGAGCCCCGGCAAGCCGGGGCTCAGAAGCAGCCGAAAACCTGCCGGAACATCCCGATAATCCTCTTTTCCCGGGCCTGTTTTTCTCCTTTGTCAACGGCCACAGGACCGGGGCACCGCGCCGCCAGTTCGGCGACTCAGAAAAAAAAGAAGGCCCTTGCGAAGGAGGCCCTTACGGCAGCGGACACTCCCCCCAGTCTGACCACGGGCAGTTTGTGGCGCAACATCTGGCAGCTTTCGTGGCCCATGCTGCTCATCATGAGCTTCGATTTTTTCGTGGGCTTCGCCGATGTCTTCGTGGCCGGGCTCATCGGTCCCGAGATCCAGGCGGCGGTCGGTTTCGTCAGCCTGCTCTATTTTTTCGTCATCATCATCGGCAACGCGATCGGCATCGGAACGGTGGCGCTCGTCTCGCGGGCCATCGGCGGCGGCGATTTCGGGCGCGCCCTGGAGGTGGCCCGCCAATCGCTGCTCTTCGGACTGCTCGTGGCCGTCCTGGTAAGCCTGGGCGGCCTGGTGTTTTATCGGCAGATTGTCGCCCTGGCGGGGTTGCCCACCGAGATCCGGGAGATTGCCGAAACCTTCCTGCGAATTTTTGCCGTCGCTCTGGGGGCCAACTATCTGCTGCTCATCTCGAATGCCCTCTTTCGGGCCAGCGGCGCTGTGAAAAAACCGCTCGTCACGATGTTCTTCGTCATGGTTCTCAATGTCGTCGGGGATTTTGCCCTCGTTTTCGGCTGGTGGATCATCCCGCCGCTGGGCTATCCCGGGATCGCCATCGCCACGGCCGCCTCGGTGGTTGGCGGCATGGCGATCAACTTCGTCTTTCTCCGACGGACCCAATGGCGGGCCGTCACCCGGGGGGGCTGGGTCCCGGTGTCCGGGACGATCGGGCAGATCATCCGCCTCGGTTGGCCGGCGGCGATGCTCCAGATCGCCTGGAACGCGGGGACGATCGTCCTGTACAACATTCTCGGCCGCCTGGGCCAGGAGAGCATCACCGCCCTGGCCGCCATCGCCAACGGCCTCAGGATCGAGGCGATGATCTTTCTGCCGGCCTTTGCCCTGAACATGACGGCGTCGGTCCTCATCGGCCAGAATCTGGGGGCGGGCCGCCCCGACCGGGCGGAGCGGGTAGGGTGGCGGATCGCCGCGGCGGGGATCGTGGCCTTGAGCCTGATGGCCGTGGTCGTCTTTCTGCGGGCGGAAGACTTTGCCGCCCTCGTGGCGCGTGATCCGGCGGTGCTCGCGGAGACGGCCAGCTATCTGCGGTTCAACATGATCGGCCAGCCCTTCATCGCCCTGAGCCTGTCCCTGGCGGGCGCCCTCCAGGGGGCCGGCGACACCCGCGGCACCATGTGGGTGATCGTCATCGCCATGTGGCTGATCCGCCTGCCCCTCGCCTGGGTGCTGGCCCTGCCCCTGGGTTACGGCGCGACGGGGGTCTGGGCGGCCATGGTCGTTTCGATGACCTGCCAGGGGCTTCTCATGGCCCGCAGGTTTAAGGGGGGCAAATGGAAGGAATTGAAACTGGCGTGAAGCGGGAAGGGCGGACAGCCGTTGCCGCTTTGAACGGATCTTAAGGAGTGAGTGCCATGTTGAAGCTTTACAATTCCCTCGGAAAGAAGTTGGAACCCTTTGTGCCCGTCAACGACGGGATGGTGACCATGTTCACCTGCGGACCTTCGGTCTACCAGCGGGCCCATATCGGCAACTTCCGGACCTTCCTGTTCGAAGATGTCCTGGTTCGTTACCTCGCCTACCTGGGCTGCGTCGTGACCCGGGGGATGAACTTCACCGACATCGAAGACAAGGCGATCGCCGAGGCCCGCAAGGAGGATCTGACAGTCAAAGAGCTTACGGACCGGAACAGCGATGAATTCCTCGGCGAGATGAAACTGTTGAGAATTCGGATTCCCGAGTACCTGCCCCGGGCCTCGGAGCATGTCGCCGAGGCGGCGGCCATGGTCAAAGAACTGATCGCGCTGGGCGTCGCCTATCGGCACGGGGGCAACGTCTATTTCGATCCCCTGAAGTTTCCCGGTTTCGGGAAGCTCTACGGTCTGGACATGAGCCGCTGGCCTGCGAAAAAAAGGCGCTTTCACAAGGACACCTATCCCGGCATCCAGTGGAACCGGGGCGATTTCATCCTCTGGCACGGCGCCCGTCCGGGGGATTCGGTCTTCTGGGAGACGCCGCTCGGCCGGGGCCGGCCCTCCTGGAACATCCAGGATCCGAGCATGGTCGCCGGCCGCTTTCAGGAGACCCTCTCCATTTATTGCGGCGGGATCGACAACCTCTACCGCCATCATGACTATTCGCTCGCCATCCTCGAATCGCTGCGGCCCTACCCGATGGCCCGCTTCTGGCTCCACGGCGAGCACCTCTTCGTTGGCGGGAAAAAGATGTCCAAGAGCCGGGGAAACCTCCTCTACACGAGCCATCTTCTGGACCGAGGCTATGCTCCTGCCGAGATCCGCTTTTTTCTGATCGACGGCCATTACCGGGAGCGGCTCTCCTATACGGATGGCGCGCTGGGCGCGGCGAGCGCAAAGTTGAAAGGGCTCCGGGAAGGGATCAGGAGGATCGCCAAGCGGGCCGGCGCGGCGGAGCCGCGCGCCGACGAACGGACCCGGCGGCTGAAGGAAACCTTCCGGGAGGCCATGGATGAAGACCTCGCGGTGCGCCGCGCCTGCGATGGGCTCGCGCGGGAGATGGCGGCGGCCGGGGAGGCGGACCCGGGATCGGCAGCGGCCTTGATCGAGGAACTCCGGAGAATCGACCGCGTCCTGCAAGTGCTCTTCTGAGTCCCGGGGAGCCCGGTCCTGCGGCACCACTTCCGCTGGTCCTAACCGTCAGTTTTTGCCTCTCATTAGACAGACACTCGCCCGTCATTGACTCATGACCGCACCTCTTTTACACTGCCCTCAAAAAAGGGGTCCGTCCCTTACCGGACCGTTGGCGTTGCACCCGATCGCGGGCAGAAGAAATGGAAAAGACTTTGCGGATCCTGATTCTCGAAGATGTGAAGAGCGACGCCGATCTGATGGAGTTCGAACTGGTCGATGCAGGCTTTTCCTTCATAGCGAAGCGGGTGATGACCGAGAATGCCTATCTACAGGGACTGGAGGAATTCAACCCCGATCTGATCCTTTCGGATTACCATCTTCCCCAGTACACGGGGATGCTGGCCCTGATCGAGGCGAAGAAGCGTCGCCCCGAGGTGCCCTTTATCCTCGTGACGGGGGCGTCGGGGGAGATCGGAGAAATGCTGGATGCCGTCCTGGCAAGGGGCGCCGCCGGCTATGTCCTGAAAAACCGTCTGGAAAGTCTCGTGCCGGCGGTCAAAAAGGTTTTCTCGCTCGGCAGCGGGCCCCTCTCGGGTTAGAGGCACCAGGAAGGCTGATTCCATGCGAAAAAGCATGCTGATTCTTTTCATCGTGATGGCGTTGGCCGGCGGCGCCCTGGCCGACGGGCAGACGATCCGGATTGCCGGGGTCACCGATCGGGGCCTCGGCGAGGAAATCGGCACGATCGTGGCGGAAGACACCCGGTTCGGGCTCCTCCTCACCCCGCAGCTCGCCGGTCTTCCTCCGGGAATCCACGGCTTTCATGTCCATCAGCATCCCGATTGCGGAAGCATGATTCCCGGGGGCGAACCGCTGCCGGCCGCCGGGGCCGGCGGCCACTTCGATCCCCTTCAGACCGGTCGGCATGAAGGTCCGTACGGAAACGGCCACCTGGGGGATCTGCCGTTCCTCTTTGCGGACCGGGAGGGAAGGGCGATGTTGCCCGTTCTGGCGCCGCGTTTGAAGGTCGCGGATTTACGGGGGAGATCCCTGATGATCCATGCCGGCGGCGACAATTACTCGGATCTTCCCGAAAAACTGGGTGGCGGCGGAGGCCGGATCGGCTGCGGGGTGGTGAAATGATGAAAAGATCCGGAAGCGGAGTGACCGCGCAGACTCCAGAATGACCTCGCCGCCAGCGCAGACTCCGACCCGACCCTCGACCCATGCACGCACCCGCCCCGGGGCGATCCGGCAATCCCCCCCCAGGCGCCGCCCGCTTCGGGAGGGTGCGTGTCGTTTGGTGCCTCAATCCTGCCCGAGATCCTTCCTCTGCCCGCCCGAGGCCGCGCAGAATCATACCGACGACTTTCAGGGGAGGATTTGACTATCATTAGGCCACCAATCGATCCTCATTGCGACCTCTCGGGGAGGGGAGTAGCCTTAGCACAAAGCCTTCACAAGGCTGATTTTTGCAGCGCCGGAGGCCATGGCGAGTCGCGGAGGCCGCCGGATATGAGGATGATTTCCGATGGAAAAGAATGTTTGGCGCCGATTCCGTCCCCTGCTCCTGGGCCTGCTGGCCCTGGCCATGTTGCTGCCGGATATGGCCGCTGCCCTGTCCGCTTCTGACCATTTCCGGGATATTCGGGATTACAGACTTCTGCGGAGCGATCCCTTGTCGCTGCTTGAGGACAGTGTCTTCGGCGGCATCGGCGTTTCGCGGTTTCAGGGACTTTTCACGACGGGGGTGCCCCAAGGCGAGCGGAGGTTCATCAACCGGCCCCCGCCCCGGGTTTCCTCCTCCATCCGGGTGGCACAGCCGCGGTCTTCGACCAATCGAATGGTCACCCCGCCTACGCGGAGCGGTATGGTAAACGGCCCGATCGCCCCGTGCGTCGGGAGCGCGTCCGTGCCTGACGCAGGAGGCGCCTCCGTCGTGATCCCTTCAACCCGCAGCGGACGAACCCTTCCGCAATTGGACCGGCCATCGGGGAACCGGCGGCAACGTTCGCAACCCCAGGTGAACCGGCCCCTGGCGGTGATGTGCTTCATGCTTCTTCAGGCGGCGGCAGGCCCCCGGGAAGGGGGCATCGGCAGCAGGTCCGGCGGAGGGAAATAATCCCCCTGGACCCCGGGCACAACCAAGAGGCCCGGGCTAAAAACCGGCGGGCCCATTTCACCGTGACCGACCGGGGCGGGGAAAAGAAATCAAGAGGCCCTTGGCTGCCGCCGCCGGCTTGCGGTTCATTCGGCCGCCGGGCTGCCGGGGAGGGAAAAATGGAAGCAAGCCCCTTTGCCCACGGCCCCCTCCGCCCAGACGCGGCCGCCATGGCGGTGGATGATCCTCTGGACGATGGCCAGCCCCACTCCGGTCCCTTCGAATTCTTCGTTGTTGTGCAGCCGCTGGAAGACGCCGAACAGCTTGTTGTGGTACTGCATGTCGAAGCCCACGCCGTTGTCCCGCACGTTGTAGAGGCACTCCCCGTCCTTTGCGGCGCCGTTCACCTCGATCACCGTCTCCGGCTGCTCCCGGCTGAACTTGACGGCGTTGGACAAAAGGTTGACCAGGACCTGCCGGAGCAGTACGCGATCTCCGAGGGCCGGGGGCACCTCCCCCATCCTCAGCGTGATCCGGCGGTCCGGATTGGCCGCCGCGATCTCTTCCCAGACCTCCCGGATCAGGCCGTCCATGCCCAGCGGCGCAATGGACAGATGGGCTTTGCCGAGACGCGAGAAGGCCAGCAGATCCTGGATGAGCCGGCCCATCATCTGGGTGTTGTCCCGGATCACGTTGAACTTGTCCAGGGCCTCTGCGCTGAATGAATCGGCGTGCTTCCTCAGGATCATCCGGCTGTATCCGTCGATCGCCCGCAGAGGCGCTTGCAGGTCGTGGGAGACCGAATAGCTGAAGCTTTCCAGTTCACGGTTGGCCGCCGCGAGCTGCTCGGATCGCTGCTCCAGGGCTTCGGTGGCCTGCATTTGCTCGGTAATGTCCTCGGAAAAAAGGACGATTCCCCCCACCGCGCCTGTCGTATCGTACCAGGGGCGGATCTCCCAGCGGATCCACTGGGTCGATCCGTCGGCCCGCACGAAGCGGTCGGACTCGGCGCGCAACACCTCGTCGGCCAGGCCGCGGCGGTGGGCCTCTTTCCAGGCCTCGGAAAGCTCCGGGAAGATGTCGTAATGGGAAACCCCGATCAGGTCGGCGTCTTCCAGTCCGTAGTCGCTCCGCCAGCGGCGGCTCACGCTCAGGTAGCGCATCCGGCGGTCGAACATCGCCAGCGCCGCGGGGGCGTGTTCGATGAAAAGCTTCAGCCGCTCTTCGCTGGCGGCCAGCTCCGCCATCAGCGCATCGCGCTCCGCCACCGACCGGGCCAACTGGATGTTGGCGTAGCTGAGCTGGGAGATCAGATCGGCGAACTTCCTGAAGAAGGCCATGGCCGTTTCCACTTCCTCCCTGTTGAGCCGCGGGACGCTTTCCAGGGCGGCGATGTATTCCGCCTCCGGGAAGCCGTAGCGTTTGGCCTGGGAGCGGAAAAGGTCGTAATCGAGCCGTTCGTCGTCGAAGAAAAACTGTCCCGAAAAAACGTTGCCGACCTGCTTGTCGCCCACGAAGATCGGCGTGGCGACATCCCACAGGTGGTTCTTGCACTTGTAGAGTTTGGACTCTCCCGGCAGGACCCCCGAGGTGAGTTCGGTGTCGCTTTCCAGACAGTTCCGGCCGGTCTCCGGATGGACCCGATGGAATTTCGTGCAGACCTCCTGCCAGCCGGCGCCGACGACGACCCGGCCTTGCAGGTCGATGATGGCCATCGGGATGAGGGTCAGGCTACAGAAATCGGTCATCATCGACTGGATGGCGGGGACATCGATGATGTCGGCCAATTCCAGGTCGCCGATGTCCCCGGCGGGAGAGAGGATGCTGTGCAGCTTCAGCCGGACGCGCGCTTCGCTTTCCCGCAGCGCCTCCTCGGCCCGCTTGAGAGCGGTGATGTCCTGGATGGCCACGGCGCTGCCGATGATCTTCCCTTCCGCATCGCTCACGGGCGAGGCGCTGTTGAGGACGAAGAGGCGCGATCCGTCGAAGCGCTCGATTTCCAGCTGCTGTCCGCGGACCGTTTCCCCCTGTCGGACCGCCCGGGCCGCGGCCCACTCCTCGGGCCGGAGGGATTCGCCCGTATCGGTCCACCTCGCCCGGTAGGTGGCATAGTCGTCGACGGAAGCCGCCTCCGGCTGCGGTCCCCCCCAGAGTTCGGCGAAGGCGCGGTTGGATTGGAGCGTGCCCCCCTTGGCGTTGGTAATAGCAACCCCTACGGGCAGGGCCTCCATGACCGATTCCAGAAGCCGTTTCCCCTTTTCCGCTTCCCGGTGCGCCACCTCCAATTCGGTCGTGCGTTCGGCCACCCTCCGCTCCAGCATCTCGTTGGCCTCCCGGAGCGCCGCTTCCGCCCGCTTGATGTCGGTGCAGTCGATCCCCATCTCGAGGATGAATTGGGCGCCCTCGCTGTCCGTAAAGGGGAAATCGAAGACGTCGTAGTTGCGGTGGTCCGGACCGAGCCATTCCCAGCGATGGGGCTCCTGGGTTGCAAGAACGGTATAGGTTTCGCAGATTTCGCAGGGTTCCGTACGCCCGAAGAGATGCTCGTAGCAGCGCTTGCCGGAGCCGTCGCCGAACCGCTCCCGGAAAGTGCGGTTGGCGAAGGGGACCCGATAGTCCGGCGTCAGCAGCACCACATAAACCGGCAGCATCTCCAGGACGTCGTTGAACTGCTGTTTTTCTGCATTCACCGCTTCATAGGCCTTGCGGAGTTCCGTCGTCTGCCGGGCGACCCGTTCTTCCAGCTCGGCATTCAGGCGGCGGAGCGCCTCCTCGGCCCGCTTGCGCTGGAAGGCGGCCACGATGACCGGCGCGAGGGACTCCAACCCCTCCAGTTCGACCTGGCTGTAGCCGCCTTTGCGGTTGCCCAGGGCGATCATGCCGATCACCTTTCCCCGGCTCACCAGCGGCACTCCCAGAAAGGACTCGAGCGGGGGATGGCCCTGGGGGAGTCCGACGGTGTCGGGATGGGCGGCCGGGTCATTGGTGAAAAAGCCCCGGCCGTCGGCAAGCACGCGGCCATAGAGGCCCTGGGCCTCGAAGCTTCCGGCGGGGGGTCGGTGGTGGCCGGCGGCATGGAAAATCCGGCAGGCCTCCCGGCCGGGATTGCTGATGGCGATGTCGTGAAGTCCGTCCGGGCCGATCTCGCCGATGAAGCCGATCCGGCTGTCCGTGACTTCTTCGATCACCTCCAGACAGGCCGTGCCCAGATCTTCCTCCGTGCCGGCCTTCAGGGCCGCGTTCAGGATCCGGTTGACGGCGGAAAGGAGCGCGCTCTGCCGACGGATATCTTCTTCCCTCCGCTTCTGCTCGGTGATGTCGTGGACCATGCCGACGGACCGGACAATCCGGCCCGATTCGTCGCGAAGATGGCGGCAGCGCTCCTGGACAAAGCGTATTTCCCCGGACTGCTTGCGGACCACCCGATGCTCGATCTCGTAGCTGTCGCGGTTTTCCCGGAGCGATTCCGCATAGGCGGCAGCGACGGCCTCGCGATCGGCGGGATGGATGGCTGCGAGAAAGGCTTCGTAGGTGGCGGCGAATTCCTGGGGTTTAAGACCGAAGATGCGGTAGGTCTCGTCGGACCAGACGAGGCGGTTATCGCACACGTCCAGCTCCCAGCTGCCCAGGTGGGCGATCTCCTGGGCCCGTTGGAGACGGGCCTCGCTCCGGCGCAGCGCCTCATCGCTTACCTGCTGGGCCGCTTCGGCGCGGATCCGCTGGGTGATGTCCCGTCCGTAGAGGTTGGCATAGGATTCGGCGGGAAAGGGCATGACCGAGACGTTAAAGACCCTGTCTTCCCAGGGGAGGTCCTGCTGGACCTCCTCGCCCTGGGCCATCGCCCGGGCCACCAGGGGCCGGAACCGTTCGGGCAGGGAGTCGCCGGCGGCGCAGGTCCAGCCCGACGTCCCGGCGGCCGCGGGATTGGCATAGAGCACCTCCCCGTCGGCCGTGGCCCGCATCACCGGGTTGGGATTTTCCTCGGGGAACCGGGCCAGCCAGGCCGCCTGCTCGTGGGCCTCCCGCAGGGCCCGCACCATCCGGTACCGTTCCGAGACGTTGCGGAAAAGGACCGTCAGGTTCTCCGGGCCGGGATAGGCGTGCACCTCCAGCATCAGCTCATCGACCGTCGAGGGGATTTCGAAATGGACCGGCTCGCCGCTCTCCATGGCCTGCCGGTAGCGGGTCTCGAAAACGGTGCCGCGGATGGCGGGAAAGACTTCCAGGAGGCCGCGGCCGATGACCTCCTCGGCGGTCTTGCGGAAATGGGCGAGGGCCTCGTCGTTGATGTGGGTGAAGCGCCACTGCCGGTCCAGGGCGAAGAATCCGTCGGCGATGCTTTCCACGATCACCGCCAACCGTCGCTGGGATTCCTTTGCCGTTTCCTCGGCCCCTTTCAGATCGGTGATGTCGACGAAGGTGATGACCACCCCCTCGATGCGGTCGTCCTGCGTCCGGTAGGGCGTGATCCGGCGGATGTGCCACCGGCCGTCGTCGGCCCGGACCTCTCGGCTCAGCGGGGTCAGATCGACCAGCACCCGACGGGCATCGAGAAGGAGCGCCTCGTCGGCAAAGCGCCAGAGGGTGTCCCCGATCGGCCGGCCGAGATCGGAGGGGATGAGGCTCATCAGCTGGGTGATGGCCGGCGTGTAGCGTTTGATCCGGAAGGCCTTGTCCAGAAACACCGTCGCAATGCTGGTGCTGGCCAGCAGGTTCACCACGTCGTTGTTGACGCTTTCCAGTTCCTCGACCTTTTCCTGGAGGCGCAGGTTGAGGGTGTTGAGCTCCTCGTTGAGAGACTGGAGTTCCTCCTTGGAGGTCTCCATCTCCTCGTTGGCCGCCTGGAGTTCCTCGTTGGCGGCCATGACCTCCTCGTTGGAGGCTTTGAGTTGATCGTTGGAGCCCTCCAACTGGTCGATCATGCTCTGGAGCTCTTCCCGGGTGATCTTCAGTTCGTCGGCCAACTGCTGGACGTCCCCGGCCTCGGCAACAGGGCTGCCGGACTTGGCCGCCGGAAACCGCTGGTCCTCGAAGGTGATCAAGAGCAGGCCGTCGCTTCCCTTCAGGTGGCGCAGCGGGATGACCGTGGCCTTGACGGGCACCGATTTCTCGCCCCGGCGGGTGCGGGCGGTAAAAGACGCCGTCCGGCCGCTTTCAATGCTCTGCTCGATGGTTCCGCGCAGCCTTGCCCGCAGACCCTCCCGGGCCATATCGGTCACCCGGGTCGTCAGCTCGCCGGTCGGAAGGGTCAGATAACTTTCGATTCCGCCGTGGGTGTAGAGGACCTGTAGTTTGCGATCGATCATGACGCAGGCGGGGGCGAACCGGTCCAAAAGGAGCTGCTGGGCCGTCGCCGTGAGGCTCTGCCTGGGCAGCGGGGCCGCCGGAGGCCGTCCGGCCGCGGCGCAGGGCGCGCCGGCGGAGGGAACGGGGAATTCCGCGCTTATGCGGCGGCCGACGCCGATGCGGCGATAGATGCGCCATTTATTCGCGATCGGCTCGAAGAGGTCCTGCCGGTCTCCGATCGTTTCGGCGTTGCCCAGAAACAAAAAACCCTCCTCGCGCAGGGCGAAGTGGAAGAGGGTGATGATCCGCTTCTGCATCGGCGGTTCCAGGTAGATCAGGAGGTTTCGGCAAACGATGAGGTCCAGTCGGGAAAAGGGCGGATCGGCCGTGAGGTTCTGGGCGGCGAAGACAATCCGTCCGCGGAGGGTTTTGATCACCTGATAGCGGTTGTCGCGGCGGGAAAAAAACCTTTTGAGCCGTTCGGGCGAGACGTGGGGGCCGATCTCCTCTGCCGTATAGCAGCCGGTTCGGGCCATCGCCAGTGCGGCGTCGTCGGCGTCGGTGGCGAAGATCTGAAAATCGATCTTGCCGCTGCTCACCTTGGCCTGTTCGGCCAGGAGCATGGCCAGGCTGTAAACCTCCCGGCCCGAGGAACAGCCGGGACTCCAGACCCGGATCACCGAGCCCGGGGCGGCGTTTTCCACGATCGGCGCGATCGCCTTGCGTTCCAGGATTTCCCAGGCCTGGGGCTGGCGGAAGAAGTCCGTGACGCCGATGAGCAGGTCCTTCTGTAGCCGGGCGATCTCGTCGGGGCGGTCGGCCAGCTGCCGGGCATAGGCCTCCATGGTCGCGATCCCGCCCAGGGTCATTCGGCGGCGGATCCGGCGCAGGAGCGTGCTGGGCTTGTAGGCGCCAAAGTCCTGCCCCGCCCGCCTGCGCAGGAGATCCAGGATGGTTCCGAAGCCGGCCTCCGGTTCCGGCGCAAGGGTTCCTCCTTTCCGAGCCGCCGCCTCCTTGGCCAGCTCCGCAACGGCGGCGGCGATGGCCCCGGCGGGAAGTACCGCGTCGGCGGTTCCGGCCGCGATGGCGCTTTGCAGCATCTCGGGCCAGCGGGCGCCCTGCGGGCTCTCCACGATGGTCCGTCCCCCTGCGGCCCTGATTTCCGAAAGGCCCAGCGTTCCGTCGCTGCCCGCGCCGGACAGCACGATGCCGCAGCCCCGGTGGCGCCGATCCGCGGCGAGGGAGCAGAAGAAGTGGTCGATCGGCATCAGCAGGCCGTTGCAGTGCACCGGCTCTCGGAAGGCGAGCTTTTCGGCGGCGATGCCCAGAAACTGACCGGGCGACATGACATAGAGGCGGTCGGCCAGCACCGGCATGCCGTCTGCGGCTTCCGTCACTTCCAGGGCCGTCTGGCCTTTCAGAAAGGCGAGGGGATTCCTCTTGGTGAGCGGCGGGTGATAAACCAGGATAACGGCTACGCCGTGACCGGTCGGCAGTCCGGCGAGAAGCTTGCGGAGGGACTTCAGGGCGCCCTCGGCGGCGCCGATGCCGACCACCAGGGCCGGACGGTCGCCGGCGCTCTTGCGGCTCCCGGCCGCGACGCCTCTCGTCGTCGGCGGTGAAAGGGGGCTTTCCTTTTCCATAGGGTCCTCCTGAGTGTTCATCTATCACATCACCCCGTACTTCCGGAGCTTCTGGTGGAGGGTCCGGCGGGTGATGCCGAGCCGGCGGGCCGCCTCGCTCTTGTTGCCCCGGGCCTCCTCCAGGGTGCGGAGGATGGTCTCCCGTTCGACCGCTTCGAGGGAGGCGCCTTCCGCCGAGGGTTGGGCGGGCCCGGAAGCGGCGGTTCCGTTGCTCTCGGTGGCCGGAAAAGAGGGCGGTGCGCCGGGGGGCATCGCCCCCGCCGTTTCGGGCGCCGGGCTTCTGCGCTCCGGCAGGAGGAGGGAGAGCTCCTGTTCGTCCAGATAGTCGCCGCGGGAAAGGACGACCCCCCGCTCCACGGCGTTCATCAATTCCCGGACATTCCCCGGCCAGGGGTGGCGGAGGAGCCGGTCCATGGCCTGGGGGGTGAAGCCCTTGAGCGCTTTGCGGTTTTTTTCGGCGAAGCGGACGAGAAACTCCTGGGCGAGCAGGGGAATGTCTTCGGGCCGTTCCCGGAGCGGCGGCAGATGGAGGGCGACCACGTTGAGCCGGTAGAAGAGATCCTCCCGGAAACGCCCCGCCTCGATCTCCCGGAAGAGGTCCTTGTTCGCCGCGGCGATGAGGCGCACGTCGATCCGGATCACCTCTTCCCCGCCGACCCGGGTCAGCTCGCGTTCCTGGAGGACCCGCAGGAGTTTCACCTGCATCCCGACCGACATCTCGCTCACCTCGTCGAGAAAGAGGCTTCCCCCGTCGGCCTGGCGGAACTTCCCCTCCTTGCGCCGGTCGGCGCCGGTGAAGGCCCCCCGCTCGTGGCCGAAGAGTTCCGATTCGATCAGCGTTTCGGTGATCGCCGCGCAGTTGAAGCGGACGAAAGGCCCCTCCTTGCGGAGGCTGTTGGCGTGGATGAGTCCGGCGATCATCTCCTTGCCCGTTCCCGATTCGCCGCTGATCAGGACCGTCGCCTCCGAGGGGGCGACCTGCGCGGCCGTGTCCAGCAGGTGGGTCATTGCGGCCGAGCGGCCGATCAGGTTCTGCCGGTCGAAACGGGTCCCCAGGCTTTCTTTCAGCCGCAGGTTCTCTTCCTTGAGGTCCATGTGTTCCATCGCCCGCGCCAGGGTGAGGCGGAGTTCGTCGAAGTCCAGGGGCTTGGTGAGATAATCGTAGGCCCCCTTCTTGAGCGCCTCGACGGCGGTTTCCACCGAAGCATAGGCCGTCATGATGACGATCGGGATGGCCGGATTGAAGGCCTTGATCCCGGCCAGCGCCTCCAGCCCCGAGACCTTGAGCATCCGGATGTCCATGAGGATCAGGTCGAAGGGCTGCCGGTGCGCCTCTTCCAGCGCGCTTCCCCCGTCGTCGGCCTCGGTGATCGTGTATCCCCAGCCTTTGAGGAGCGTCCGGAGCATCGTCCGGTGGGCGGTATCGTCGTCTACAACAAGGATCGTTTTTTTGGACTCCATGGCCTGGCGTTTCTCCTGTTCTGTGAATTGCGAAACCTGCCTATCGGTTTCCCGGAGGCGCCTCTCCGCTTTCCGGAGAGGGAGGGACAAAGGACGGCGGCGGAGCGGCCGGACGGGTCGGCAAGAGGATCGTGACCGTCGTTCCCTTGCCCGGTTCGCTTGCGATCTGCACCTCGCCGCCGTGCGCCTCGACGATCTTCTGGACGATGGGCAGCCCCAGGCCCGTCCCGGCGGGCTTGGTCGTGAAATAGGGATCGAAAACCCGGGAGAGGTCTTCCCGCCTGATGCCGGCGCCGGTATCGGCGATCGTGATCCGGACCGTCCCGTCGTCGCCGGGCGCCAGGGCGACGCGCAGGGCGCCTCCTCCCTCCATGGCGGCCAGGGCGTTGAGGTAAAGGTTGAGCAGCA
This sequence comes from Deltaproteobacteria bacterium, assembly GCA_021817825.1. Lineage (GTDB taxonomy): Bacteria > Desulfobacterota > Syntrophia > Syntrophales > UBA5619 > JAKAFS01. The sequence goes on along the minus strand of JAKAFS010000030.1, from coordinate 11,254 downwards.
CCTGGCTCATCCGGTCGGCATCGAGGGGGATCTCCCCCATCTCCGGCGGGAGGTCGGCCTCGACGGCGATCCCTTTCTCCCGCGCCTGGCCTTCCACGGTGTGCAGGGTGTGACGGATCACCGCCCTTGGCGAAGTCGGCTGGAGCTTCATGGCCAACGGCCGGGCGAATTCGAGAAGCTGGCTGATCACCCGGTTCAGCCGTTCCACCTCCTTGATCATCACGTCCGCGGCCTCGCGCTCTTCGGGGATCTCTCCATGCCGCTCCCGGAAAAAGGCGGCGAACCCCTTGATGGAACTGAGCGGGTTCCGGATCTCGTGGGCGACGCCGGCGGCAAGACTGCCCAGGGAAGCCATCCTCCGGCTCCGGGCGATCTCTAACGTGAGGCGGCGCACTTCCGTGAGGTCCCGAAAGAGAAAGACGTGACCCAGCAGGCTGCCGTTTTCCTCGGTCAAGGGCGTCGCGATCACCTCCAGCGGCAAGATCCGGCTGCCGGTGACGGGGCAGTCGATCTCCCGCTCGATCAGCCGCCCTTCCCGGGCCATCTCCCGGAAGATCTCCCGGCAACGCTCCGGGAGGATCTCTGGCATGGGCTTGCCGAGCACCGCTTCCGCCTGTAGGCAAAAAACGATTTCCGCGGTCCGGTTGAAGACGGTCAACGTCCCTTCGCCGTCGACGGCGATGAGCCCCATGGGCATATGTTCCACGAGACCGTCGGAAAAGGCCTTGACCCGGGAGAGGGAACTGCGGGTGGCGCGATATCCCTGCGCCAGGAGAAGCAGGAAGATCCCGGCAAAACCGATGAGGAGAAAGATGACCGCCATCCAGATCGTGTTGCGCCGGTCCTCTGCCTGGGCGGCCAGGATCGGTCCCATGTCCAGCCCCACGAAGATCACCAGTCCCGGGGGGGCGGCATCGGGCGGCGGCGGCCGGTCGGGGTCGGAAAACCCCGGGAAGGGGCCGCTCGTGGGCGCGAAACGCCGGTAAATCTCGAACGTGTCGGCCCCCTCCTCGTTCGGCACCTGCCGCCAGGCGGTCGTTTCCGACCGGGCGATCGCCGGCAGGTCGAGGTCCAGCCCATAGCCCATGCCCAGCCTGGTGGGGTCGCTGTCGGCGAGGATCGTCCCCCGGGTGTCCGTCACGATCAGGTAATCCACGTCCGGTTCGCGGGCCGTCTCCATGAGCAGCTTCTGGAGTTGAAAGCCGCTCCACCGCATCCCGATCCCCGTGCGGGCGCCGGCCTCGAAGGAGCGGATCAGGGAGGCCCCCTTCTCCACCAGGAGGCGGGTGGTCTGTCCTTTCTGCCGGTCGATATTCTCCAGGGTCATGACGATGAAAAGCGGAACGAGGATCGCGACCGCTCCGATGATCAGCCAGGGCGGGATGATCGCCCAGAGATGCCGGTATTGCTTCGTCTGTTGCCGATTCATGGCTTCCCCTGCTCCGTTTTTCCGGCGGGCGCCCGTCGCTCCGCCCTGTTTCTGGATACATTTTAATCGACTGGATACCATGGCTGGATACTAACGATCCACATTTTTTTTTCGAGTCCTCCCGGAAGGATCTCGGAAGAATACCGCTTTTCTGTAATAACCGTGTGATTTTGAATTGTTACATAATTCATTCTTCTGTGGCACGATGGTTGCTCTAAGTGAGAGCAAAAGGGAACGTTCCAAAAAGGCAAAAATAAAAAGGAGAAAAGAGCATGAAGAAAGTAACGATGACCATCATGGGGTTGTTTTTGGCGGCAACGGTTGCCACCACCGCCTACGCGGCTCACGGAAGGGGGCCCGGTTACGGACCCTGCGCAGGGGGGGCTTTTCAGGGTGCCGCAGGATTGAACCTGACGACGGAACAGATGAGCCAGATCAACAAGATGCGCGAAAAACAGTATAACGAGATCAAACCGCTGCGGGATCAGATGACGGCCAAACGGGATGCCTTGCGGAAGCTCTGGCTGGAGCCGAATCCGGACAAGGCCAAGATCACCGCGGCACAGAAAGAGATGAACGCCGTCCGTGATCAGATGCAGGAGCAGATGACGTCCTATCGTCTGGAAGCGGACAAGATCCTGACTCCCGAACAGAAGGAGAAGATCAAGTTCTATGCAGGCAACCGCGGTTTCGGTCCGGCGAAGGGAAAGGCCAAGGGCGCAGGGATGGGTGGTCCCGGCGGCGCTTGTTTCGGTCGGTAAGTTGACGGAGTAAACCTTTTACCAGGGGACTTCATCCGAGAGGTCAATGCCCTCCTCACCTCCTCGTTTGAAGTCCCCTGTTTTAGCGACAGCGGCGACTCAATCGCCCGCCCATCGCCCCGCCCGCACGGTCGATAAAATAAATTTCTTGACAGGACGCCTCAGATACTCTATGACCCAACCTCCGCTATTTCTTGAGGGGAGACCTCAAGGCGGAATGAAATCGGAACCAAGGTTATCCTGAAATGACAGCGACAGCAAAGAGAGCCAACTTGATTAGCAGCTTGCTTTTGCCCAATCTCCTGGGCCTCGCTCTTCTTTGCCTAGATACAGGACGTGTCGCCCGTCGACTTTAGGAGTTCCTTCGTTAGACAAAGAAACCTAAAGGCCATGGGCGGCAAGCCCATGGCCTTTTTTATTTTGCAAAAGGAGGCAGAGCATGACAACCACGAAAAACAGGGTCTTTATCTTCGATACCACACTGCGGGACGGCGAGCAGTCGCCGGGGGCGAGCATGAATCCGGAGGAGAAAATGCGGATTGCCCGTCAGTTGGAAAAGATGGGGGTGGACATCATCGAGGCGGGATTTCCGGTCGTCTCGGACGGCGATTTCGCTTCGGTGCAGCAGATCGCCCGGGAGATCCGGGGCTGTCAGGTCGCGGGTCTGGCCCGGGCCAACGAAGCGGACATCGACCGCGCCTGGGAGGCCGTGGCCGTGGCCGCCAACCCCCGGATCCACACCTTCATCTCCTCGTCGGACATCCACCTCAAATATCAGCTCCGCAAGAGCCGCGAGCAGGTCCTGAAAGAAGCGGTCGCCGCCGTGGCCCGGGCCAGTTCCTACACGAAGAACGTCGAATTCTCCCCCATGGACGCGACGCGGAGCGATCTCGACTACCTCTGCCAGATGGTCGAGGCGGTCATCGCCGCCGGGGCCACGACGGTCAACATCCCCGATACGGTCGGCTATGCGATCCCCGAGGAGTTCGGCCAGCTCATCGCCACGCTCTTTAAAAGGGTGCCGAACATCGATCAGGCGATCATCTCGGTCCACTGCCACAACGATTTGGGATTGGCCACCGCCAACGCCCTGGCCGCCGTGAAGAACGGCGCCCGCCAGGTGGAGTGCACGATCAACGGGATCGGGGAGCGGGCCGGGAACAGCGCCATGGAAGAGGTGGTCATGGCGTTGAAGACCCGCAAGGATTTCTTCGGCCTCACCACGGGGATCAAGACCGAGGCCATTCACCAGTCCTCGCGGCTCCTGACCCAGATCACGGGAATCGCCGTCCAGCCCAACAAGGCGATCGTCGGGGCCAACGCCTTCGCCCACGAGTCGGGGATCCATCAGGACGGCCTGATCAAGGAGAAGATCACCTACGAGATCATGACCCCCCAGTCGGTCGGGATCGCGGAAACGCACCTGGTCCTGGGCAAGCATTCGGGGCGCGCCGCCATCGTCAAACGCCTCAAGGAGCTGGGGTATGCGCTGAACGACGAGGCGGTCAACCGGACCTTTGTCCGCTTCAAGGAACTGGCCGACGTCAAGAAAGAGGTCTTCGACGAAGATCTGGAGGCGATCGTCGACGAAGAGTCCACACGGCCGCAGGAGAAGTACCGCTTCGTCTACCTCAATGTCGTCAGCGGCTCCGTGGCGGTGCCCACGGCGACGATGCAGATGGAGGTGGACGGCCAACTGATCCAGGAGGCCGGCTTCGGCGTGGGCCCCGTGGATGCCATCTTCGCCGCGATCCGCAAGATCACCGGGACGAACTACCCGCTCCTGAAGTACGCCGTCAACGCGATCACCGGCGGGACCGACGCCCAGGGCGAGGCCACGGTGCAGCTCAAGTTCAACGGCCGGTCGGCCACCGGCCGGGGCGCCCATCCCGACGTCCTGGTGGCTTCGGCCCGGGCCTATATCAACGCCCTGAACCGTCTGGAGTGGTTCGGCAAGGATGCCAAGAAGGTCGAAGTTGCATAAATACGCCAGTTCCGGTAATAGAAAAAAGCCGTTCATGGTAATGATCGCGGCGCCTTTCAAATCACGCAAGGAGAGCAAATCATGGGAATGACCATATCGGAAAAAATTCTGGCCCGCCACGCCGGCCTTTCGGAGGTGAGTCCCGGGCAACTGATCAACGCCCGGGTCGATATCGCCCTCGGCAACGACGTCACGGCGCCGATCGCCATCGACGAGTTCCGGAAGGCCGGGGGCAAGGAGGTCTTCGACAAGCAGAAGGTCGTCCTCGTTCCCGACCACTTCGCCCCGAACAAGGACATCGCTTCGGCCGAGCAGTGCAAGATCATGCGGGACTTTGCCCACGAGCAGGCCCTCGACCATTATTACGAAATCGGCGCGGCCGGCGTGGAGCATGCGCTCCTGCCCGAGCAGGGGATCGTCGGCCCCGGGGATCTGGTCATCGGCGCCGACAGCCATACCTGCACCTACGGGGCCATCGGCGCCTTCGCCACCGGGGTCGGCAGCACCGACCTTGCCGCGGCGATGCTCACCGGCGAACTCTGGTTCAAGGTGCCCGAGACGATGAAGTTCGTCTACCACGGAAAGCGCAAGCCCTGGGTGACGGGAAAGGACCTGATCCTCTACACGATAGGCAAAATCGGCGTCGACGGCGCCCTCTACCGGTCCATGGAGTTCACCGGCGAGACGGTGAGCGGCCTCACGCAGACCGACCGCCTGACGATGGCCAACATGGCGATCGAGGCGGGCGGCAAGAACGGGATCTTCATTCCCGATGCCGTGACCGAGGCCTATGTGAAGGGCCGGACCGAGCGTCCTTACGAGTTCTACACCTCCGATCCCGACGCCCGGTACCATTCGGTCATCGACATCGACGTGGAAAAGATCGAACTCCAGGTCTCCTTTCCCCATCTGCCCTCCAACGCCCGGGGAATCAGCGCCGTCGGCGATGTCCGGATCGACCAGGCCATCATCGGCTCCTGCACCAACGGTCTGATCGAAGATCTGCGCGTCGCGGCCGGGATCCTCAAGGGACGCCGGGTGGCCAAGGGGGTCCGCCTGATCGTGATCCCGGCGACGCAGATGGTCTACCGGCAGGCGATGAAAGAGGGGCTCTTCGACATCTTCCTCGATGCCGGCGGGGCGATCAGCCTGCCCACCTGCGGACCCTGCCTGGGGGGGTTCATGGGGGTCTTGGCCAAAGGGGAGCGGGCCGTCGCGACGACGAACCGGAATTTCGTCGGCCGGATGGGCCATCCGGGCAGCGAGGTCTATCTCGCCAACCCCGCCGTGGCCGCGGCCTCGGCGATTGCCGGTCGGCTTGCCGGGCCGGATCAGCTGTAGGGGGGTGCGCCTGCACGGCGATGGGGCTTCGCCGGGGCTCAGGATCTTTTTCCGACCCTGATCATCCTCGCTACGCTGCCGGAAAACCAACTCGCGCTACGCGCTCAGACATGTTTTCCGGCGGGCGCTCCGCTGCGGTGTCAGGGTGCCCGGAAAAAATCTCCCAATCGCCTCCTGCGAAACCCCATCACCATGCGGGTGTTGGAGGGGGAGTAAAGAAGAGGAAATGAAACGATTCGAAAGGATGTGACAATATGAAATTCAAAGGAAAGATATGGAAATTCGGCGACAATATCGATACCGATGTCATCATCCCGGCGCGGTACCTGAATTCCTCGGACCCCCAGGTCCTGGCCGCCCACTGCATGGAGGATGCCGATCCCGATTTCATGAAGAAGATGAAGCCCGGGGACATCATCGTCGGCGGCGAGAACTTCGGCTGCGGCTCCTCCCGGGAGCATGCGCCGATCGCGATCAAGGCGGCGGGGGTCGCCTGTGTGGTGGCCAAGAGTTTCGCCCGGATTTTCTACCGCAACTCCTTCAACATGGGGTTGCCGATCTTCGAGTCCGCCGACCTCTGGGCCAAGGTGGCCGAGGGGACCGAGATCGAGGTCGATGCCGATGCCGGTCTCATCCGGATCGCCCAAGAGGCAACGCCGCTGACGATCCAGCCCGTGCCGCCCTTCATGCAGCAGCTGATCGCCGACGGCGGACTCATGAACCACATCGCGAAAGGAAAGAAGAAATGAAGACATTCCGCATTGCGGTTTTGCCCGGCGACGGGATCGGACCGGAAGTGATGCAAGAGGCCGGCAAGGTGCTCGATGTCGTGGCCGAGCGGGCCGCTGTCCGCTTCGAGCGGACCGAAGGGCTGGTCGGCGGGATCTCCTATGACACTTACGGGACGCCGCTCACCGACGCGGTCCTCCAGATGGCCGCCCAAAGCGATGCCGTGCTGCTCGGCGCCATGGGCGGCCCGAAGTGGGAGCCCCTCGACTACAGCGTCCGCCCCGAGCGGGGTCTCCTGGGGCTCCGGGCGGGCCTCGGCCTGTTCGCCAACCTTCGGCCCGTGCGCGTCTTCGATGATTTGATCGATGCTTCGCCGTTGCGTCCCGAGATCATCCGGGGGATCGATCTGGTCATCGTCCGGGAGCTGACCGGGGATGTCTATTTCGGCGAGCCCCGGGGGGTCCGGGTCGAAAAGGGCGAGCGGATTGGCGTCAACACCATGATCTATTCGGAAACGGAGATCCGCCGGATCGCCAAGGTCGGCTTCGAACTGGCCCGGAAGCGCCGCAAGAAGCTCCTCTCGGTGGACAAGGCCAACGTCCTGGAGACGACGGAACTCTGGCGGACCGTAACGACCGAAGTGGGACGCGACTATCCGGATGTGGAACTTTCGCACATGTACGTCGACAACTGCGCCATGCAGCTCATCAGGAACCCCGGCCAGTTCGACGTCATCGTGACGACGAACCTCTTCGGCGATATCCTGAGCGACGAGGCCTCGATGCTGACCGGCTCCATGGGGATGCTTCCTTCGGCGAGCCAGGGCGAAAAGACGGCCATGTACGAGCCGATCCACGGCTCCGCCCCGGACATTGCCGGAAAGAACCTGGCCAACCCCATCGCCATGATCCTGTCGACGGCGATGATGCTCCGCCTTTCCCTGGGCATGGCGACCGAGGCGGATCTCGTGGAAAAAGCGGTCCGCGAGGTCCTCAAGGCCGGTTTCCGGACCGGGGACATCCGCCAGCCCGGGACCACGGTCGTCGGCACCGCCGAGATGGGCGACCGGATCGCCCGGCAGGTCGGGGCATTGATGGCCTGAGGTCTAAGAGAGGGGCCGCTCCGCAGGCAGGGAGCGGCCTTTTGTTTTTAGCCCCTGCCGCATTCTGGAGGTCATGATGAAATCAAAGGGACGCCTTGCCGCCTTGCTGAAAAAAAAGATTCTGGTCCTCGACGGGGCCATGGGGACGGAACTCCATAAGCGGGGTCTGCCCGCCGGGGTCTGTCCCGAGGCGTGGTGCCTGGACCATCCCGAGGCGCCGGCGGCGATCCATGGGGCCTATCGCAAGGCCGGCGCCGACGGCGTCTATACGGCGACCTTCGGGGCGAACCGGAAAAAGCTGGAATGCTACGGCGTGACCGACGTTTTCGGGATGAACCGGGCCCTGGCCCGGATCGCCAGAGAGGCGGTCGGTCCCGAGGCCTTTGTGATCGGGGACATCAGCTCCACGGGCCATTTTGTCGAGCCCTTCGGCGATCTTCCCTTCGCGGAAGCGGTGGCCAACTTCCGGGAACAGGCCGAGGGGCTGCTGGCGGGGGGCGTCGACGGGTTCGTCATCGAGACGATGATCGATATCCAGGAGGCGCGGGCCGCCCTGATCGCCGTCCGCGAGGTGTCCCAGCTCTTTACGATCGTGAGCATGACCTATGAGAAAAACGGCCGGACGCTCAACGGGACCGATCCTCTGACGGCCCTCGTCGCCCTTCAGGCCCTGGGGGCCGATGCCGTGGGCTGCAACTGCTCCGCAGGACCCGAGGCGATGCTGGAGATGATCGGCCGGATGAAGCCCTATGCGACGGTGCCCCTTTTGGCCAAGCCGAATGCGGGGCTGCCGGAGCTGATCGGCGAAGAGACGATCTTCGGCATGGGCGCCGCAAACTTTGCCTCCTTCGGCCCGGCCTTTGCGAAGGCCGGCGTCAATCTCATGGGCGGCTGCTGCGGGACGACGCCGGACCATATTGCCGCCCTGGCCAAAAACCTGGCCGCCGCGCAGCCGGTCGCCCCGGTGCGGCGGTCGCTTGCGGCCGCAAGCTCCGCCCGCCAGTCCCTGGTCCTGGAAGGGGGAGGGCCCCTGGCCCTGATCGGCTCGCGGATGAACCTGGCAGAAAATGAGACCCTGCGCCAAACCGTTGCGGCCGGCGAGGTCGGCCCCCTGCGCCAGGCTGTGCGCGAGCAGGACAAGGAGGGGGCGGCGCTTCTCCAACTCAAGATGATGGCGCCCGGCCTCGACGAAAGGGAGACCCTGGCCCGGGTTCTGACGCAGATCGCCCCGACGACGCGCCTTCCCCTGCTGATCGATGTCGAGCGTATCGCAGGGGTCGAGGGGGTTTTGCGCCGCTATCCCGGCCGCGTTCTGGTCCGGATGGCAGGCCCAGGCGAGGATGCGGAAGATTTGCTTGCCGCGGCCGCCCAGTACGGAGCCGTTCCGGTCCTCCGTTGCCGTCCCGAAGCGGGGACGACCCTCTGCCGTGCCGAGATCCGCCGGATCGTTGCCGCCGCGCGGCCGTGCGGCTTCACGAAAGAGGGAATCGTGATCGACCTTTCGCCCGCAGGCGCGCTGCCGACGGCCGCCGCGACCAAGACGGCGCTCGGTCTCATCGGTTGGTGCGCCGAGCAGGTCGGTTGTCCGACCCTTCTCGATCTGACCGCGATCGGCCGCGAGCGGCCCGAACGACCTTGGCTCCAGGCGGCGCTCCTCGCCGCCGCGCAGACGGCGGGGCTCACGTTGGCCATCGCCGATCCGGCCCTTGCGGAACTCAAGCAGATCCGGCAGGCAGGCGATCTCTTCCGCGGCAGGACATCATCAGCCAATCATCATTGATTTCTGTTTGGGCGGCGCGAAGCCTTGGGGATCAGAGCCAGGAAGAGACGGTGTTTTGAAATGAATTATCATAATCTTACGGATGCTGAGCTCGTCGATCTGATATTTCAGGAGGGTGACCGCCTGGAGACCGATTATCTGGACGAGATCAAACGCCGTCGCGAAAGCGTCCTTCCCTTGCTCATCCGCATCGCGAGGGAGGAAAAGTACTACCGGATGGAGGGCTCCAAAGTTTTTGCCGTCGTCCATGCGGTCTACCTCCTCGGCATTCTGGGCGATCCCCGTTCCATGGAGGCCTTTCTCGACGCCACGCAACTGGCCGACGAGTACGACATCGACTGGCTCTGGGATGCACTTCCGGAATGCTATCTGCGCGTCGGGCCGGCGGCGATCCCGGCGTTGAAATCATTTATCGAAGAAGATCGGGAAAATGACCAGGTCACCGTGCTCAACGAGATCACGGGGCTCTGGAACCTCTGGACCGCCTACCCGGAAACGAAAAAGGAGATCGAGGACTTTTTCCTGGAGATCATCAACTCTCCCGGCGAGAATTATCAGCTCCGGACCGAACTGATAGCAGATTTTGCCCTGATCAAACGCCGGGACCTTCGTCCGCTTTTCGAGGAGTACTATGAAAAGGGGGAGGTCGATCTCGATACGCTGACCAGGGACGATCTGGATGAGTTCTTTGATGAGCCCGAAGAGGACCAGCCCGTAGGATTCCGATTCGATCTGGAAGCTTTCTATGATCCCCGGGAAGTGGCCCAGAGACAGGCGCGCTGGAAAGCCGAGGCGGAGAAGGAGCAACTTCGCGAGGTCGAAGAATTCATCCTCGAAAATTTCAGCAAGATCGGCAGAAATGACCTTTGTCCGTGCGATTCAGGATTGAAATTTAAAAAATGTCACTTGAAATGGGCGGAAGAGGAATTGCGCAAGATTCGCATTGAAGAAATCCTGGATGACGAGAACGAAAATCTCGGGACGTGCATCCGAGATGAGCGGCATTATGAGACCCTCCTGCGCCGCTTTTTGGCGTCAAAAGGCAGAGCCGCTCTTTTCGGCATGATTAAAGAAAAGACCCTGGAAGCCATCAACCAGCCGTACGAAAAAGATCAACGACCGGCGTCCGCGCTGACTTACCTTGATTCCTGCTTGAGTCAAATCGAGTTCGCAAACCAGGAGGAATTGAAGGAATTCATGACCCATTACCAGGAGTATCACAATGCCTTGGCCGGACAGTATCTCGGCCATCCCCGAGACCGTCAAAAGCTTCATTAATGGCTGTAGCCTTGCATCCTTGCTCAGTCGGGCCTCGATTCCCCGCAGGCGCAAAGCCTTTCACCCCGGCGGCAAATCCCTTCGGATCTACTGCCGGGAATCGGTCAAGGCTTGGATCATATTGCCCCGCCCTGCCTCTTTCAGGACAGGGCTTTCCGGCCAAGCAAAATGAAGACACCCTGCGGAGTAGTCTTAATAGTATCGGATAGATAAGTTAGTTCGGTGCACCGAACTTCAAGGGCCGCCGCGAAGGCAACCGAGACCGGCGCCGCAGCGACGGCGAAGCGGACCAAGGCCGAAGCGACCGCCGCCGGGATCGACCTTGCGGCAAGCAAGATCGACGAACTCGACTTTCCCTCCTTTTCCGCCGAAGACCGGGCACTGCTGATCGAATCCATGAATGCCATGAAGGAGATCCTGGATGCGGCCATCACCCGGGCGGTGAAGAACAAGAAAAAGCCGACCTGAGGGCGCAGAAATCAGGGGAGCCGTCCCGCAGAAGAGGAACTGTAGGACGAACGTGCCCGTGAACAAAGAGCTATCCGAATAGAAAAAAACTTGCCGGAGGCGATAATAGGGATTGGTAACTTCAGGTTGACGTCTTCATGCGCCTGTCCTATCAGACCTTTCCAATTGTGGGCGCACTGCGTCCCGAATTGAGCTGGACAGTGGGCGAGACGCCGCTCTGCAAAGGGGGGGCTCCTCGACGCCCTTGAGCCCACGGAGGAGATCCCGGGCCTGATCCAAGCCTTTCCCCGGCTGCCCTCATTTGCGGCATTTCAATAGGGCTTTCCATGATTTCGTTTGACTGTAATTTTGCCTTATGTCAAAGTCTTACGAAATCTTTAAA